>CAYWCK010000383.1:0-5178 GCA_964456685.1 uncultured Bifidobacteriaceae bacterium | reverse complement strand
GAAGGCGTCGAGTTGCTCAACGCGATTCAGGACGTTTATCTGGACAAGGAAATCACGATTGCCTGAACGGGGTTATCAGCAAGCAAAACGGGCCGTCCTCGCCTTTCGGGACGGCCCGTTAAATTTTTTACCGCAAATTGTTGCTTAACTTTTCCAATCAAACGCGTGCTTCTTCACCGCGTAGATGTAGCCGACGAAAAGAATCCCGATAAACGACAGCATCGAACCAAGAATCAGATTGGCGTGGTCCACCAACATGTCCTTGTAAACAACGGCCCACGGATACATGAAGACGACCTCGATATCGAAAAGAATGAACAACATCGCCACGAGGTAGAACTTCACCGAGAGGCGCGGCGCACCTTCGCCAACCGGGATCATTCCGCACTCGTAGGCGGTCTGCTTGGCCTTGTTCGTGGCGCCCCGTTTGCCGAGGAACACCGAGAACAAGATCATTCCGCCCGTCGCCGCCACAGCCAGTGCAAAAAGCATCAGCACGGCGAGGTATTGGGAAATCTGTGGACCTGAATCCATAGGCGCAGGCTAGAAAATCAGCTCACTTTCAGCAAGTTGTTTCCCCGGATCGAACTCAGAACTTGATGTCCACCTGTCCGCCGAAGGTCAGCGGATCACCCGGTGTTCCCACAAAGAAACTGTTCGGACCGGTCCGCGGACCAAGGTCCAATGCGTTGGCGTAGTACTCCGTGTCGGTCAGGTTGCGGCCGAACACAGAGATGCCAAAATTCTTGTGCGTCCAACCCGCGCGTGCGTAGAGCAGTGCGAACGCGTCTTGCTTCTCGGTGTTGCCTTCATCGAACCAATATTGGCCCACCGCCGTCACGCCGAGCGTGGCGTAGAAACCGCCCTTGGCCCGTGCCGTCACGCTGGCATCCAAGGTGAACTCCGGAACGAAGTTGATGTCATTGCCATCGTAGTTCTGGCTGAACGGCCCCGGGGTAGTGAAGTCGCGAAACTCCGCGTTCTGGAAGCCACCGGCCAGGCGGAATTCGAAGAACTCGCAAGGCAACGCGCGCAATTCCAACTCTCCACCAAACGTCCGCGCCTGCCGCGCGTTGAGGATGTAGAAATCCAATCCGCTGCTGACGCCATCGAAGGTCACGACCGGTCGATAGACCTGGTAATTGTGGGTATCAATCCAGAAACCAGTGGCGCTGGCGATCAGTTTGTCATCCAGTAATTTTGCGCTGACACCGATTTCGTAGTGAAGCGACTCGGCCGCGCCGTACTCAGTCGCGGAGGAGTTATCGGAGGAGGAACTGAAACCACCCGGCTGGAAACCCGTCGCGAACTTGGCCCAAGCAGTCCATTTAGGAGCAAAACGCCAGGTCAGCACCGCGCTGGGTTGGAGCGAATTGTAGTCCGCTGCATAGGCCTGGGGCGCGGCAATCGGAAAACCATCGAATGTATGATTGCGATGCCCGTGGACGTCCGCGAACTCGTAGCGCAGCCCAGCAGTTAGATCGAGTGCTTCACAGAAGGAGTAGGTGCCTTGGGCGAACAGAGCCACGTTTTCATTGCGATTACGGCCGCTGGTCAAATCCGTGCCGGAAGTCGGTGCCGAAGGGCTGACCACTAACGGAGCCAACGGGCCGTAAATGTAACCCGAAGCAAAATCCGTGGTCAGTTCGGACCAATACACGCCGCCATTCCATTTCAATTTCGCATCTTGATCCAGCGATTCCAGGCGCACTTCCTGCGACCATTGCTTCACTCGCGGCGTGGCAAAACCCGCCAGTCCGTTCAGCGGAAAGTTATTGGGAGAAAAAAACTCCGCGAAATCGAAATCGCCCAGCACATCCTGCTCCCAACGCCGCCACGAAGTGATGGAAACTGCTTTTACGTGCTCCCCGGTCCACGCGCCACGCAAAGCGTAAGTTTGGCTTTCCTGATGGTTGTGCCCGTCCTGGTCGTACTTCACATCGAACAAATCACCCGGCGCATCGATCGGCCGCACAATCACGCCGCCGTCGTGGAAGCGGTCGGCTGCCGCTGAAAAAGTCAGATCGAGCCGTTCCGTCGGCGTCCAGCGCACTTGGACCCGGCCCGCCAGTGTCTCGTGCCCATCCGGATCATTGCCCGTAACCAGGTTTTCGAAGTAGCCATCTCGCTGACTAAATAATCCCCTCACGCCGACCGCCAACTTGTCCTCCACCACCGGCCCGTCAATCCCGGCTTCGACACTGAGGGCGTTGTAATTGCCGTAACTTACCCCGGCGCGGCCATGCCATTCATTGCCCGGAAGCCGCGTCATCAGATTCAGCACCCCGCCCGGTCGATTCGCACCAAACAAAGTCGGTTGCGGCCCGCGATAAAACTCACCGGAATAGATGTCGAACAACGGCACGCCCCTCGTGAAGAGGTCGCTGTACGGCACGTCATCCACGTAAATCGCCGCGGCGCTTTGACCGTAACTGAAATTATTTTCGCGCAAACCGCGGAGACTGAAGCGCGGCGTGCGGTCACCGTTCGCATCAAAAGTCGCCAGGTTCGGCGTCACCGCCGTCAATTCCCGTACCGAGGTGATGCCACGCTCGGTCAAAGTTGCGCCTGACAGCACGCTTACACTGGCCCCTTCGACCGGCGCATCCGTCGGGCTGCCGAGGACCACCACGGTATCCAGCCGGTAAGGTTGATCATTCGTGCCGACAACAGATTGGCCGCTTGCGAGCAGGACACCGCAGCCGGCCAACGCAACGAAAAGCGACTCCGCTTTGAGAAAACGGACATTTGAAGAGCGAAAACTCACCATATCATTTGTTTTGATTTGAAACACGCGCGGCATTTTGCAAACGGACGCCTGCTAAGCAAATCAATTCAATCCTATCGCTGGTTTCGTCACCGCGCTGCACAGCAAAGTAGTTTTTGAGTTACCCTCTCGTGTGAGCGGTATTCGGATAGTGTTGAAAACCTTTGCGGTGCGCCCTGACCGGTCGGGCCTGAACGCATAAATCTCCCGTGCAGGTTACTAACGGCCGGTGGCCTCAGAGCCACTCGCTAGCCAACACTCCCAAATCTTGCCTCGTCGTCCGTCCGGAGCGCTTTGGCGGGCTGCCAAAGCCGCCTCTAATCCGAGGCAAAGTTTGGCGGTGGTTTCAGTGAAGGAATTATCCGCGGCGATCTGCGATGTGGCCGGAAGCGCCGTGAGTTTGCCTGCGCGCTGCAATTCCTTTCGCGTGACCACAGCTTGAGCGCAATCAAGCACAAGTTTGGCATGCGCGGCCTCGTAGGAATCGCCCAAATGGCTGGCGTGTAACTTTCGATAAAACTTCTCAATGCGCTGCAAGCTGTTTGCCACCGTGGGGGAAAACTCGCTCCCTGCGAGCGTGGGCGTCTTGGTGGCCGGGGTCGCCTGACTTTTGTGGCGCTGGGTGAACCGACCGTTCCCACGCACAATCTCGACTTGTGCTACTGAAGGCGTGCTTTTCTCGGACAAAATCACCTTGTCGGCCGTGAAGGATTTCCACTTCCGCCCGTTAACTTTTACGCTGGTAATTGCGCCTTGGCCGGCGATTGAAACAAAGAGTCGCTTTGTTCCCAACCGCACCGGATCCAGCTGCTGAAGTTCCGTAATTGAATCGGGAACATGCGGCACGAGAGTCAAACCGTCCGCATCGTAAAGGTATTCAAACAAGCCGCGCATGAATGCAGCCGGCGGGCCGAAGGCGTCGTAGGTGAGATTCACCGGCTGGTTCGGCTGATAAACATCGCTGCCGCATTTGACCAGCGGATTGTCCAACCGAAACTTCTCGGCGAACCTCAACAACTGCTTCATTGAACGCCGGGCATCCTCAAATTCGCCCAACCGATAGTAAGCAAGGATCATCCGCGCCTCGCAGGTGGACCAATGCCCGCCGTTCACCCACGTACCAAAGCCCCACAAACCTTCCGGCCTCTCGTACATGTCATCGTAGCTCGGATAGTTGGGTAGGATGAAGGCATGCGGCCGCAGTTCGGGAATGGCGGCAATCTTGCGCATGATTTTGGCCGATTGCGATTCGTCGGTCACGCGGAAGGCAATGGCATCGTGGTTGGGTGAAGCCTCGAAGTAACCGTGGGCACTCGCGCCGAACACACCGTGGCGGACGCCATCAGGATCCAGTGAACGGATGAAATATCCTTCGGCTGTCGTGACCGCGGCGAGGCCTTGCCGCGCTGCGGCACGCAGCCTGGCAAATCGATCGGCTTCCGCCGTGCGCCCCGCAAGCTTTTCGAGTTCGATTAAGCGATCCAGCGCTGCGATGTAGGTGATCGAGAGCCCGGTCAGGTAGGCCTGCCCGTACGTTCCATCCGGTTTCTTCCAACCAGCATAGCTGGGAGCGAGCAGATTTCCCGCTGGTCCGGCCAGAAACAAACTATTGGCCGGATCACGCCGCGTCTCAATGAACGCGGCGCATCGTTCCAACTTCGGAAGATATCTCGCGATGGCTTGCAGGTCGCGCGTGGTCAGCAGTAATTCGCTCTGTAACACCATGCCCGCCGCCGTGAACTCCATGCCCCAGTCGTGAATGTTGATGCGCCCGTCGCCTTGCTTGTAAACAATCCAGCCCGGGCGCGCCGCGTCGCAAAGCGCACCATCCGGGGCGACCCAATCGTGCGGCGGAGTTGCGCCCACGCGCTTGCCATCGCCCATCTGATCGAACCACAAGTCCTGCGAGTTTTGCAGGAAGGTCAGAAACGGTTCGCGCAGCAGCGGCAGGATGGCGTAGGTCGTGCCGTAGCTGTTTTGAATCCACCACGCGTCCCAGGTCGGTCCTTCGACGAGGCCGTTCCAGTTCGTGATATAGAGCATCGCGAGGTTTTGGCGGACGGGACTGGGCTCGAACATTTCCCGCGCCGTTTCGAGCAGTTGAAGATATTCCAAGTCGCCCACTCCGCGGTAATGCCGACCCTCAAAGCGCTGCGGCGGGAGATCCGCAGCGATAACTTCCGTTGCTTTGCCCGAGACGCCCAGGCCGATAACCAAGAAGAGAAACCCCGCGAATCGGTTCATGCGCGAGATCATGCCGGAGGACCAACTGCCTGCAAAAGAAAATCGCGTGCCGCCAAGTCACGGACAGACCAGGGCTGCTTCCATCCCGGTGACCCGCGCCGGCTTCACGAGAATTGAGCCGCGCGAGCCATGCCACCCTCAGCGATCGCCCGCGCGCTGTAACGGAT
>CAYWCK010000382.1:0-5182 GCA_964456685.1 uncultured Bifidobacteriaceae bacterium | reverse complement strand
CTTTGGCGCCGCTGTGATTGATGATGTAGGCGAAGTCATCCGCCGTGAGGCGATAATTGATCGGCACGATGACGCCGCCCATTTGCGGCACGGCGTAGTAACCTTCGAGATGCGTGTGCGTGTTGGGTGCGATGTAGGCCACGCGGTCGCCTGGCTTAAGCCCGAGGGCTTGCAGGGCGGTGGACCAGCGGTCGCAGCGCGCGAAAAATTGTTCGTAGGTCAGTCGCAGCGATCCGTCCACAACGGCTTCGCGGTTTGCGTAAAGTCGCCGGGCGCGGCGGGCAAATTCCAAGGGCGAGAGCGGGGCTTCCATATCTGAGTCGGTGATGCGGGCGGCAACATACGCTGGGCCGCGATTCTGACGCCAGCGCGAACCCGCTCGGGTTGCCAGATTTTTTGCCGGTCGGCTGGCGCTACCGCGTTAGTCCCAACTCCTCCACCATGGCGCGCGCCACGCGGACCATTTCGATTTGCGCGTTGAGATGACTGATTTCGGCTTCGATGTTGATGTAGGGAGCGCCCTTCTTGCCGAAGTAAACGGAGAGCGAGCCGTCGTCGGGCACGTTGGCGTTGTCCTGCAACGTCACGTTGAAGTCGCGCTGTTTCAGGTACTCGAAGAAACGCTCTTCGGTGACGTAGAAGAAATCGTCCGGGCTGCGCGTCGGGGCGACGTGAACGGCTTTCGAAGTGGCGGCGTGTTCGTGGCCGGGTTCGTAACTGTGAATCGTCAGCGCGCGTTCGGTGTTATTGTGCAGGGCGATGATGACCGGCTCGCGGTCGAGCGCGAACCGCTCCAGCAATTGCGTTGCGAAGCGTTTCACGGCGCGCTGCGCAGCTTCACTGTGATGGCTCTGATGCTTCAGCGTCGCGCGGATGCCGGCGTCGGAATAAATCCGGTTCGGATCGAAGGCGAAGCGCTCACCGCCCAGCGTGAACCGCACGTTGCGGTGGCCGCCGTGCGACAGCTCGATCAGCCGTCCGCTGGTTTGTTCGATGACCGTCTTGCCGGCAGCGACGGAAGTGTTCTCATCGTCATGGACGTTGATGAACGTGGGTGAAGGCTGGCCGTGTTGAAGCACCAGCACCGAAATGTTCGTCTCGCCGATTTTGAAAGTCGTTCGCATGGTGTGAGTCTGCGCCACATGGTCGGTCAAAGGCTGTCCGACGCGCGAGGATTTGCAGCCGGCAACCAGCGCGGCGGCGGCCGTTAGCGCAAGCAGCCGTTTCATGTTGCATCCCGTTTTTCGGCGAGAGCCACGCGCTGAGTCGAAGTCGTCGCGCGCGCGATGCTACTCCCTCTCCCAGCGGGAGAGGGCCGGGGTGAGGGAGAACGTATCGAGAACTGGGGCAGCGTGAAGGAATTGCCACGTGCGGTTGAAAGCTGAAGCCTCTCCCTCACCCTCAATCCCTCTCCCGCTGGGAGAGGGAGGCCGTTGTCGGCGCCGGTAGATTCTTTCGGGCCGCTCGGGTCCACTGGTCGGTGGGACGCAAATTTCCAACGATTCATCTTCATCCAGTCATTGAGGCAACTGGCCAAAATAGAAACTGACTGCGCCGGTGAATTCTCCGTTCGGCTGATTCGGCTGGCCTTGCGGGCCGCTCAGGCTGGCATCTTTGAACTTCGTTCCAATCGGCGGAATGCCGTGCAGAAAACCCAGCCCGCACTGCGGCAAATTTACCTTGGTCTTGGCGACGAGATCGTCGGGCGGCAGCGCGGGCGTGAGCACCTGCACGAACGGAATGTTCTCCGGCACGGCGGTGATCAATCCTTCCGTCGTCTCCAGTTGCAGCCAGCGCACGTTGGCGAAGCAGCCTTTGAACTCAGGATAAACCCAGCCGCGATGACCCGTGATCGTGTCGTTGTAATCGTTCTCCCAAACGTTGAGCGTCCCGCCGCGCAGGCGATTTTTCCAGACGCGAAACGGACCATCGCCCAACCAGCGTTTCTTTTTCACGTTGGCCTCAGGATAGTTGAACACCACGCCGAAGAAATCCTGCGTGCCCGTGGCGGTGAGCTTGTAATCGCACCGCACCCAGCCGTTGCTCTGCACCCGCCACGTGAGCGACGTGACATCGCCCGCAAACGTGACGCTGACAACATAAGCATTCGCTTCGGCTTTGTGCTCAAACTTCGTCGGTGCGGCGGCGCCGTTCGCGGGGCGCGGTCCGGTGGCGAGTGAAAAAATCTGCGCACCACGCGCCACTTTGTAGAGCAGGCCGGTGTCTTTGCTGATCGTCACCGCCAGATCGCCCGCTTTGATTTCAACATTGTGCTCGGCGTCGGTTGCGGAAATCGGCTGAGGTGCGGCGCCGGATTCGGTGAGCCGCGTGAATCGTTTCGCCGCCGCCATCGGCCAGCTCCAAGTCCACAGCTCCCGACCCGCGGGATCGTTCGCGCGGATAGCGAGCACGTCGGCGCTCGGCCAGTTGGTCGGCAGGGCGAAGGTCAGCGGTCCGCTCGCGCCGGGAGCGATCGACGGGACTTTCGCTTCGCCTTCCGCAATCAGACTGAAGCCAGCCTTCATTTCGGCGGGCGTCGTGAAGCGGCGCAATTGCCACGTTAAACGGCATTGGTTCGCGTCGGTGAAGCTGTAGTGGTTCTGCACTTGCAATGCGCCTTTCGCATCCGGCGTGACCGCGATCGGTGACCAAAGTTCCTTGATCGTGTAGAAACTCCCTTCGCGCTCGCGATACGGGCCGACGATGCCATCGGGCGCTTGATTGCCGGACGTGTCGAGTTGGCCGGTGTCCGGTCGCTTCACCGCATCATCGGTGAACGCCCAGATGAATCCGCCGGCACAAAGCGGACTGCTCATCATCATGCGCCAATAATCCTCCAGCCCCGCGCCGGCGCCGCCGTCGTAGAGGCCGTGCATGAATTCCGTGGGCATGTAAAGGTAGCGGATGGGATTGTTCGTCTCGGCGATCTCCGCGCCGTCCTTGTAGTAAGTGGCGATGCCGGTCGCCGCGATCTGTGCCTTGTCGAATGCGAGATAATGCGCCGTGTTCACACCGTTGAAGGGCGACCACGGATGCAATGTGCGGCGCTGCTGCGGATCGAAATTGAAGAAGGTGAAATCGAGATTCGTGTTGAAGCCGCCTTCGTTGCCGTTGTCCCAAAAGAGAATGTTCGGATGATTCACGTCGCGCGTGACCATTTCCTCGACGAGTTTCTTGCCGACGTCCGTGTCGTAGTGATTGTGCCAGCCGGCGAGTTCGTCGAGGACGTAGAGGCCCAGCTCGTCGCACAGATCGAGAAACTCCGCGTCCGGCGGATAATGCGACATGCGCACGGCATTACCGTTCATCTCCTTGATCGTTGTGATGTCGAGCCGATGAACTTTCTCGCTCAGGCAGCGCCCGGACTCCGGCCAGAACGAATGGCGGTTCACGCCGCGCAAAATGATTTTCTGCCCGTTGACGAACAGCCCTTCGCCATCGCGCACTTCCATCGTGCGGAAACCGAAACGTTGTTTCACTTGGTGCAAAACGTTGCTGCCTTGCTTGAGGCGGACCTCGACGATGTAAAGATTCGGCGACTCGGCGCTCCAGCTGCGGATGCCCGGAATCGAGGCGCGCAGCGTGGCGTTCGAGCCGGACAGCGATTGCGAGAATGCTTCGCCGACTGGTTTGCCATCGAGAGTGGTGACTTGCGCCTCGATCGAATCGGCGTCCTTGCCGCTGCCGACGAAAACCTCCATGCGAAAAGCACCGTCGTGGCGCGCATCAATCGCCACGCGGTCGATGAATTGCGCGGGTGCCGCTTCGAGAAAGACCGGGCGAAAAATACCGCCGAACACCCAGTAGTCCGCCAGGCGTTCGGCCTTGTTGACCGATTCGTTCGCGGAGTGCTTCGCGACTTCGACTTCGAGTTTGTTCGGGCCATCGAACTTCACCAGCGGCGTCACGTCGTATTTGAAGCGATAAAAACTTCCCTGATGCGTCGCGCCAACGGATTGGCCGTTCACCTTGGCGCTGGTGTCGGTCATCGCGCCTTCGAAGACGAGGAACACGCGGCGGCTCATCCATTCTTTCGGCAGCGTGAACTCGCGTTCGTAAAGCCCGCGCTCGGTCCAGGCGTTGGTGGAATCCTTTTTGTAATTCAAATGACCGAACCCGTGCAGTTCCCAGTTCGACGGCACGGGCAGGTTGGTCCAGAAACCCGAGAGCGCGCCGGTGGTGCAGAGAAATTTCCACGGCACGGCGTCGTCCTTGCCGCGGCCGGAGAGATACTGGCGCTCGGTTTCAGTTGTAGCGGCGTGACTGCCCGCCACTGCTATCGCAAACAGCAGCGCGCCGAGAAATTTGTTCATCGCTTTGGCCATGCGCTGCGAAAACTAAGCCAGATTCGGCAAGGCATAAATCAGTTTTTCAATTGTCGCGTCACTTGGCAGCGACATACGATGCCGGGGTCAGCATGAAACCAAAGAAACTCGGACTCGTTCACACCTCCGCGACCCTCGTGCCGGTCTTCGCCCAGCTCTGCAAGGAGAAACTCCCCGGCGTCGAGACTTTCAACATCGCGGATGACTCGCTCGTGAAAGGCATCCGCGAAGCGGGCAGTCTCACGCCGACCATCGCGCGGCGGGTGGCTGGCTATCTCGAATCCGCGGAACTCGGCGGGGCCGATTACATTTTGGTCACCTGTTCGTCCATCGGCCCGGCGGTCGAGACGGCGGCCAAATCGCGCGGCGTGCCGGTGCTGCGCGTGGATCAACCCATGGCGGACAAAGCTGTGGCAACGGGAAGACGCATCGGCGTCATCGCGACGTTGTCAACCACGTTGGAGCCGACTGCGGATTTGATCCAACGTCGCGCGGCGCTTGCCGGAAAGCAGATCGAACTCACTTCGCGCCTCGTGGAAGGCGCATTTGAAGCCCTGATGGCTGGCGACGGCGCGACGCATGACGCAAAAGTTGCGGCCGCCTTGAAGGAACTGTCTCATCAAGTTGAGGTGATTGTCCTGGCCCAAGCTTCGATGGCGCGGGTGGTGGATGCGCTTGCGCCGGCGGACCGGCGGGTGCCGATTCTCGCGAGTCCGGGGATCGCGGTGGACTATCTGGCGACGATTCTGAAATGAACGGCGCGTGGCAACCGATGGTGGTCTTCGTCGTGGTGGCGCTGGCCATCAGCCTTCGTTTCATTCCCAAGCTCCGCGGCTACCAGTTCACCGCCTGGATCA
>CAYWCK010000381.1:0-5198 GCA_964456685.1 uncultured Bifidobacteriaceae bacterium | reverse complement strand
TGGCACGAGGCGCTTCACAAATTGTCGCCGGAAGTAACCACAATTCGGGTGCAATGTCGAGTTGATTGCCGCTGGTTCGCTTGTCCGATGCCAGCTACCTCATCACGGAATAATTGGATAATGATACTCGTCGGTCCCGCGGTACCAGGCGCGGAGATACACCTTGCGGTTGACCCATTCCGCGTGCCCGTCGCAAAAGACCACGTTGCCGCCATCCTTGCCGTGATTATCACCCGCGTCCGGATAATCCTCGTTCTGGCGCATCGGATCAGTCGAGAGGCGGTCGTCCGCATCGTAAATCAGCCAGATATCCGAAGGGCCACCGCGCTGGCCGATGAAATTGCTCTGCGGATTGCCGGTGTTCAGCTGATAGACGTAGCCGGCGACGGTTCGCTGGGTTTTTCGGACATTGCTCCCACCGCCGGCGCCGGTGCCGACCGCGTTCAGGTAACCGGCATTCTCGTAGCTATGGCCGACTGTACCGTTCTTACCCGGGGAATTATCCGTGAGGTCGGGAAGGTAGGAGGAGTTGCCGTGGGTGCGGTCCGCGTAATATTGCACCGTGGAATAATTGCCCCCCGAGAGCGCTGGCGACGGGCTTACCAACGTGGCGGCAATGGTGATGGCATTGGTGGCACGAACAGAGTTCTTCGTCGCCGGGCACATGAACGATTTGGCCGCAGGCAGGTACTGCGGAAAAAGCCAGTTCATGTCGTCATCCGAATAATTGATCGCGCCGGTGAGTGCTCCCTTGTCGTCGTCGTCGGCGTACATCTGGCCGCCCGTACTCATTTGCTTGCTGTTGTTCAGGCAGGAAGTGCGGAGCGCCTTGGTCTTCGCCCGGGTCAAGGCCGGCAACAACATGGCCGCCAGGATCGCAATGATGGCGATGACCACCAGTAATTCAATCAGGGTGAAACCGCAGGCTTTCACCCAACGAGATGGATGCGGCAACTTCATGTTTGCTCAAGTAATTCGCAGGTTGAATATCACATTTTGAGGCGGCTGACAAACGGAGAACCATGAATTTCGAGCCGCATACCAATGAACCCAGTTCAGCTTTCAACCGGGAGCAGGAATGGGGGTGCGTTGAGTTCCAGCAGCGCTGCGGCATCCGACACGCCTTCGAGACGGCCCAACCACGTGCTAATGAGCTGCTCGACGGCGGATAAGTCCAGTTGCCGGTGTGGCGCCGGGTACTTTTTGAGATTTGCCGAGGCCAGTTTGAATAACGCCGCCGCCGGTCCTGCGCGGTTCTTCTGTATGTGCACGAACGCACCGGCGAGTTGGATAAGGCCTTTGTAAAAATCACCATCTGGCCCGCGACGATCAACCAACCACAGTTCCTCCAGAACGTCGTGTGCCTCGTAAAACAACTGGCGATTGAAGCAATCAAAATAGCCCAGGTAATGCGGATCCAATTCCCGGCCTGCGAAAGGCGCAATGCGAGCTGCGATATGTCCGCTCTTTTTGCTCATGGCACTTAAGGCTACAGGTCCAGGGCCGGGCGCTAAAGCTCGAAGCGCATCGGGCATTGCCGTAATGGGCATCCGCGCATCCGCTCATACCAAAGCCCGGGCTTGTAAACCGGTTCCCCGTTCGCCATTTTGGGTGCATGGCAAAACCTGCTTTAGGTCGGGGTCTCGGTGCGCTTTTGGGTGGCACACCGGTCATTGCCAAACCCGCTGCCACACCCGTTGCGCCCGCGCCGCCGCCTGCGGCTGCGGTGGTGCCGCCCCCTGTCCCGGCGCCGGCGCCGCAACCCAGCTTTGACTCCCGCGACCTGGTTCAACGCGTAAAACTTGACCGGATTCGCCCCTGCTCCCTTCAGCCGCGCAAAGATTTTTCCGAGGAAGCTCTCCGCGAACTGGCCGACTCCATCAAGGAACAGGGCATCGTCCAACCGCTGATCGTTCGCGAGCGGGACGGAAGCTACGAATTGATTGCCGGCGAGCGTCGCTGGCGCGCCTCGCAACTGGTTGGGTTGAGCGAAGTGCCGGTGATCGTTCGCGAAGCCGATGACCGCGCGGTGCTGGAGATGGCGCTCATCGAAAACCTCCAACGCGAAAACCTCAACGCCATCGAAGAAGCGCAAGGCTACGCACAACTCGTCGCCCAGTTTTCGCTGACGCAGGAAGAAGTCGCCGTGAAAGTGGGCAAGAGTCGCGCCGTGGTTGCCAATTCGTTGCGGCTGCTCAAGCTTTCACCGGAAATCCAGGGCTTCATTCGGAGCGGCCGGCTTTCCGTCGGTCACGCGAAAGTCATCCTCGGTTTGACCAGCGAGCCGAATCAAAAACTCGCCGCCGAACGCATCATCAAGGACGCCCTCAATGTTCGCCAGACCGAAGGCCTCGTTTCGAAGCTGCAACAGCGCGTCCCCAAGGTGCCCGGCAAAACCAGCATCGTGGTGCCGCTGCCAGGCGACGCCCACGTGGCCGACCTGGAAAACAAACTCCGGGAACGGCTCGCGGCGAAAGTCCACCTCCGCTATTCCCAAGGCAAAGGCGCGCTGGAAATCACCTTCTTCAGCGACGAAGAACTTGAACGCATCCTGCAAATCCTCGGCATCAGCGCCGAGTAGTTTCCGAACGGTTTTAATTCAAGCGATGAACACCCCCGCACTCCGCCAACGCTGCGCCGCGCAATTGCAAGCCGCCGCCGGCAAACCCGCCCACCTCAACGCCTTCATTGGCCTCGATGGTTTTGTGGACGAGATTTTCCACGTCGTGGACAAGCGCGAAAGCGGCGAGAAATATCAGCGTCTCGCCGGGATGGCCGGCTGGGGTGAACGCATCCGCGCCGCCGCCGGCAAGAGCACGAACATCGAGTTCGTCAGTCAGATGATCAAACTCGGCGGCAACGGTCCGATCATGGCGAATGCCATGGCGAGCTTCGGCATGAAGGTCAGTTACCTCGGCAATCTCGGTTATCCGAGCCTCCATCCGGTTTTTGCGGAATTTGCCAATCGCGCGGAAGTGATTTCGATCGCCGAACCGGGCTACACCGACGCCGTCGAGTTCGAGGATGGCAAGGTCATGCTTGGCAAGCATCAATCCCTCAAGCAGGTCAACTGGCAGAACATCAAGGAGCGCTACAGCTTCACCAAGTTTTTCGACAAGATGTCCGAAGCAAATTTCATCGGCTTCGTGAACTGGACCATGCTCACCGGCATGAGTGACATCTGGGCAGCCGTGCTGAAGGAAGTTTGCCCCAATCTATCCGGCCCACGCCGCACCGTGTTTTTCGACCTTGCCGATCCCGAGAAGCGCACGCGCGAGGACATCGCCCAGGCGCTCAAGTTGATTGCCGCATTCGAGCAATACGCGGATGTCATCCTCGGATTGAACGAAAAGGAATCCTCCGAAATCGGCAGCGTGCTCGGCTTGGACACCAACGATCATTCGCCCGAAGGCTTGGTGAAGGTTGGTGAGCAGATTCGCCAGCACGTTCCGGTCAACACGATCGTGATCCACCCGACGCACTACGCCCTCGCGGTGAGCGCGGCGGGCTCTGCCGTGGTCGAAGGACCATTCACACCCAAGCCGCTGATCACGACCGGCGCCGGCGATCATTTCAACGCCGGCTTCTGTCTCGCGAAGCTTCTCGGTTTGGATAATGAATCCAGCCTGTTGACGGGGGTCACGACCAGCGGCTTCTACGTCCGCACCGCCAAGAGCCCGGCGGTTGCCGATTTGGCCGGCCTGCTTCAAAATTGGCCGACGTAAGCCCGCCAGCGGGAACTAAAGGGAACCACAGCCATCGCACGAACATGATATTGGAAGTCGTCAAATACGGCCATCCGGCCCTGCGCCAAAAGGGACTGCGCATCGAGAAAGTGGACGCCGACGTCAAGCGTCTCATCGGCGACATGTTCGAAACCATGTATGCCGCCAAAGGTGTGGGGCTTGCCGCACAACAAGTGGCCCAGGCGCTCCAACTCACGGTCATTGACGTGCGCCCCGCCACGGACCGGCCTTCCACGATCGAGGTTGATGGCAAGCCGGCTGACGTACTCGACTACATGCCGCTCGTGCTCATCAATCCCGAGTTGAAGCCCATCGGCGAGTCCGTCGACGGCCCGGAAGGTTGCCTCAGTTTTCCGGAACTCTACGCCGACATCACACGACCGGAATTCGTCGAGGTCACCGCCCTCAACGAGAAAGGCAAGCCGATCAAATTCAAAGCCGGCGGCCTGCTCTCCCGCGCCGTGCAGCATGAAGTGGATCACCTCAACGGCATCCTTTTCATTGATCGCATGGACAAAAAGACCAAGGCGCAGATGCAGCTTGAACTCGATGACCTCCAGGCGGACACCAAGGCGCGCCTTCAACTGGCGCGTAAGAAATAGCGCTGGCCTCGACAGTTCCGCCGAGCTTCGGCATGATTTCGGCGCAAGATGAGCGCGTCGCCCGATTCACACCAATTCCTCCTCACGCTGCCGCCGCCGATGGCGCGGGCGTTTGAATCCCTCGATGGCCGCAAGCGCCCGCAGTGGTTTGCCTGCTCGGATTCCGCCGGCCCACCGCTCGGCTCGGGTGGCGGCACGGCGAACCTGTTGGTTGAAGCCTGGCGATCCACGGGTGAAGGAAAAAGCTTCAGCGACTGGCTCAAAACAAATCGCAAACTCATGCTCCATTCCGGCGGCATGAGCCGACGTCTGCCCGCTTACGCACCGATCGGGAAACTTCTGATGCCCGTGCCCGTGTTGCGCTGGGCGCGCGGGCAACGGCTCGATCAAACTCTCCTCGACTTGGCCTTGCCGGAATACACTCGTGTATTGAGTCACGCCGGTTCGCGCGCCGTTGCAATGCTCGTCAGCGGCGACACGCTCATGCGCGTCGGTCACACGCTGCCGCCGTTGCCGGATGTGGACGTCGTAGGGCTCGGCATGTGGGGCACGCCGGAGAAAGCCAAGGATCACGGCGTCTTTTTCACACCGCGCCACAACCCGCATGAACTGGCTTTCTTCCTCCAGAAGCCATCGCCCGCGCGCATTCGCGAACTCGCCGAATCGCATCTCTATCTTTTCGACACCGGCATGTGGCTGTTGAGCGAACGCGCCGTGAACGTCCTGCTGCAACGCTGCGGTTGGGACGCCGCTCGTAACGAGTTCGCCGGCGGACGCGCTGCCAACTACGAATTCTATTCCGGCTTCGGGGGGGGGGGCGGCGGGGGGGCCGCGGGCCGGGGGGGCGCGC
>CAYWCK010000380.1:0-5204 GCA_964456685.1 uncultured Bifidobacteriaceae bacterium | reverse complement strand
AACAGCGCGCATTATGGAGATGCGGCCTAACGCCATTCGGATTCCGTGGGTACTCAGCAGGGTAACTTAGGCGAGATCGTTTATGCCGACGCTCTGCAGACGGTACTGTACAGCCAGAGCTACGAAAATCAGCGCAGCAAGTATTCCAGCCTGAACCCCGGTTTGCAGGAGGCTATCGTCGAACGCATCGAGGGCGGCGAGTGGCTGAATTACACTCGCACCTTTGACGGCACCAAAACCTACAATGTTTACCTCCGCGCCGCTTGCGGGCTCGCGCAGCCCGTGCAGTTGGACCGCATCGCCGCCGGACCGACCACGAACCTGCTTGGCCGCTTTAATGTCGCCAGCACCTTCCAGATGCACAACTACCGCTACACGCCTCTGCTCACCACCAATGGAAGCCCGGCATCGGTTAATCTGAGCGGCGTTAACACGTTGCGATTGACCATGACCAGCGCGCAAAATGACGCGGCGAAGGCCGGCCTGGCACTGAACTACCTGGTGTTCGTTCCCGCTGCCCCTGCCGCGCCGAAACTCTACTCCTCACTCAACGTGAACACCGGTTACGCCGAAGAAACCGGCGCCGTCGTGGACACGAATGCCAAGACCATCACGGTCGCTCGCAGCAGCGGCGCTCGCTTCTATCGCATCGCCTACACCAGTCAGTTGACCATTACCAGCCTGAGCTTTTCCGGCAACAACGTCGTCTTGAAGTACCAATAATCGGACCAACTTCCAAAGGCTGGCGACGAAAGTCGCCAGCCTTTTTTGTCGGGCGGAGGTCTCGGCGTTTCTATCGACGCAGGCGGCGATGGCGAGGGAGTGGCAAACCTGAGCTATGCAACGCGGTCTCCACAGCATTAAATGCCCAGCAACCTGGCCTTCGTCCATTGCCCGCCATGCGATGCTCCGGTAAACTGCCGGCATGCGTTCCGTCCACCATTTGCCTAAATTAGCACTCACTCTGTTCATCGCCTTGGTGGCACTGATGGACCATGCCGCCGACACCAATGCCTATCCGCGTATTACCAAGGAAGCCTTTGAAGCGCGGCTGCCGTTTTTTGATTACGACAAATCCATTCCGCTCGAAGGGCGCATCGTGCAGGAGTTGAAGTCCGGTGGCCGGCTGCGGCAGAAGCTCGTTTTCCGTGGCGCGCAGGGATTTCTGGTGCCGGGCTTCATCGACTTCCCCAGCACCAATCAAAAACCTTGGCGGCTCGTGCTGCTGCTCCACGGCTGGTCCGGCAGCAAGGATAATTGGTACGACGACGCCGGTTACATCAACGGCGGCCTGGTGCGCAAGGCGCTGCTCGACGCCGGCTATGCCACGCTCGCGCTCGACGCCGCCACGCATGGCGAACGCAGCAACGAGATTGATTATCAGCACGTCAACCCGCTCGACGATCCCAAATCGCCTGCGCGCCGCAATTATTTCACCTACGCCGAAATTTCCATCCAGACGGTGAAGGATTACCGCCGCGCGCTGGACTTCGTGTACGAACGCGGCCTCGTGGACACGAACGGCGTCGGGTTGGTGGGCTACAGCATGGGCGGCATGGATTCGTTTTACCTCCTGTCCGTCGAGCCACGCATCAAGATGGCCGTGGCCGTCGTGCCCCCGCTCCTGAGCATCGGCTACGGCCCGGCTTCTCCGATTGATTACAGTTGGGGGATCGGTCAGCGACCGTTCCTCATGCTCATGGGCCGACAGGACGGCATGGGCGTTGCCGAGAAGGTCGAAGCTTCCTATCACCAATACATCGAGACGCCGAACACGAAACTCATTTGGTACGACCGCGGCCATCAACTGGGTGAAATCTACGTGCCCGACGCGCTGGCGTGGGTGAAAGAGCATTTGAAACCATAACGTTCTTGCGAGTTCGCGGAAAGGCGAGCCTGAGCGGATTCGACGGAAGCCGGAGTGTGACGATTAACTGGTTGTCATTATCAGCTGCCAGTAGAGACCTGCCGATCGAAACCGAACAAAAAATCTTGAGGGGAAATGAAGTTTGCAGAGCGGCTTCATTCAGAAGTGAATCGCCTCGCGCTGAAGTTGGCCGTATGCTCAGGCCCGTGCAGTGGGGCCGCAGAAAAATTGGACTGATTACACTCGCGCTGGTCGTGGCTGGGGCGCGGACTTCAACAGCGGCGGACGCGCCGCCTTCTCCATTGCGCAACGCAGTTGTCTGGCGCGAGGGTCGGCCGGTGGAATTGCTCAACCCTTCCCGTCCGCAGGTGGAAAGCGTTTTGATCTATCAGCCGCGAACTAACTGGACTTACTCGCATCACCCGCATCTGACTTTCTTCCAAGGACGCTATGTCGCGATCTGGTCGAATGGCCGCCGCGATGAAGACGCCCCAGGCCAGCGCGTGTTGATGGCGTCATCCGCAAATTTCCGCGACTGGTCCGCGCCGCGGCCGCTGGTGGATTCCGTAACGGACTCGAACGGTGTGGAACGCGTACTCACCGCCGCCGGTTTCCATCAGTGGAACGGAAAGCTCGTCGCCTACTTTTGCAATTACGGGCCGAACAAGGAATCCACGCACCTGCTGACCGTCACGACGACCAACGGAGTGGATTGGACCGCGCCGTTGCCGGTCGGCCTGCCGGTTTGCCCCAACTTCGGCCCGCTGGTGGTGCGCGGCGGACGGCTCATTCTTAGCGGCCATATCGCTTTTCCTTTCACCGATGATCCCGCCGGCCTGAACGGCTGGCGCATGGCGGGGTTGTACCCGCCCAGCATGGCGGCGACGGTCACCGACGATCCGGCGTCGTTCTGGCGCGTGGCGCAGTCGAACCACTGGGGCGCGGCGGTGTGTGAAGGTTCGGCTTTCCAGACGGACGACGGCGTGATCCGCGTGCCGCTGCGCAGCACCGGGGCGCAGTTTCGCCACCGGCTTTGGTTGACCGAGAGCCGCGACAACGGCCAGACCTATTCCGCGCCAGTGGAAACGGAGTTCAGCGACACCAACGCGAAATTTCAATTCGGTCGCCTGCCCGATGGGCGATTCTTCTACATTGGCAATCCGGTGGGCGGCGGTCGCACGCCGTTGGTGCTTTCGCTTTCGCGCGACGGAATGGAATTCGATCGCCACATGATCCTCGGCGAAACGCCGTACGCAATGGCGCAACCCGGGCGCGCCAAGGGCGGGGAATACGGCTACCCAAATGTGTTGGTTTACGACGGCTGGCTGCACGTCGTCGTGTCGCGTCAGAAAGAAGCCGTGGAAGTGTTGCGGCTGAAATTGTGACCGGCGACGCTGCCTTGGAAAAAGAATCCCAACCAATCATGACCAACCTTGCTGAAAAAATCCGCAGCCACGAAGCCTTCTGGCGGGGCGAAGGCCCGTGCTTGATGCTCACGCCCACGGCCCGCATGGAGCAGTACGACCTCGACGGCTATCGCGAGCGCTTCGAGCGGCCGGACTTGATGTGGGCAGCCGAGATGCGCCGCGCGCGCGCCGTCGTGGACTGGCCAACCGACGGCATTCCGACCGTGCGACCGAATCTCGGGGTGATTTTCATTCCGGCCATCGCGGGCACGGGTTATCAAGTGCCCGAGGGCGCCATGCCGTGGCCGGGTGATCCGTTGTCGCGCGAAGCCATCCGCGCCAGCCGCTCGGTGGATGTCGCGAATGCGCCTTTGATGCAGCGCGCCCGGGAGTTTTACGCCCTGCACGCAGCCTACGGCGAAACCGAAATCGCCGCCTACCATCCCGACACGCAAGGCGTTTTCGACATCGCGCATCTGCTGGCGGGCGAGGACATTTTTCTGCAACTCCACGACGAGCCGGACTGGATTCAGGAGTTGATGGAAGCTTCGCTGGAGATTTATCTGCGGGTAACCCACGAGTTGAAGGCCAGCCTGGGACAGAGTGCCGGCGAGATGATCCATGGCCACGGAACGCAGCAGGGAATTCACTTTCCGCACGCTGGCGTGCGCATCAGCGAGGACACGCCGACGTTGCTCTCGCCGAAAATGCTGGCGGCCGTAGTGCTGCCGTTCATCGCTCGCGCCGCCGAACCCTTTGGCGGCGCGTTCGTGCATTACTGCGGACGTCACAATGCCTTCTTCGAGCAGCTTTGCGCCTGCCCGCAAGTGCGCGCCATTGATCTGGGCAACAGCGAATTCTACGACCTGAATTGGCTATTGGCGCGCTGCGCCGCGGGCAACAAAGTCCTCTACAGCCGCATCGCCGCGCAACCGGGCGAAGACTGGCGGGCCTACGTTCATCGTCTGGCACGCGGCGTCCGTGAAACCGGCGCGCGCGTCATCTTGCGCCCGATGGTGTTTCCGGAAACGCGCGACGAATGTCGCGCCATGCTCGATCTGTGGCGTGAGTTGACTGCTTAACTTGAAATTCCCATGGCACTCTGCCAGTAATCCGAAATGCGCTGTTCAATTCGTGGCCCAGGGTGCGATGGAATCGACCGCCGAACTTTCCTCAAGTTCGCCGGCACAGCCGCGGTCGGCACGGGGCTGACGGGATGCGTTTCTCCGCAGAACGCGAAGGCAAAATCCCCGAGCACAATCCGGATTCAACTTGCGACGGCCAGCAATCCCATCGTCGCGCGCACGTTCGCAATCCTGAAGGACCGCATCGAGCAGCGATGCGCTACACGCGTGGTGCAAGTTCAAAGTCGGCCGCAAGTCATGCTCACGATTGATCGCCAGCTTCCGGCGGAGGCATTCCGGATTGATGAAGCGCGGGGCGCGCTTCGCATCGCGGGCGGTTCACCGAATGGTTTGCTGTACGGCGTCGGAAAATTTCTGCGCACGAGCGGTTATGCCGGCCGGTTTCAGCCTTCGCAATGGCGCGGCACGTCCAAGCCGAACGGCTCGCTGCGCGGGATGTATTTCGCCAGCCACTTCCACAACTGGTATGTGCAGGCTTCCGACGCGGAACTCGCGCGCTACATGGAAGACCTCGCGTTGTGGGGCGTGAACGCGGTCATGGCGATTTTCCCGTTCATCAATTTGCAGGGCTGGAATGACCCCGAAGCCGGGCCGGGCATGGAGATGGTGCACAAATACGCGCGCGCGGCGCGGGCTTTGGGAATGCAGTTCGCCACCGGCCTCAACAACTGCATGTTCATCGGCGCGCCGGCGGAGATTCGCGCCGGGCGGCTGGCCGATCCCACGGGACGTCGCGGTAACAGCGGCCATCCGATCTGTCCCAGCATCCCGGCAGGGCACGCTTAT
>CAYWCK010000379.1:1293-5207 GCA_964456685.1 uncultured Bifidobacteriaceae bacterium | reverse complement strand
CGCACACTGCCATCAAAAACATCACTACCCACCTTCACGCGCAATCCGCCGATCAAGGCCGGGTTCACCGCGAAGTTCACGCTCAAGCCCTGCCCGTAACGCTGCGCGAGATTCGCCTTCACCGAGGCGGTCAACGCTTCGGAAAGCGGCGTCGCGCTCTCGATCCGCGCCGTGCGACGCTCGAGGTCGAGCTTCACCAGCCGTTGGAAGTGCGAGAGAATTCCCACATAACCGCGCGGCTTCTGCGCGATGACCGCCGTCACCGTCTGACGCACACGGCCTTCATCCAAGACGCCATTCACCTTGCAGGTGTTGAACAACGCCTTGCCGTCACGCCGGGCTTGTTTGCTGATCTTCATTAGTTATTCGTCAACTGCTTCGCCGTGTCTTCAGCGAGCCGGCTCTGCTGTTCCGCCGTCAAAATATTTCCCGTGACCTTCGCGGCCGTGGCGACGACCAAGCGACCGACTTCTTTGCGCAACTCGGCCTTCATGCGAACGAGTTCTGCTTCGCTCGCCTGACGCGCCTTCGTCACGATGTCATTCGCCGTGGCAATGGCCTTCTGGCTTTCGACTTCCAAAACTTTCGCAGCGGACTGACGCGCTTCCTCAATCAGTTTGTTCCCCTGCGTGTTGGCTTGGTTGAGAATTTCCTGCGCCTTCGTTTGCGCACTGGCGAGGGCCTGACGAGTCTTCTCGGCGTTTTCCAAGCTCTCCGAGATCTGCTTCTTCCGCATGTCGAGCATCGCCAACAGCGGCTTGTAAGCGAACTTCGTCAGCACCAGCGCGACGATAATGAAGAGCACGAGCTGCGAAATAAACAGCCGCGGCTCCCAACTGAATTGGCGAGCGATGGCAGCCGCCGGATTCTCCGATTCCGTCGCAGCAGCAAAAATGGGCATCAAATTCATACTCAAAAAATGGTTGGCTGCGGCGCGAACGCCGCAGCCATTTGATTTACCTGGCGAGGTAGATCGCGAAGAAGGTGATACCTTCCGCGAGTGCCGCCAAGATGATCGCGATATTGCGAATCTGGCCGGCCGCGCCGGGATTGCGTCCCGTGGCTTCTGAAGCCTTAGCGCCGATCAAACCTACACCAATGGCGGAGCCGAGTGCGGCCAAGCCAACAGCAATGCTACCAGTCATTTTATTGCCTTTTCTTTTTGTTGTTTCCAGCCGCCCCGGCAGTCTCGCCACCGTCTGACGACTGAAATTGTTTAATGCGCGTGTCCGTGCGCTTTGTCGTCGTGTCCGTGTTCGTCACCGTGATCCTCATGCGCAGCGTGTTCACAGATCAGCAGCGTAAACACCGCCGTCAACAGCATGAACACCAGCGCTTGCACGAGACCGACAAGTAATTCGAGAAAGTAAAACGGCAGCGGAATCAGCCAACTCAGCCACGGCACGACGTTCATCATCGCTTCCAAAACGTTTTCACCGGCAAAGATGTTGCCGAACAAACGGAAGCTGAGCGACACAGGACGGAAAAGAATTGAAAGGGTTTCAAGGACACCGACGAACAAGAAGATCGCAACCATGAACCACTTCATGAAGCCTTTACCATCCGCGCCCGGCGCAAAGATGTGCTTCAGGAAACCGATCGGCCCATTGGCCTTCAACGCCCAGAAAATCCACAACGCGAAGAAGAGCAGCGCCATCGCCGAAGTCATGTTGAGGTCCGCGTTGCCGCCCCGAAGCCAGGGTTGAAATTCATGCGAGCCGTCGGCATTGGTCACGCTCCACCCCACCGTGCCCACGCCGGGAATGAGACCGAACCAATTCGTGAAGAGAATGAAGAAGAAGATCGAACCGAAGAACCAAAACATCTGTTTGACCAGTTTCGGCCCGAGAATTTCACCGAGGAAGTTGTACATCCCCTCGACCAGCCACTCGGCGAAGTTTTGCAACCCACCCGGAACCGCCGTCACGTTCCGGCTGACCAACTGGGCAAACAGGACGATCCCGAGCGTGACCAGAATCGTCACGACCATCGAGTTGGTGATGACCACCGGACCGAGATTGAAAACCTTAACCGCGCCCGCCGGCAGTCCGTGATGTTCACCGTGCGCTTCATGAGCCGCCGCCGTTGCTGCATGGCCGGCTTGCTCAACAGCCGCTACGGCGTGAGCTGCGTCATGCTCCGCAGCACGAGAAAAACTGGCGAGCGAGAGCGCCACGACTGCCAAAATGATCCTGAGTAGTTGCATCAGACTAAAGTCACTAAAAACACGAGTTCCCTCGGTTCGTTAAACCGGTTTTCCGCCGGAAGCCCGCAGACAATGCCTGACGTGAAAAATTTCACAAGAAATTTTTCACGGTTTTTGCGTAGAAAAGGAAGTCTTCAACTCTGGTTATACAGAGCTTTAGGCGAACGGAACTTCTCCCCCAGAAAACCTCATGCGGAAGCCCCGTTCCCGCCCCGGATCAGCCGGCGAATGCGGGACACGCCCCCCGTAACCAGCAGCACCAATCCCAACATACAAACGATGGCCGCGCCGGTGGGCACGTCGAGTTTGAAGGAGGCGTAAAGTCCCGCCACGCTTGCCAATGTCGCCACCAGCCAGCCAATCCCAAGCCGGACCAGAAGCGAATCGGCCATGTAAGTCCCGCAAGCCGCCGGGACGATCAAGTAAGAGAAGACCATCAGCACGCCGCCCACTTGCACGAAGCTGGTGACGATCAAACCGAACAGCGCGTAAAATAGGAAGTCCCAAACGTGAACGGAAAAGCCGCCCGCCGCCGCGTGTTCGTGATCGAACGAGAGTTTGATGAATTGTTTCCGGAAAAGGAAATGGACGATGCCGATGACAGCATAAAGCCCGGCGGTCTTCCAAATCTCGGTTGACGAAACCGTGAGCAAATCTCCGACGAGCGTGCGCTGGAGTTCTTCTTTGCCGTGGGGACTTTTGCTAAGCAGGAGAATCCCCGCTGCCGCGGCCACAACGTATATAATTCCGATCAACGCTTCCTGCGGCACGCGAGCGTGTTTGTTTTGTCGCGTGAATGTAAACAGCAACGCACCTGCGAGCGTGAAGCCGAGCGACCAAAAGTAATTGTGCGGATCGTCCGGCTCGTGACCGAGATAGAGGCAGACGCAAGTGCCCAGCGTGGCGACTTGCGCGAGCGCGAGGTCCACAAAGATGACTTCGCGGCGAATGATGTGCAGCCCGTAGTAAACGAGGATGCCGGGCAACAACAGGCACGCGACGAGCGGCCATTTCATTACGGAAAGGATTTCAGTCATAAAAATATGGCGGTAGGGCCGACTTGCCGGTCGGCCGTGGACGCGCTGCAGCGCGCCCCTACCCTTTTATTTCTTTTCGCCCAGCGCCTTCGCGAGCGAGTTCACCAGATAGTCCATCAAGGAAATGTAGCCGCCGTCCGTTCCCTTCACACCGCCGGGGAATTGCGCCACGTCAACCACGATCGCGCCCGTATCGCGGGCCACAGTCTCCGCTGTCCGGCGATTGAGATACGGGTCAACGATCACCACGCGAGCGTTCAGTTCCTTCATTTTGCCGATTACCGCGGCCAGATGCGCCGGTGACGGTGGAATCCCGGGTTTGGGTTCGAGAAACAACTCGATCTTGAAGCCAAACCGCTCCGCGAAATAGAGCCAGGAGTTGTGATACGCCACGACCTGCTGGCCCTTGAATGGCGCCAACATCTTTTCCCAATCCGCCGCCTTCGCATCCAAAGCGTCGGTGAACTTCTTAGCGTTCGCCCGGAAAGCGTTTGCGGATTTCGCGTCGAGTTTGCCAAATGCGTCCGCGAGATGCAGCGCCACGTTGCGCGCGTTCGCCGGATCGACGAGGTAATGCGGATTGCCAGCCGCGTGCAGATCGCCCTTCGACCGATCCAGTGCCGTCGGGATTTCCTTCATCGAAATACCTTCGTTACACAGGATGCGCCCGG
>CAYWCK010000379.1:0-1193 GCA_964456685.1 uncultured Bifidobacteriaceae bacterium | reverse complement strand
AGTGCCGTCGGGATTTCCTTCATCGAAATACCTTCGTTACACAGGATGCGCCCGGGCTGACCGGATTGAATTTTGGTGTTGCGGGTACCATTGAGTAATGTCGGCAGCCAGCCGACTTCCAACTCCGCGCCACCTTCCAGCAACGCATCCGCCTTGTTCAGCTTCACGATGAAACTAGGTTTGGCATCCACGAAGTGCGGATCTTCCGTGGGCCGTGCAAGCGTGGTGATGTCCACGAAATCGCCGCCAACCTCCTTCGCGATGGCGGCGATGTCCGGCGTGGTGGCGATGATATTCAACTTGGCGTACGCCGAAGCCAGCGCGCCAACCAAACTTAAAACTGTGAGTATTTTTTTCATAACCGAGTCGTGTCAATGCGTGTGCTTCGTGTCTCAAAATTTATGCGCCGCGTGCGCGCCCAGCAGGAATTCAAACTGCAACCAGATCGAGTGATCCACGCCGATGCCGTCGCGGTCATCATAGTTATATTGCAAACGGAGCTTGGAAAACTCGCTGGGATACCAGGTCAGATTCGGCGAGATGCGCCAGCGGGTTGCGCGCTCAAGGTCAGGGCCGTAAACCAGTTCGTAGTCCCCAAGTTTTGAGTGCGTCACGTAATCGCCGCGCAAACCGGCGACCCAACCTGACTTGAATCCCCAGAGCAATTGCGCATAAAAACCCCAATCAGTCAGAGTTTCCCGTGGCACGGTGTCAATGATTCCATCACCGTTCAAATCGGGTTCGCCCGGATCGAACGCGCCGCTACCATCCAAATCTTCGCTAAATGCACCCGCTTGATAGCGGCGGAGCAACGCCTCGGTTTGGAACGACACGAACGGAAAGCCCGCGTGGGCCCGGGGCGATTTCCACTTCCAATACAGGTCCACACCGTAAACTTGCGTGTCTGTGCTGGCGCCCGAACCGTTTGGACCAAAAGCCGCCGACGCGCCGGCCAGCAAGGTTTGGGTGTCATTCAAATCGAACGACGCTGCGTATCGCGTTGTGAAGAGCATGTCACCCAGATTTTTCACCCGCACAGAATCGTGGACGCGCCCCAAGAATGCTTCTCCCCCATGATCGTCCCGAAAACTGTAAGCCGTGCCGCCCGAACTGTTCTGCACCTCGAAAAACAGCTCGGAGTAGAACGGCGTCGGCACCAGCCAGGAAACGCGCGCGCCGGGATTGCGCAAACC
>CAYWCK010000378.1:0-5215 GCA_964456685.1 uncultured Bifidobacteriaceae bacterium | reverse complement strand
GCCTTTTTTCTTCTTTTCGCCGCCGGGCGCTTCCTTCTTTTCCGCGGTGGCTTTATCGTTCTTCTTTTCCTCGGCCAAGCCTGGCGTCGGGCCGGCTGCAAGCACGGCCGCCAGCAAACTGAGCACAGCGATTCTCAACGTGGTTTTTTTCATTTGGTTTGCGTGATATGGTTCTTTGTTCCTACGGGTAAGACGCAGAATAGCTAGGCGCAATTGTGCCCGGTTGGCAAGTGGATTCTAGGCCTGACTGGCGGGTGTTTTACCAGCTTCCGTCCGCCGCCAGCGCAGTGATCCGCCGTGCCATTTCGGTGGCCAAAAGCGGCAAGGCCTGGCGCTCGGCGCTGGGCAAATCCGGCCCCACCCGAACCAACGTCAGGCTGGTCACGGGTTGATCGAACAGGACTTTTCCCGAGCTTCGATCCTTGGCGGTGACCTGCGCGGTCAGGCTCAAACTGTAGTCGCGGGCGGTGGCGACATCATTCGGCACGAGGCTGACTTCCCGCCGCTCGTAACGAGTGAGCTGGCCGGTGATGATGACGTCGCCGCTCTCCCGCGTTGCGAGGCGAAAGGTGCCATCGCGTTGGAGTTCCTTGCGCACGGCGGAAGTCACGGCGTCGCCGAGGCGCGCTTCCGGCGTGCGATTCACGAACGGCACGACTTGAATCGTCCTTTCCCCGGCGCGTTGTCCGTTGGAGGGACCGAGCTGGTAGCCGGCGCAGCCGGCGGCTAACGCAACCACACCCAGCAACGGCAACAGGCGAAAGTAGCTCATGTCACTTGCCCGGCTGGGTGTATTTTTTGAGGGCGTCAATGCGTTTGCGCGCCTCCACCGCCGCCGGAGATTCCGGCACCGCCAGCACCACCTCGTTGTAATACACCAGGGCGCCGTTCCATTTCTTCCGCTTCTCGTAGAATTCGGCGATTTTGAAATAGCCGCGGGCTTGCTCCGCTTTCAACTGCACCATGAGTTTCTTGGCTTCCGGCACGCGCTTATCTTCCGGAAACAAGGTCACAAAGTCGTTGAAACTGGCGAGCGACTGGATCGAGAGCCCCTGATCGTACTCGGCCGTGGATGATTGCCGCTTGTAGGCCAGACCCGCGTGGTAGAGCGCATCGGCCGCAATCACCGGCCGGTCATGGTAGCGGTCGGCCGCGGCTTCGTAGGCTTTCACGGCATCGGGCAGGTTGCCCTGTTTTTCCCGGGCGGCGCCAACCCGCAATTGCGCGTGCGGCGCGACGTCGCTGAAAGGTCCGTTCTTCACAATCCGGTCGAACAACTCGGCCGTGCGTTCCATCGAGGGAAAGATGGGAATGTAGCCCCACAGCTTGAACCACTGGCCTTTGAGGTAGCGATTGGCGATTTCATACTGCCGGGCCAAGGCTTCGCGGATGTTTTCGCTCTTGGGGTATTTCTCGAGAATCACCTGATAGGCCTTGAAGGCTCGTTCGTCATCGTGGCGCGCCTCGTAACAACGCCCGATCAGGTACTGCGCTCGCGGGGCGTAGTCGGAAAGCGGCCAGGTTTTCACCGTATAACGGGCCGCGCGGGCCGCTTGGCGATAATTTTCCGCGTTAAGCGCCGCCTCCGCCACGTCCAGCTGATCCTTGGCCCGGGTGCGCCGCCACTTGCCTTCGCTGCCCACGGGCTCGTAAATCCAACCTTCGCCAGGCGTGTACACCAACGGTGCGGGGGAACGCATCGGGAGCAACACCGCGCCCGTTAAAATCAAGGAAAGCAGAACAACCCGGCGATTCATGATGCGACGGTAACGAGCGCACGAAGTCGAGTCAAGGCGAGGGCAGCCCGGGCCCGCGCCGCGCCGGACTCAACCATGCGGCGGGCTTGACGGGCTTTTGCAACTTACCTACTCTGCGCAGCCCGCTGAATCGGGATTTCCCCCAACGGGCATTCATTTTTCAGCGAGGAAGCGAAAGGTCTCAAGTGAACGTGACGGTTGAAAATTTGGCCCCGTGCAAAAAGTTGCTGCGCGTGGAGTTGGACGTGAAGGCGGTGGACGAAGCCTTTGCCGCCATGACGAAGGATTTCCAGAAGCAGGCGAATCTGCCCGGCTTCCGCCCCGGCAAAGCGCCGGTGCAGATGGTCGTCAAGAAATACGAAGCGGAAATCGCCGACGAAGTGAAGCGGAAGCTGATCGGCGATGCCTACCGCAAGGCGATCGAGGAACAAAAGCTGGACGTGCTGGGCTATCCGGACATCGAGGAAATTCAGTTTGGCCGGGGCCAGACGCTGCAATTCGCCGCCACCGTCGAGACCTCTCCGGAATTTCAATTGCCCGAATACAAAGGCCTGCCGGTGAAACGGGAAAACAAGACCGTGACCGACGAGGACGTCGTCCGCGCCATCGAGGTCCTGCGCGAACAGCAGGTGAAGTTTGAAACGGTGGCCCGCGCCGCGCAGACCGGTGACATCGCGGTGGTCAATTACACGGGCACGACCGACGGCAAACCGCTCACGGACATCGCCCCGACCGCCAAGGGGCTGACTGAGCAGAAGGGTTTCTGGGTGGAGATGAAGCCCGATTCCTTCATCGCCGGATTTGCTGATCAATTGCAAGGCGCGCAAGCCGGGGACAAACGCACGGTGAACGTGACGTTCCCCGCTGACTTCGCGCCGAAGGACCTCGCCGGTCGGGCGGCGGTTTATGCGGTGGAGGTCGTCGAGGTGAAGGAGAAAGTTTTACCCGTGGCGGATGAAGCGTTTGCGAAATCCTTCGGGGCCGAAAACCTGGAGAAGCTCCGTGAGGGCGTGCGTCGCGATCTGGAAAACGAACTCAAGTTCAAGCTCGACCGCGACACGCGGACGCAGCTGGTGAAGGAACTGATGGGCCGGGTGAATTTTGATTTGCCGGAAGGGGCCGTCGCCCAGGAGACGCGCAACGTGGTTTACAATCTCGTCAGCGAAAACGCCAAGCGCGGCGTCTCGCGCGACGTGATCGAGAAGGAGAAGGACGCCATCTATTCCGCCGCCGCCGGCACGGCCAAGGAGCGCGTGAAGCTCGAGTTCCTCGTGCGGCGCATTGCCGAGAAGGAGGAGATCAAAGTATCCCAGGAGGAAATCCTGCGCCGCGTCCAGACCATGGCCGCCATGTATCAGATTCCACCGGAAAAGTTCGTGAAAGATTTGCAGAAGCGCAACGGCTTCATCGAAATCTACGATCAACTCGCTCAGGAGAAGGTGCTGGAGTTTCTCCAGAACAACGCCCAGATCGAGGCCGTGGCGCCGTCCGCGTAGCCACCGGCATCATTCATTCAGAATTGGCCGTGACGTCATTGCGTCCGGCCAAATTTCTTTTCCAGCTCGCGGTAATTCATTTCGATGAGCGTGGGCCGGCCGTGGGGGCAGGTGTACGGCATCGCGCAGCGGCGGAGATCGTCCACCAAGTTTTGCAGTTCTTTGCCCGCCAGCGGGTCATTGGCTTTCACCGCGTGACGGCAGACTGTTTTGGCAACGACATGCTCCCCGAGCCGCGCGCTGTTCACGTCCCGGCCGGCGGCTTTCAACTCGTCCACCAGATCCAGCGTGAAACGACGGGCATCCGCCACCTTCACAAACGGCGGCAGGGCATCCAACATGAACGTCCGTTCCCCGAATTCACTCAAGCCCACCCCCAGCCGCGTCAAGGCCGCGAGCTGCTCCCGCAAAAACTGGGCATCGCGGGGCGACAGTTCGATGGTTTCCGGCAGCAGGAGTTTTTGCGCGGGCGATTGTTTGCCGCGCTCCAGCCGTTCGAGCATCTGCTCGAACAAAATGCGTTCGTGCGCCGCGTGTTGATCGAGCAAAACAAGTCCGCGATCAGATTCGAGCACCACATACAATCGGCCCACGACGCCGACGAGGCGGAGCGGAACATTCAGCAGCGGCGTGGGAGCGGCCGCCGGTGGAAGGGGCGCGGGCCCGGGCGCCGCGGATGGTTGGGGCGCGGGCGCCGCGGCGGGAGCAAAACCCATCTTGAGCGGCGGTTGTTCCGGTTTCGTTGGGAAAACCGTGGGCCGTGGCGACGGGGGCGGAGTTAAATTCGGCAATTCAACTGGTTCAGGCTTTTTCGTCGACGCCGGCAATGTGATCACCGGTGCGGTGGCGGATGAACTCGGAACACGAAATTCCGATTGGGCGACCCGCGCCTCGCCGGCATGGAAGCCGAGCAAAGTTTCCCGGACGCCCTGGGCCACCAGTTTGCGCACTTCGCCTTCGCGATGGAACTTCACTTCGCGTTTGGCCGGATGGATGTTCACGTCCACCGCGGCCGGGTCAATCTCCAGGAACAGGCAGCACACTGGATAGCGACCCTTCATCAGCGAGGTGTGATAACCTTCGAGCAGCGCGAAGTTGATGCCGCGATTCTCCACCGGCCGGCGATTCACGAAAACATGCTGGTCTTCCCGCGTTCCCCGCGAAACCCCAGGCGCGCCGATGAAACCCCAGATGCGAATCTGCGATTTTGAATTCGGCGGGGCTGGTGGAATTGCGCCGGCGGGCAGGGCCGTTTCAAAGGATTCGGATTCCTCGGTGCTCGGAGACTCTTCGACTTCCACGGAGAAGTTCACCGGCAGCAATTTCACGTCGCCGAGCAAGGCGCGCAGGCGATCGCGGAGCGCCGGCAGTTTCTCGGTAACCGTCGGGCCCGCTTTTGTGGCGGGCAGTTGCCAGACCGGACGGCCATCCTTCACGTAGGCGAAGGCCACTTCCGGAAAGGCCAGTGCCGCCAGCGTGAGGTAATGCAGGATGTGCGCCGCCTCGGTTTCTTCCGAGCGCAGGAATTTCCGGCGCGCGGGCAGATTCGAAAAAAGCTGCCGCACTTCGATGATCGTGCCGGGCGCGCTTCCCGCGGCTTTCACTTCCAGCATCTTCCCGCCGTGGATCATCACCTGCGTGCCCTCGGGCGAATCACTGTCGCGCTCGCGGGTCGTGAGCTCGAAGCGGCTTACACTCGCAATGCTCGGCAGGGCTTCGCCGCGAAAACCCATGGTGGCAATGGCCGCGAGGTCCTCCGCCTTCTGAATTTTGCTCGTCGCATGCCGTTCAAGGCAGAGGAGGGCATCGTCCCGGCTCATGCCGAGGCCATCGTCTGTCACGCGGATCAGGCTGCGACCGCCGGCCTGGATTTCCACGGTGATGCGGGTGGCTTTCGCATCGAGCGCATTTTCGACCAGTTCCTTCACCACGCTGGCCGGGCGCTCGACGACCTCGCCCGCC
>CAYWCK010000377.1:0-5218 GCA_964456685.1 uncultured Bifidobacteriaceae bacterium | reverse complement strand
TTCCCACCAGAAGGGCTGCACGTGGACGGCAATCATGGCCCCCTGCTCGTTCCACACGCCGTCATTATTCCGCGCCAGCACTTGAAAAGTGTAGCGGCCCGCCGGCAATCGCGGATAACGGGCGGTGCGGTTGGGCGTGTTTTCGCTCCACTCACGATCATATCCCTCCAACCGATAACGGAAAGCCACCTTCCCTGGAGCCGTGAAACTCAGGGCGGCGTAACGGAATTGCACACTCTCCTTCCCCGGGGGCACGGCGATGGTGCGCGTGACGGGCACAGCCTCATTTTCAATCAACACCTGTTCCAAGGAGACCGGGGGCGGCAAAGGGTTCCACGCCAGTTCCGGCTCCACTGGCACCACTAGACCGCGCGAGGTGGCGAACCACACACCACCGTGTCCGCGCAGAGAATCCGCGGCCGGCAAACACTGAAGGTTCGGCAAACCATCTTCGCGGCCATAGGCCACGGCATCCAGCGTGGCAATCCTGCCTTCCGCGTAGGCATTCAGCTGCTCCTCCCGCACCCGCAAGATCGCGCCGCCGTAGCCAATCCAAAGATTCCCCTGCCGATCACGCCGCAACTGCCAGACCGGATCGTTCGGCAGGCCGGTCTTCCCGGCGTACGCCGAAATAGCCCCGTCTTTCAGCCGGCACAACCCTCGCGAAGTACCCACCCAAATCACGCCATCGACCGCGGCGCACAACGAACGCACATTGCCACTGGGAAGATTGGTGGCCCATCCGTCAGTGACAAACCTGCCGGCGCGAAACTGAAACAAGCCGTCCCCGGTCGTTCCTATCCACAGGTCGCCATTCGTCGCTTCGGCGAGACAGCTGGCGTAATTGCCTGTAAACCCCCATGGCGTGTTCACGCGGTGGATGACTCCTCGGGTGATGGAGTTCAAGCCACCGTTGCGGGTTCCAATCCACACCCCGCCCAGCGCATCCGGCCACACCACTTCAACCGTATTGCCGGAGAGCCCAGCGCGCTCCGTGAACTGCACCACCGCATCACCGCGCTGGCGAAACAGGCCGTCGCCCGCGGTACCGATCCACAAATCGCCATTGGTCGTGACACAGGCCGTGCGCACCACCACGCCTGCGGGCAAAGCCAAACGCTCCCGCGGCACAAATTCGCCATCGCGATATTGCAGACGCGTGCCGGCGGGTGTGATCCATTCCAACTGTCCGCCCGGCGACTCGAACAAACAGGGTGCGGCAGGCCCTTCCTGATTCTCCGCGAACGGCAGACACCGCAACTGGCGCGGCTTCAGTCGATGTAGCCCGTCCGCCGCCGTGCCCACCCAGAAATTACCCTCGGCATCTTCACGCAACGCCGTCACCGGACTCGGAAAATGCCAGACCACTCGCCCTCCGCCAGCGGGAGCGTTGGTGGCCACACGCACCAGATCACCCTCCGCCGTGCCAAACCAGATCTCACCCCGCCGGCCTTCAGACAATGACAAAACCCGACCGCGATGGATCTGGGCCGGCAGAGCGCCCGCGCGCAAGGCACTGCTCGGAAAACGCCACACACCCTGCTCGCCAGCCAGCCAGAGTTGTCCCGCGGCATCCTCGTGCAAACAAGAAACTTCCCCGGCCATGCGCGGCCAGTTGGCCGTCTGCCATCCGACGATGCGATTGCCGACAAACCGGCACAACCCTCCTGACGTGGCGAAAATCACCGGGGCATTGCGCGGTTGACAAATTGCTGTGACGGCGTCCTCTGGCAGACCATCATTCTGAAAAAAAGCGGTCCATTGGCGGGCCGAAAAGCGGTTGAGCCCGGAAGGCGTCCCGACCCAGAGATTCGTATTCGCGTCCCCACTGATGCAGAATACCGTGTCCCCGGCCAGATCCTCGACGGTCGTCCCAAAGAATTGACCGCTGCGATAGCCAGACAACCCTCCCCGTTCGGTACCGATCCAAACTCCCCCCGCCCTGTCCTCATGCAAGTGAAGGATACGATTGCTTCGAAGTTCCGCGCCATCGAAAGCGCGGTAACTGGTGAAGCGGATGCCATCGAATCGCGCGAGGCCATTGGACGTGCCGATCCACAGATAGCCTTCCTTGGTCTGAAGCAGTGCGGTGACAGCATTGTGGGGCAGACCGGCATCGGTCAACCACGATTCCACAATCCAGCCGCCAGCATTGGCAGCCGTATCGGCCCGCACCAAAACCGCAGCCCCGAGCAACCACACCAGCCCAAGAGCAGCCACCAGAAGTCGCCCGCCCACCGTGCCACATCGCGCCAACTCCGCCAGTGTCGTTGATGTTGGTTCTCGCAGTTTCACAATGTGCCCCTCATCGTGCGACAACGTCGTTCTCCGTCAACAGTGTTCATCCATCATCGCCCGATACATAAACGGCCGCCCCAAAACGCGAAGATCAAAAATCATCCCGGCGCCCGCACCCACGATTGCCAACTTCGCAACGTCGGCTTCGGAGTCGCCGAACGCGTTTCCGAGGCGAGCCAAATACGCCCGCTCGACGGGCAGTTGTGGGGATGAACCCTTGACGAAATCAGCCAACGCTGCCAGACAAGGTCAAACGAGTGGTTATTCTGTTTCATTGCCTGCACGTTTTGCGTTTCGCCCGTTGCTTGCTGCTCTTTCTGGTGCTGGCGTCGATGTGCTTTCCGGCACCAAGCCGCGCCGAATACAACGGCTCGGTTTCCGGCACGGGTGCGACTTCCATTGATTCGGCGGCGCGGGAAATTCTCGGCACCGGTGGCGGCGTGGGCAGTTTCATCTACAAAGGCGGCGGCAACGCGGTGGACGCCGCCGCTGCCGCCATGCTGGCCGCCTGTGTCATCACGCCCGCAAATTGCAGCCTCGGCGGTTACGGCGGCCACATGCTGATTTACAAGGCCGGTTTCGATGGCGAACCGCCGCTCGTCACCTGCCTGGACTTCAACAGCGCCGCCGGCTCGCTGGCTTCCTCGAACATGTGGGTCGGCAGCGTCAATCTCACCAACGGGAAATGGACCGCGTCCGGACCCAACTTGCATCAACTCGGCTGGAAGGCGGCAGGCGTGCCCGGAACGCTGGCGGGAATTTATGCCGCGCAGACCAATTACGGCCGGAAGATCAGCGGGACGAATTATTTTCCGTTCGCCGAAATCCTCAAGCCAACGCTCGCGCTCATTGCGAATGGTTCGGTCAGTGGCAACGCGTATTACTCCCTCGCCAGCGTGAGCAATCTCGTTTGGGAGCTCTACACCAACGCCAATCCGCATGCGGCGTTTTACACGGGCGACATCGCGCAGGATTTGGTGGCGGCGATGCAGGCCAACGGCGGGCTCGTGACCTACGCGGACATGACGAATTATCGCGCGCGCGAGGTGACGCCGTTCGCGCGGCATTTCAATCCGCCGAGCGGCACGCCTGCGACGGTTTATGTTGCGCCGCCCGGGTCGGCGGGACTTTCCGCGTTGCAGGAAGTTGCCATGCTCGACGCGCTCGGCTGGACGAACGGTCCGGATGGCACGTGGGACACTCTGAAATACTGGCACGCGCGCGCCGAGATCGCGCGCCTGATGTGGAAGGATCACTTTCAGTGGATTGGCGATCCGTGTGGCGGAGTTTTGCCGCCTGACATCCTCGGCAACGGGAGTACGAATTTTTGCGATCAACTACTCGCACACGTGACCAATGGGTTTCCGTTCTCGCCGGCGTGGGACACAAATGAAACTCGTCTCACCAACAGCTTCGCCGGGACGGTTCAAGATTCCGTCAACTACCAGACCAACGTCACGATTGCGATTGATTGGGACGACATTCGTTACGGCACGTTTCATCTCGCGACATCGGACCGGTGGGGCAATTGCGTGTCGGTCACGTTCAGCATGGGCGGGGGTTACGGTGCGCAAGTGGCGGTGACGAATCGCGGGCTCGTGCTGGGGCAAGGCATGGCACTGTTTGATCCGCGACCCGGCTGGCCGGATTCCATTGGGCCGGGCAAACGGCCGGTGGACAACATGTGCCCCGTGATTGTGGTGCCGGAATCGACGAACGCAGTCGGCCGCGCGCCATTGGCGGTGGGCGGTGCGGGCGGTTCAACCATCGAGAACAACGTCGCGATGCAGGTGATCAAATTCCTCAGCGAACCGCCGTCGGCGCTCGCCAGTGATCCGACGGCGTGGCTCTACAATTTCGAGGCGAACAAGACGATTTACTTTCAGTCGGCGTACCCGGCGGGCGTGCAGAGTTATCTCCAAACTGCCGGGTACACCGCGCCGGGCGGGCCGCCGTCGGTGGGAATCACCCGGTTTGTCCAGGGATGGATTCCGCCGGCCATCGTGACGTCGCCGACAGGCACAAACGTCGCCAGCGGCAGTGCAGTGAAATTTCGAGTGAGCGCAACCGGTCTCCCGTTGTTTTATCAATGGCTGCAAAATGGTGTGCCGTTGAGCGACGGCGGAAATATTTCTGGCGCGCGCACATCGCAACTCACGATCGCTGCAGCAACGAGCGGCGCGGCATTCTCGGTCGTGGTCAGCAACAGCGTGGCGAGCATCACGAGCGCGCCAGTGGCGCTCACGATTGCGGGCGCACCCGTCATTCTGATTCCGCCCGACAGCCGGGCCGACTACGTGGGAACAATCGCTAAGTTCGCTGTCTCCGCCGATGGCAACGCGCCGCTGGCTTACCAATGGCGCCGTAGCGGAACGAATCTCAGCAATGGCGGAAATCTTTCCGGCGCCACGACAAGCCAGTTGACTTAGAGCGCCGTCACCTTCGCTGACGCGGCGCCGTATTCCGTGGTGGTGAGCAACTCCGTCGGCAGCGTCACCAGCATGGTGGCAAACCTGACCGTGTTGAACAATTCGGCCGCGCTCGCGCCGCTCTGGAGCGTCGGTCCCAGCGCCGGACAGCCGTGGATGAATCTCAGCGCCGCGACTGGCGTGCCGAATCAACGGACACTCGCTTACAACGCACTCTCAAATCATCTCTACGTCATCTCGCGTTCGAGCAACACGACTTCGAATTACGTGGTTCACGTCCTGAACGCCACGAACGGCTCGCTGCTCCACACGCTCAAAACGAACGGCATCCAGTGCAATGTCGGAAAGGGCGGCATCGGGTTATGCGGCATCGCCCTGGCCAACGATGGCGCGATTTACGCCTGCAACGAAGCGCCGGACGCTGCAGGCAGTGCCGGCGCGGACCCGACCAGTTTGTTTCGCGTTTATCGCTGGGCCAACGGCGACAGCAG
>CAYWCK010000376.1:0-5223 GCA_964456685.1 uncultured Bifidobacteriaceae bacterium | reverse complement strand
CAGATCAATGCCCTTGAGCGGAGAGATGTCGTCCGGCGGTGTATCCAGCAAAGCGGCGAAGTTGGAAAAGTAACCCACTTGTACGAGCGAGACGCTGCCGTCAGGTTGCGCGGCGAGCAGTCGCCGGAGCAACTTCAGCGAGTCGGGTGCGTCACTGCTGCGTTTCAGTTCGTGCGGAAAGCGAAACTGGTCGCCGTCTTTCTGTTCGACGAGTGGTAAGAACTTGCTCGCGCTCTTGTCCGGAGTGCCGCGAATGCAACCCACGGGCAGCGCTGGCCGGCCGTAAAAAGTGTTCACGGCATTGACGAATGGCCCGGCCAGTTCGTCGCAGCGCGTAATGGTGACGCCCAGCAACTCGCATGCGCCGCGCGACTGAAGCGCGTGCAGCATCCCGAGCGCGAGCAAGTCGTCCACATCATTCCCGATGTCCGTATCAAATATGACCTTTGCGGGTGCGGGTTTTTCCGCCGCATCCGTCGGCAGGATTGCTAGCCCGGTGGCAGCAGCGAAGACGAACGCTCGGAACAATGGAATGGATTGAAAAATTCTCATAGGTTGGCAAAATTTTTTACGCTCAACGTGGAATGCATCCGCATTTCGGCCGCAATGTGGCCATCGGCATGCGTTCCGCCAAGATGATTTTCCGTGGCGACGGGTGGGTGTGGTTTTGCAAACCCGGATTTGGGTGTAAATTTCACTCGACCCGGCAAGACGGCCAATTAACTTGAGAGCGGGTTGCCTCCGGGGCTTTACGATGAAAATACTTTTGGTCAGTCCGCAGACGCCAGACACTTTCTGGAGTTTCAAACACGTTCTCAAATTTGTGGCCAAGGAATCGTCCATTCCGCCTCTCGGCTTGCTGACGGTTGCGGCCATGCTGCCGCCGGAATGGGAACTGCGCCTCGTGGACAAAAACGTCGCGCGCCTGAAGGATGAAGACTTGCGCTGGGCGGATTACGTGCTGATCAGCGCAATGATCGTGCACAAGGAATCCGTGAAGCGGATTGTCGCGCGCTGCCAGGCGCATGGTAAGACGGTGATTGCCGGCGGGCCGTTGTTCACGACCGGCCATGAATCCTTCCCGGAGATCCAACACTTCGTGCTGGGCGAGGCCGAGGAACTCATCCCACAGCTCGTTGAGGACATGCGGCGAGGAGCGGTGCAGCACATTTATCAAACGACCAACCGGCCGGATATTACGAAGACGCCCATTCCACGCTGGGATCTGATTGATCTGAAACAATACGTGACCATGTCAGTGCAGTTCTCGCGCGGCTGCCCTTTTGACTGCGAGTTCTGCGACATCATCGTCATGAACGGCCGCGTGCCCCGCACCAAAACGCCGGAGCAACTGGTGGCGGAACTGGAAGCGTTGCGCGTGCGCGGTTGGAAGGAAATGGTCTTCGTCGTGGACGACAACTTCATTGGCGACAAACGCCGCACCCGCGCCTTGCTGCACGAGATGGTCGCGTGGCGCAAGCGCACTCAGGCGGAAATGGGTTTCCTGACCGAAGCCTCGGTGAATCTGGCTGACGACGAGGAGCTCTGTTCGCTAATGGTGGAGGCCGGTTTTGCAAAAGTTTTCGTCGGCATCGAGACGCCGTCGGCGGAATCGCTCGAAGAATGCCGCAAATTGCAAAACCGCTCGCGTGATCTGGTCAGCGCGGTGCATACGTTACAGAGCCGCGGCCTCGAAGTGATGGGCGGGTTCATCGTCGGCTTCGACAACGACAAGACGGACATCTTCAAGCGGCAGTTCGACTTCATTCAGCGCTCCGGGGTGGTTACGGCGATGGTTGGTCTGCTCACCGCGCTACCGCAAACGCGTCTCTACAAACGGCTCAAGAACGAAGGTCGGCTCGAAGCGGAGACCACCGGCAACAACACCGACAGCGCGTTGAACTTCAAGCCCAAGCTGAACCGTGAGTTTCTCCAATCCGGCTACCGCGAACTGATGAAGAAACTTTACGAGCCGAAAGTTTATTACCAACGCGTGCGCACGTTTCTGGAGAATCACAAGCGCATTGACGCGCCGCGGCTCCGGCTATCTCGCGCCGATTTCATGGCGTTCGTGAAATCGTTCTGGCTGCTCGGCATCTGGTATCGCGGTCGCGTGGCTTACTGGCGTTTTTTCTGGGAGATGCTGCATTTCCGGCCGCATCAATTTCGTCGCGCGGTCGAGTTTGCCATCATCGGCTACCACTTCCGTCGCGTGGCCCAGGAGTGCTGAATCGGCCTGTGCTGATTGGCGCTTCCCGCTGGCTCGACATCGGCGAAAGCTGGCAATAATCTCCGCGAGTGCGACCCGATGAGCGAATCACCCGCCGCGCCAGCCTCAAACGAATGGTCTTGGCCGCCGGTGCGAGCGCGTTGCCGGCATTTCTCTGCGCACCTCGTGCTTCTGCCCGGGTCGTGGAGCCGCAACATGAGCCTACCCCAAGCGAGCGGGCAGAAATAAGCGGCCTTGCCCGCAAATTTCTCGAGCAACATGGGGCGCCGGGTCTTTCCGTCGCCATCGCACGGCGCGGCCAATTCGTCTACTCCGAAGCTTTTGGATTTGCGGACAAGTTGACGCGCGAACCGCTCGCGCCCACGCACCGTTTTCGCATCGCCAGCATCAGCAAACCGGTGACGGCCGTCGCGCTTTTCACCCTGGTGGAGCAGGGGAAGTTGAAGTTGGATGACCTTGTTTTTGGTGAGGGTGCGATTCTTGGATTCGATTTCAGCAAGAGCTATCCGGCGGACGTGCGGAAGATTAAAATCCGTCACCTGCTCAACCACACCTCCGGTGGCTGGACCAACGACAACAACGATCCGATGTTCCTTCAGCCCGCGTTCAATCACCACGAGCTCATCACCTGGACGCTGAAGAACCAGCCTCTGAAACATCCGCCGGGCGAGCATTACGCCTATTCCAATTTCGGTTATTGCCTTCTCGGGCGCGTGATTGAAAAAATTTCCGGACGAAGTTACGCGGCCTTCGTGCGGCAACATGTGGCTGCGCCATGCGGCATCAAGGAGTTTCAGATCGCCGGCAACACCCGCGCCGCGCGCGCGGCGGACGAAGTGACCTATCACGATGCCGACAAGGACAGTCCGTACCGGATGAATGTTGCGCGCATGGATTCGCACGGCGGCTGGCTGGCCACGCCCAGTGACATGGTGCGCTTCGCCCTGCACGTGGATGGTTTCAAAACCACGCCCAACATCCTCCGCGCGGAGACGATTGCCACCATGACCACCGCCAGCGCTGCCAACGCCAACTATGCGTGCGGCTGGAGCGTAAATCGTTTCGGCAACTGGTGGCACATGGGCAGCCTGCCCGGCCTCAACACCGTGATGGTCCGCACGCACAGCGAACTTTGCTGGGCGGCGTTCACGAATACGCGCACTAAAGAAATCGGTCTGGCGCTCGACCAACTGGTTTGGAAATTGGCTGCCGCCGTCCCCGCATGGAAAGCGTGAGCAAATGTAACAATGCTTCAGAGCTACATAACACTCCGGCTTGGCATGCTGCTGGCGTCTGCGGCCGCTCTCAAAACAATTGCCTTCGGCAATCACCCAAAATAGAGCGCCCCACGACCGTGTCTCCTTCGAACTTGCCCGGGGGCAATAACCGGTCTTGTTCAGTTGTTGTTTCGCCTGATACTTTTGCGGTCAATGGCAACCCGATTTTGCAGTCGAACCCTTATGCCTTGGATCCTGCTGTGCGTGGCGTTTGGCGTCCTCGTCTTGTCATTCGCCCTCGAACTGCCAATCGAGATGGTGGTTTGCCTTTCCAGCTTGAGCACTTCGGCTTGCGTGGTTGGCTTCCAGCGGAAGGGTCGCCGCTGGCAAGCTTACCTGGGATGGGCCGCCACCATCGCCGCGACCTTGTACGCGATTGCCCTCGAAACCTCCTTGCTGGCCTACGGCGGTTTCTTTCTGGCCTTGGCGGTTGGGATCGCCGTATTGCTGGCTGGCGCCGCCATGAGCCTGCCGCGAGGTGACATCCGCCTGCACTGGCACCTGCTTGCGTCCACGTGGACGCTTTTCGTGTTGCTGTTCTGGTTGGGTACGACTTATCTGCTCAACGCCACTGTGCCTTTCTTTTTCGGGTTGCTCGCGACTCTCCTCGTCCTGATTGCCATCAAGTGCATCTGCCCCTTGCCGCGTCTCTTGGTGCTGGCTTTCAATACCGGCATCCTCCTCGTGGTCGGTTTGCCGGTGGCGGATTATCTGACGCGGCCGAGTTATCAATTACCTGAGAAGCCAGACCTCCGGAAACGACTATATGCCTACCAGGAGGCGCGGAGAGACCCCACTGCCTTTGCCCGGTGGTGGGATTATTTTGTCCGTGAATGGCGGAAGACCCAGAAGGACATTTGCATGGCTGCCACCAACGGCATGGCCCCATTTCGCCTAAGACCTGGTAGTGATGGCAAAATGTTTGAAAGTCACATCCACATCAATCGCCTTGGTTTTCGTGGTCCGGAGATCTCCGCAGACAAGGGCAGTGCTTACCGCATCGTCACCTTGGGCGAGTCTACGACCTTCGGACACACAATGTATGCCGACGATGTGCCATGGCCGCAGCTGTTGGAACAAATGGCAACCCATGGATCTGGCCTTTCGCGCCCGGTGCAAGTCATCAATGCCGGAATTCCCAGCTACGATCTCCATCTGAACATCGAGCGCCTGCGCCGCAAGATTCTTGGGCTCAAGCCCGACATGATCATTTCATACCACGGCTACAACGGATTCAACTGGCTTGTGCCCGAATTGCCACCCGTATTGGCAAAACCGCCTCCTCCCTACGAGGCACGGCCCTTGAAGCTGCTTGCGGACGCAGAGTATCGCCTCAAAGTGATGTCCTACCGCCGCCAGCTGGCACGTCTCTCGGCCGTCACGGCGCTTCAGAATCGGACTCCGGGCGACAACCCTTACGATCGAGGCTACCGCGAGCTTATCCAAATTGCCCGAACCAACCACATCCGCTTGGTAATCGCCAATTATTCGATGGCGGTCAATGAGAAGAGCGATCTCGACGTCATCGCTTTCTACCGTGCTGGTTTTCCTGACGTGATCAATCAAATTAAAGCAAACGAACTCCACTCCCGACTGGTTGCGCGACTGACTACTGATAATCCGGACGTTTATTTCGTTGACACGCATCCTGCGTTGGATGGCTTGCACGAGAACTTCATTGACCTCGTTCACTTCACGCAACCCGGTCGCCAATTG
>CAYWCK010000375.1:0-5240 GCA_964456685.1 uncultured Bifidobacteriaceae bacterium | reverse complement strand
GGTTCACGAGGAACAACTCCCCCACTTGCTCCGCCGCCATCCGCAGAGCGGCCACGCGCCCGGCGCCGCCGGCCCCGAGTATGAGCACGCGCGCGCCACGCAATTCCAGGCCAAGATCCTCGCGCAATGACCGCACAATCGCCTCGGCATCGGTGTTAAATCCCTGCGAGCGGACTTTCTCCGGCGCTCCTTCGGCAAAGAGATGCAACGGCAGCCAAGCGCCGGATTTATCCCGTCCTTCAAACCGCACCGTGTTCACCGCCCCCCACTGTTTACCGGACTCATTAAGCACATCCACCATGTCAACCGCGAGCAACTTGTGCGGCACGGTGAGGTTTAATCCCACCAATTGCATCGTCCGCGCACCGAGAATGCCGGCGCGCAATTCCTCGGGGCGAACGTCAAAGGCCAGATAGCGCCAGTTGAGGCCGAGCGCGGCGAAGCCAGCGTTCTGCATCGCGGGCGATGCGGAATGCTTGATTGGGTGACCAAACACCGCGCAGTAGCGCGTGCGGGCATCAATCGGCGTTGTAAACGGCGCAGACACGCGCGGAGTATCGGAAAGCAGAGCAGAAGTTCAAAGGGGAAATGTCGGACGGAACCAACAATCCCGCCCGCCACTTTGGCGAGAAAGTTTCGGAGTTGTGGCCTGCGGGCATCCGAATCTACGATGCGGCGTCAATTTGCGTCATGTCGAACGAACAAGCATCAAAAGCTCTTTCAGCCTGGTTCTGCCTCCGCACGCAGCCGAAGCATGAGCACATTGCCGCCGGGCATTTGCGGACGTTGCCCGGATTGGAAGTGTTTCTCCCACGCATCCGCTTCCGTCGGCAGACGCGACGTGGTGCTGCCTGGTTCACGGAAGCGCTGTTCCCGAACTATTTGTTCGCCCGGTTCGATTGGGAGACCTCACTGCGCCGGGTTCATGCCGCACCCGGCGTGAGCGGGGTGATTCATTTTGGCGATCGCTGGCCGACCGTTCCGGAAGAAGTCATGGCGGAACTGAAGCTCCTCTTCGGCGAAGATCAGCTCCATGAGATTCCGGAAACGCCAGAAGTGGGCGAAGCGGTACAGGTAGCGGGCGGCGCTTTGCACGGTCTGCAGGCAATCGTAACCCAGGTCTTCCCCGGACGTCAGCGCGTGGCTGTGTTGCTGGAATTTCTCGGCCGCCAGACGGCCGTGGAATTGCCGCTGGAACAAGTGGTGCGCGAAGAAAATCCGCGTCGCCGGGTGACCTAGTATTCATTTTGCTCTTTGCAGAGGGCCGCCACCGATCCAACGCCACGTCGCCAATTGCAAACCACCAATTCTCCAAGGTTGCAGTGGTTTTGACGAAATCTGGATTCAAGTCCAGTGTGGCTTGGCCGATACCAAGTTGAAGTCGAGTATCGGCAAATGCCATTTCGTATGTCTGTCCGAGATTTGATCAAAGCGACGGTCGTTTGTAGTCTGTCGGCGTTCTTCGTTTACAGCTACCCGGTTGTGGGGCAGATCGTGATTATTGGCGCGTTGAGCTTGTTATGGCTTTCTTACGCCTTTAGCGCGATCCGCACGCTGCGCCGCTGACCTCCCCGTTACTGGTGGCAACGAACCGCGTCCTTTAGGTCTCCAACCTAATTGGACGTTGCGCCATCGCCATTGTTAATCCCGACCTTCCGCTAAGCGCGTCGCCAAACAATCGCATACCTGTTGTAGATGCGAGCTCTTCAAACATCCGCTTTGGCCACATGACCAAGATCTGTATTGACGCTGACTGGTAAGCAATTTGACCTGAGATCAGATGTGGAAGCTGAGCGCATTGCCGAAACGGAGCCGTTGGAGCGGTTTCAATAAGACTGTAGCCGAATAATGCGTAAGGAAGTCTCCCCCTCACCCCGGCCCTCTCCCGCCGGGAGAGGGAGAACGGCGCTGCGTCCTGATCAATGGATCGCTGCCAGCGGCACGCTGACGCCAAAACTTTCAGAAATTGTCCAATGGCTATCCCCTCTCCCAGCGGGAGAGGGGATGGGTGAGGGAGAGCACTGCGCCTCGACCAGACGGCCACAGTTTTATTAAACCGCTATAAAGCGCTGTGCGCTGAAGGTTAGCCGATGTCCCCCTTAATGGGGACTGTTCTGAAAAACGGATTCCGCTAGTGTGTCCCCGTTGTCGTTGCACCCCGTTCTCAGGTGTAGCGTGTGTGAAGAGGCCGGACCTGTTGTCCGGCCTTTCTCTTTTTATAACACCGCCAGAGGATCGAATCGTTGGCCGAGAACCGCTTGACTGCTCGTTTGCAGCCAGTTCTCCAGCACGCCGGCATAAACACGCCGGAAATCCGTAGTGAACTTCACATCTCCTTGGAAAAGATCGCCCGGCGCCAAACTCGGGCTTCGTCCAAGGATTCCAGACTTCACCTTGTTTCCGATCACAAACATCGGAGCGGCCGCCCCGTGGTCCGTTCCTTGACTCGCGTTCTCCGCCACCCGACGGCCGAATTCACTAAACGTCATCACCAACACGCGCTCCAAATTGCCTTGTGCACTCAGGTCCTGGACAAAGGCCTTCACCGCATCGCCCAACTCACCCAACAGACGCTCGTGCGTCCCCGGCTGATTTGTGTGCGTATCGTAGCCACCTTGGGAAACGTAATAGACCCGGGTGCTGAGCCCACCGGCAATCAGACGGGCGACGAGTTTCAACGAATTGGCCAGTTGCGAACCGGGATACGTCGCCTTGTTTTCGCCCTTCGCGGCGATTGCACGCACTTTTTCCGAGCTAACTTGCGCATCCATGGCGGTGCGCTCAATGAAATCCAATGCCGAACCGGAATGGCGGGTCGCGCCATGCAGCGCGGCGATACTGGCACCGGAGTTTTCCATCATTGATTCGTCGGTTTCGTTCAGCTTTCGAAACGAAGCCTCCATCGTGTCCCGCTCGCCCGGGCCGGGCTTGTCCGATTTAATGAACCGATAATTCTGGGGACTGTTGAAGCAAATGCCTTTGGGTTTCCTAGCGGCAAAGGCCTGCGGCATTTGTCCCCCGATCGTTACCGCGACTGTGGGATCGCAACCAGAACACGTATTGTCAAAGTAGCGTCCCAACCAGCCGGTGGTTTCAAACTTCTCGGCATCCACCGCGGTTTGCCAGATTTCCGTGGAGCGAAAGTGTGATCGATTCGGATTGGGATAACCGACCCCCTGGATGATGCTGAGTTGCCCCGTATCGTAGAGCGCTCTGAAGCCCGCCAGCTTCGGGTGCAACCCCAGTTCGTCATTCAATTTCAGCACGTCCTTTCCTGCCACTGCGATCCGTGGCCGGGCCTTTCGATAGTGATCATCAGCAAAGGGCACGACCGTGTTCAGCCCGTCGTTCCCTCCCGCCATTTGCAGCACCACCAAAATGCGCCCATCCTTGCCGGTGACCGGTTGCACGGCCGAATCGGCGGCGACGGCGTTAAGTTCCGAAAAGGTGTTTGCCAAGAACGTCGGGACCGTCCAGGACAACGCGCTGCCCAACATGGTTGTGCGCAAAAACTCCCGTCGTGTTTTTAAAATTAGCTCGCTTTTCATGGCATCATTTCGATGAATTCGATCGATCCGCTCAGGTCACCTGATATTCCGGCGTGGACATTACCAACCGGATGGCGCCCAACAAATCCCCCTCGTCCAAAGCTCCCTGCGATTCCAAATACTCCTGCAACGCCGCGCGCTGTTGCGGCTTCAATTCCGCCTGCAACAACCGCCGCTCTAGTGCGCTGATCAAGGCGATTTTGTCCTTTCGTTCCCGTTCCGAGAACAGCTTCGCCACCTCCACCGAGCGCGGCCGACCGTCGCGCAGCCGGTTCTGCAAAGCTCGCTCCATGTTCGGATTGACGTTTGGCAGTCCTAGATTCATTCCCGCCACCATCGACATATCTCCTTGCACCAACACCGCGGCTTCGTTGTACCGCGATAGCAGGTGATTAGTGGTAATCCACGTTACACCGCCATCCCAGCCTTTCACATTGGGCGGTGCGAATAGATCCTGTCCCAGATTGCGCGTCAGCCCCCAGGAAATCTGCGGTGACGGCAACGAGGTCTCCAGCATCCGCACCGTGCCCACCAGCCATTGCACCGGGCTCTTGACCTGATTACGGATGACGGACGGCTCGTAAAACTCCTCGCTCCGAAACATCGCGCTCAGCACAGGCTTGAATTCATTACCGTGTTTGCGGAAGAGTGCCGCCAACGCATCGTTCAGTTTCTCCGCCGGCGCTTCCGCCGCAAAGAAATGCCACAGCTTGGCCGTGATGAATTTTGCCGCTTGCGGTTGCGCGATGATCTGCTCCAGAACATCCTCGCCATCGAGATTGCCCGTTCGCCCCAGCACCGTCTTCTCGCCCGTGTCATGAAGAAAGGGGCGGTGCACGAACCGTTGCGTGGCGCGATCCAACGTCCAGCCAGTCAATGCCCGTGCGGCTTCGGTAATGTCCTTCTCGGTGTAATGTCCCTCGCCCAAGGCAAACAACTCCATGACTTCGCGCGCAAAGTTTTCGTTTGGGTGATCCTTCCGGCTTTGCGCCTGATCCAGCCAGATCAACATGGCCGGGTCTTGGGCCACCTCGATCAACATCTGCAACCAGTTGCCATGCGCCAGACGGCGGAACAGCTCATTCTGCCGCCACATGAAATACGGATCGCGCACCTTTTCCACGCTGGTGGCAAAATGGCCATGCCAGAATAAAGCCAGTTTTTCCTGCAATGGCCGCGGCCCGTGTGCCATGCGCGAGAGCCACCAGCCCCGCAACTCAGTCATCCGCTGCCGCTGCAACTGCTGCTCTTCGCGTTGCAATCGGCGTCGTTCCTCCTCACTCGCCTTTCGCATTGCCTCGAACTTTTCACGACGACTCGGGTCCGGCTTGGCCCAATCCGGATTGGGCGTTTCGTCGGGTGTCGCTTCGAAATTGACCAGCCAATCCACGGCCCGATCCGGTCCGAGCTTCACCAGCCGTTCAATTTCGGCCGGAGGACCGCCGAAGCCAGCGCGGTTCAGCAAATGCGCCGCCGTCGTGAAGTTCCATTTCTTTGCAGAAAGTGGCGTGAGCATGAGTTCCATGACGCAGGTTTAGTCCGAAAGGTTTCACAGGTCGGACGAAATCTCCACCCGCCAGATCACGGGAAAAGTCGGGCGCGATAAAACCGCTGCGACGTCTCCGGGTTGCTGGATTCGCTGAAGGTGAAAGGCACGGTGTTGGTAACCAACGGCTGCCAGGCGGTCAGATT
>CAYWCK010000374.1:0-5260 GCA_964456685.1 uncultured Bifidobacteriaceae bacterium | reverse complement strand
GTATCGGCGGTTTGTATTTCCCGGTTTGCGGCCGGAGCAATTACCGAAGCTGCAGATCATCCTGGGCGGCGGTGGGGCGAAGAATCCCACGCTGGTCGAAATGCTTTTCAAGTTCACCGATGTCGGCCAGCTCTGCGCCCACGAGGATTTTGGGATGGACAGCTCCGCGAAAGAGCCGCTGGCTTTCGCGATCATGGCCCACGAAACTTTGCTGGGGCAGCCGAGCAATGTGCCGGCGGTGACTGGCGCACGGCGGGCTGTGGTGTTGGGCAAGGTTCTTTTTAGCCAGAACGCTTGAAGGGAAAAAACTCAGCTTTAGTCGTTCCGGTGTTCGCGCTCGGTGCGATTTTGCTGACAAATTGCACCAAGCCGTCAGGATCGCTGGACGAAAAACTGTCCCGATTCATCAACGCAAAAAAGCTACAAGCCTACGCTCTGGCGCAAAACTCGGGAACGAAGATTCCCCCTAGGGTGATAGAACTGTTTGAGGCCATTCGGGCAGATGATTCCGCCGCGGCAGCCAAGCTCTTTCAAAAATTGGATGCGGATCGTAATGCCCCTCCACCTTTGTGGGAAGCGGCGGGAGACTGGCTCGCCGCCCGGATTGGAACGCCACCACTCTTCAAGAATTCCTGGTATGGAGCAGCGTGGGAGCCGATTCGGGAAGCATACTGGACCTACGCACTCTCGCGAACCTGGAGTAGCCAACGCCTCAATAGCATTGTGCACGAAATCACTTCGGTGATTGGAACGAACAACATCTACTTTGGTGGCACAGATGTTGGCCGTTTCGCGGTTACCGCGGCAATGGAAGACCATGAATTGGGGCGGCCTTGTTTCGTGCTAACCCAGAACCTCCTGTGCGATGCATCGTATCGTGATTACGTCATTACCATGTTCGGTAGTCGGCTCAGCATTCCGACGGCAGCTGACTTTGTTGAGATTTACAATGATTACATCGCCGACGCCAAACGGCGACAACAGTCGGGAACGTTGGGCAAGAATGAGCAAGTCGTGATCGACAAGAGCGGCGCCGTGGGTGTCCGTGGCCCCGGTGCGTATTGGGAATTGACCGAGCGGTTTGTCAATGCGATCGCCGTCAAAAACACCGACCGTGAGATTTACATCGAACAGAGCGAGCCGCTATTTGGGTTGAACCGACATTTGGTGCCCGCCGGCCCTATCTTCAGGTTCAGTCGTATAGCTTTTGACCGTCTCCCTGAGGACGCAGTTCAGGCGGATCGCCTCTATTGGTCAAATCTTTGTGGCGCTTTGCTCGGCGATTGCATTTCTGAAAAAACAACCTTCAAAGAGATCTGTGATTTTACTGGAAGAGTCTACGTGCAAGGAGAGACCAACGAATACAAGGGCGATTTGGCGTACCTTGGCGAACGAGCAACCCAAGAGTATTTCTCGAAAATGCGTCTGAGTACCGCGGACCTTTATGTCTGGCGCTGTGTCAAGGCGAGCGAGGTTGGCGATAAAACTCGAATGTGGACCGAGGCGCTGGTTGCAATGAAGCAAGCTCTGGCGCTCGCTCCTGGGAGTTTTGAGACCGCCACGTTCGTAAAAAACACGCTTGTCGATGTCCGGCAGTACGAGGACGCGGTTGCAATCTTAGAGGTCTGCTCGGCGCTCAACCCCGCGAACAAGCACCTCCTGAGCGAGATTCACCGGATTCAGCAGCTTGCCTCCCAGGCTTTGCCCTGATTTCGTTTGTGCCCTGAATTATCAGGCTGGCTCGGCAGTTTGCGGGCTTCTCGTTTTTGAAAAAGTTTGAGTCCCGGACAATTCCCTTCCAAATTCTGCACGTTCAATTCTGAACTCTATGTCAAAACTCGAAATCAAACCCGCTGGCGCGTGTGCTTACGATTTGTTGTCGCTGGGGGAAATCATGCTGCGGCTGGATCCGGGTGAGGGACGGATCCGCTCCACGCGCGAGTTCAAGGTTTGGGAGGGTGGTGGTGAATACAACGTCGCCCGCGGATTGCGCCGGTGCTTTGGGTTGAAGACGGCCGTGGCGACCGCATTCGCGGATAACGATGTCGGCCGGTTGCTGGAGGATCTGGTTTTGCAGGGCGGCGTGAGCACCGAGTTGGTGAAGTGGGCGAAGTTTGACGGCGTCGGGCGGACGGTGCGCAATGGACTCAATTTCACCGAACGCGGCTTCGGGGTGCGGGCTGCGGTCGGCGTCTCGGATCGCGGTCACAGCGCCGCGAGCCAGCTCAAGCCCGGCGATTTCGATTGGGAAACTATTTTCGGCAAACTCGGCGTGCGTTGGTTGCACACGGGCGGAATTTTCGCCGCGCTCAGCGACACCACGCCGCAATTGGTCATCGAGTGCGTCCAGGCCGCGAAGAAACATGGCACGGTGGTGAGCTACGATTTGAATTATCGCCCGAGCCTGTGGAAATCCATCGGCGGCCAGGCGCGCGCGCAGGAAGTAAACAAGGAAATCGCCAAATACGTCGACGTGATGATCGGCAACGAAGAAGACTTTACCGCGTGCCTCGGTTTTCACGTCGCAGGTGCGGATGAAAACCTGTTGCACATTGATGTGACCGCGTTCAAGCAGATGATCGAGACGGCGATGAAAGCGTTTCCGAATTTCAAAGCCACCGCCACCACGTTGCGTGCGGCGAAGACCGCGACGGTGAACGACTGGGCGGCCATCGCTTGGGCGGAGGGCAAGTTCTACGAGAGCCGCAAGTATCCCGACTTGGAAATCCTCGACCGCGTCGGCGGCGGGGACAGTTTTGCCTCCGGCTTCATCTACGGCCTGATGACCACGGGCGATCCGCAGAAGGCCGTGGACTACGGCGCCGCGCACGGCGCATTGGCCATGACCACACCGGGCGACACTTCGATGGCCGATAAAAATGAAGTGGAGAAGTTGATGAAGGGCGGCAGTGCGCGCGTGCAGCGGTGAAGTGTTGCGGTCGGAAAATTAAGAAGACTTGCCCGGAAGCGCTCCGGTCACATCGCTGTGTTTCAACCACCCAACGCGTCGCGTGCCGTCGGTTACCTGCAACCAGTCATCCTTGCGATCTACGATGCGCAGTTCGGCGCCGTCGTGGACGCTGAAGGCGGTTTGAGATTCTTGCAGAGGTCCGTTGCGAACGGCCACGTCCCGCGCGGTGACGATGACAATTCCAGCCGTGGGATTCACCTCGGCGGCCACACCCAGCCCGGCACCCAGCAGCACGCTGGTGAGACCGGCGAGGACCACGGGTGTTTTGAGCGTCGGTTTCAGTCCAGGTCGCAATTGCATCAGAGCCAGCAGTCCGAACGTCAACCATAGGCCGGTGGCGGCCAGGCCCGTCCATTCGTTCAAGCTTAAAGTGCCGAACAGCTTCTGCCAGCGAGTCGGTTTCAAGGTTGGACCCTCGACTTGGTTGCGTGCGAATTGGAGATTGGCGCGGAGATCGGGATCACGCGGAGTCAGGCGCTCGGCTTCGCGATAAGCGGCGATGGCCCAACCGAGCTGATTGGCTTTGAAGCGCGCGTTGCCGAGATTGAAATAAACCTCCGCCGAAGCCTGGCCTGCGGCGAGGATGCCCTGGTAACAGGCGGCGGCATCCGCAAATTTCTTTTCTTCGTAAAGTTTGTTGCCGGTTTCGAATTGCGCGTTTGGACCAAGGCCACTAATGCCGAGCGCATGCACATTGGATTGTGCGGGCGCCGGCTTTACGGCGGCAACCAGCGCGGCGCAGCCAACCAAAGCCGCAACAATCGGTCGGCGACCCGGGCTAAACCGAGCGAGGAGCGCGCCGAAACTTCGGAAAGCAGCGGCGAGTGAATGCGCCAGCGACTGATGGCAGCGCCGGAAGTTCATGCCTTCACCTCCTGAATCTTCGCCAGCGCCGCTTCCAATCTGGGAATGTAAGCCTCCAGTTCGCTGCCAGATTTGACCGGTGCGTACCGCGCCAGGTTGCACGCTTGAAACAATTCGTGAATCTCCTGCAACGTTGCCTCCGGCACACCGCGCGGGCGCAGTTTCTCATCCACGACCGCTTCGGTGATGGCCGAGGCCGGGCAGTCGAGACGTTCACCCAGCTGTTCCTGGAGCAAGCGGACGAGCGAAGCGAAAAAGGCGTCGGAGTTTCTGGCCGCGGCGTGCTGGCGCAATTCTGCGAGGCCGTCGCGAATCAACTGCGCCACGGCCCGTTGGCGACGGAGGCGCGGGTTGTTGGCCAGCGCATCGGTGCGTTTGCGCCAGCCGACCGCGGCGAGCCACGCCAGCACCGGCACGCTTTGCACGGCGATGAACCACGGCCGTTGCAGCAGGGGCGGGCCGACTTGCGTCAGTTGGCCGGGGCGGGTTTTGATATGGACGATGTCCCGGGCGGGAGGCGGGGTGGTGTCGTTGCCTCGCGCGGGGAGGGACATCATCGGGGCGGCGACCGTGGCCGCGGGTGTAACGATCAACTTGACCGCCGGCTGACTGAGGGTGCGGTATTGTTTGGCCTCCGGGTCAAAGAAGGAAAAGGAGAAGGGCGGGAGTTCTTTGAGATCGGCGGTCTCGGGCGAGACGATTTGTTCGAAGGTTTTCGTTCCTTGCAAACCCAGGGCATCGCCCACCTGCAAGTTGCCAGTGGGCTGATAGGATTTAAAATGTTCCCACGCCTTTTGCTCGGGCAACTTGACCGTGTCAAACGCACCGCGACCGGAAATCTGCACGCGCACCGTAATGGGATCGCCCACGGCGACATTGGTCGGGCCGGCGTTCATGGCCAGGGTGAAGTTGCCGATGGCGCCATTGAAATCGGCCGGAACATTTTCCTTGGGCAGCGGAAAGACTTGAACAGCTTCCCCGTCCAACGCGAGTTCCACGCGTTCGGCCCGGCCGCCGCGACCCCAAAAGCTTTCAAAAACATCCGGGGGATTGAGCACCACCGAGCCCTTCAACTGGCCGAGCTTGAGCGGACCGGTTTTGACCGGCGTTACGACGCAGAACAGCGGTTGGACAAGAAAACCCTGACCTCCCACCACGCGGCGGGCCAATTGACCTTGCACCCAGGGGCCGGCGTTGAGTCCATCGCCTTGCAGAGGCGAGAGCTGAAAATCGCCGATGCGCTGGGCGTTCTCCCGGCGATACAGCCGCACTTCCGCGACGACGGGTTCGCCGAAGTAAAATTCCTTCCGCGGCAGCACGAGCCAGAGAAACGCCGAGCGATTGGCGAGAGCCGCGGGAGGCGAAGTCGTGTCTTCCCGCAGGACTTTCAGTTTCAGCGGTTGACTGGAGAGGCGCTCGCCATTC
>CAYWCK010000373.1:0-5264 GCA_964456685.1 uncultured Bifidobacteriaceae bacterium | reverse complement strand
GGAACATCGCGGATGATTTTCGTCAACTCGATGAGCGACCTTTTCCACAAGGACGTGCCGGATGATTACATCGTCTCGGTCGCCCGCGTGATGACTGCCGCGAACTGGCACACCTACCAAGTCCTGACCAAGCGCGCTGACCGCATGCACAGCCTGCTCAAAACCAAGCTGCGCTTTGCTGCCGAGCAAAATCACATTTGGTGGGGCGTGAGTGTGGAGAATCGTCAGCACGGTTTGCCGCGTGTGGATTTGCTTCGACAAGCTCCGGCCAAGATTCGCTTCCTCTCTGCTGAGCCGCTCTTGGAACATCTCGGTCCAATGAATCTCAAGGGCATCAGTTGGGTCATCGTCGGTGGAGAAAGCGGTCCTGGCGCTCGCCCAATGCAGCCTGAGTGGGTGCGTAGCATTCGCGCCCAGTGCCGTGCGGCGGGTGTTGCCTTCTTCTTCAAGCAATGGGGCGGAGTCAGAAAAGCCACCACAGGCCGCTCGCTGGATGGTCGCACCTACAGTGAATTCCCCGAGCGAATTCAAGCCGAAGCGCCAACTCTGGATGTTCGTCGAGAAAAGTTAGAGGAACTGGTAGCTCAATTCGCCTAGGCTTTCGTCTTTCCAAAAATCACCGCAGGCGTGTTTGGCTTCAGCTCCGTCAGGAGCGAAATCTTTGTAGAAACACCGCCCACAAAAAATTCTCCCAGCCCCGTCGGGGCTTTTCCCGGAGCGCGGCTGTGGCGCAGCCCAGCCGCAGCACCTCCGCATCACCAACACGTCAGGATTATTCCAACGCCTCACCATCCGCCCCTTGCTGCGACTGATCCTGCGGACACAGTCGCGCTCCATCTGAGAATCACATCACCCGCGCCGTGCGGCCTCGATTTTGGCGATGTGGATCTTGCGCGTGTCGATTATCGCGGCGCAGGCGCGTTTGGCTTGAGCGCCGCCGGCCGCCATCGCGTCCGTCAACACGCGCGGCGTGATTTGCCAGGAGATGCCCCAGCGGTCTTTGCACCAAAGACCCGTCGGTCATTAGCAAGGTGATTTTCTTCAGACCCGTTTGGACCAGCGGCGTTGCAACCATTTGCTTCACGGGGATTTCATTCGAAAGAAAGTCGTCCCGCCGGCGGTCGAATTGGTCACCTGAAAGTAATCTCCTACAATCTCGGGGGTCGCGGTCACGTTGGTCCAAAGGGCGGAGGCTGTGTCGGCGTTCGCTTCCAACTGAAAAGTAGCGAGATAATTTGTCGGCCATGACAAAATCACATTCGTGCCTGCGGGGGCGATGGATAGGCGCGCCGATTGCGGAGTAAAAACGTTGCCAGTAAAGCCAGAATCCGGGTCGCCGGTGTTGAAGAATGCATAGACGCTGGCGGCATTGCTGGAACAGGCGATGCCTTGGGCTGGCAATGGTATGGAATTCGAGGACCACGTTACGGCTGAATCGGTCGAGGTGTAGAGGTTGCCGTCGTTGCCGGATGCAAAAACTTTTACGCCATCCGCTGTGCAGGCACGGGGATAGAGAGAGATTCCGACCGGTGTTCCCGCCGGCGCCCAGGTGAACCCCGAATCATGCGATACATAGATCACATCCGTCCCGTTGGTGTTCGCTCCGGCATAGACCGTCACACCGTCGTGCGAACAGGCCACCAGCCCGCTCGCGTTGGTCAACGTCGGCGTCCAGCTTACCCCAAAATTTAATGACATCTTGAAAATCCCGGAGGCGTCCACCTGGAATAGTTTTGTCCCATCTCCGGAACAGTGAGCGATGCCGCTGTCCGCTATCTGCGTCCAATTGATTCCCGAATTGGTTGAAGCGTAGATCGGCGCCGGGATATTTCCATGAATCGTGTAAGTGTAACCTCCAATGGTCATGCGGCTGCCGTCCGCCGAACAACTGACGAATGTCCAATTCAAATTGGTGGGCGCGTCGCCCGGAATCCAAGTAGCACCGAGGTTGGTGGAAGTATAGACGGTCGGCTCGCCGCCGCGCCGCAAGGTCGCAACCAGTAACTGGCCATCCGCCGACAACCCGGCAGACAACCAGTATTGACTATTGGGCTTCGCAAGCTCGGTCCAGGTCGCGCCCGAATTGGAGGAGACGCAGGCGTCGAATTCCCTCTGAAAAACCATCAATTTCGTGCCATCACCCGAACACGCGATCTTGTCCAGCCGGCCGATCGTGTAAATCTTCGCCCGGTTTTGTGCCGCTGCCGGCCACGACCCGGACAGCACGGTCAAAAGCAAAAAGCAAAAAAGCAACCGAATCCGGTAGAGCGCGGGTCTCATAGGATGCGCCATCATTTACGCGCGGCCAATCCATTGCAAGCCATGACTGACGCCACAGAACATTCCCCAATCGCAACGCGGTTGCACCATCCCCGTCCGTCGACCGATACTCGCCACAACCGCGCTGCGGTTGTTCCCTTTGCCCGGTTACCCAAGATCGGCGCTAGCACGCCAACCTTGGGCTGGAGGTTGCAATCCCTGTGGGATGGTGACATCCCAATGCTATCTCCTCATGCGTCGCCGCGGCGGGTGACCTCGATTTTGGTGATGTCAATCTTATCCATTTCCATGATCGCGGCGCAGGCGCGTTTGGCATCCGCGCCGCATGTTAACGGCATTCCTGGATTGCGCCGCACCATTGACTGCGTCACGATTTCTCCGCCATGTCGCAACTCACCAACGACATCAGCAGCGCGCTGTGGGCGAAGGACGCCGCCAAAGCGGCGCAATTGCTCGAAGGCCACTGCGCGGATGAATTGATGGTGTATCCCAACGTCCCGCTGTTGGTTCACGCGTGCGACATCCCCAAGCTCACCCGCGAATGTCTCGATGTGGTGCTCAAGCACACGCGCGATGTGAACATCGCCGATTATCGCGGGCAAACGGGCCTGATGACCGCGGCGGTGGCTGAGAATGCCAAGCTCGTGCGCCGGATGTTGTCCGCCGGAGCGGATGTCCAGTTGCGCGATCGCGAGGGGCGAAACGTTCTGCATCTCGCGGTGCTCGTGTCACAACCTAATCCTGATTTGCTTCGGGTGCTGATGGATGCCGGGGCCAGTCCGGCTTCAATCAACAACTCCGGTGAGACGCCATTGCATCTGGCCGCGCGCGTCGGACATTTGCCCACCATCCGGCTGTTGCTGGAACGGCACGCGCCAGTGAATGCAGCATCGAAGCAAGGGCGCACCGCCTTGCACCACGCCGCGGAAGGCGGGAAATATGACGTGTGCCAACACTTGATTCAAAGCGGTGCGGTCGTTGACATAGCCGATGCCGAGGGTTGGACGCCGCTCCTGGTGTCAATCGCGCTTTGGAAATATCCGGCTGCGCAGGTCTTGCTGGCGAGCGGCGCAAGTGCGAACGCGCGGCTCAAGCCCGATGCGCATACCTTCGGCGGCGCGACGGCGCTGCAACTGGCGCTGGGCCAGTTTGACGGCTGGCTGCGGGACGAGCGCGATCCGAAGCGAGCGTTCGACCGCGATTTCTTCACAGCTCTCGTGCGCGCCGGGGCTGATCTGAACGCCCGATTGCCCGATGGAAAATCGCTCGCGAGCCTTGCGGGCAACGACGGATATGCTCTGGAGTTTCTGCGACAGCACGGCGTGACGGATTAGTGTGTTTGCCGCGCAGGAGTTGGGCTTACGCACCGATAAGATTCCCCCGCCTTTAGAACTGTTCCGTTGCTGAGCCGGCGCGGTCGCTCACTTCGTCTTCGGTTTCCCGGGCATCTCCGCGGTCGGGGCATCGCCCATGAGTTCCGCGACCTTGGGCTCGATCGCCGCCGCCCAGACGCGGTGTCCCTCCTCGTTCGGGTGCTCGAAATCCGGCATCAGCGAGGCCGGGATGCTCCCGTCCGGCCGCAGGAACAGATGATTCACGTCCATGTAGAACACGTGCTTCCCGTCCGCGAGCTTCGACGCGATCTCATTGGCCTTCGCGAGCACGGCCCGCTCCGGCGTCGGCTTTTCGCCGCGCGGAAAAATCGCTAGCACCAGAATTTTCATCTGGGGCAACTTCTGGCGCAGTGTCTGAACAATCGCCGTCACCCCCGCACCGATCTCCTCCCCCGTGTTGAATGGGCCGTTATTCTGCCCGATCATCACGATCGCCAGCTTGGGCGAAATCCCATCAATATTGCCGTTCTGCAGCCGCCATAAAACCTGTTCCGTCCGATCGCCCGTCATGCCCGCGATCATCCCGTTGCGCTTCGCGTAATAATGATTCCACACCGGTTCGCCATCCCACATCCAACTCCGCACGATCGAGTCCCCGATGTAAATGAGATCCACATTTCCCTGCCGTGCGCGCGCATTGATCGCTTCCTGCCGCGTCTTCCAGGTATCGCCCCCGCCCGGCATGGGAACAATGGCCGTGTTCACTTTTCCGCCCGGCGCCGGCGCGGTGCTGGTTTTCCCGCCCAAGCTCACCGACCCGGTTGCGTCGTTCGCTCGTGCCGTAGTTGCGCCCCAAGACGCAAGCCAGATCGCCAACACCATCCACGTGCCGTAGCTGGTGAGGGGGTTTTGATTTCGGCCGAACTGCCCGGACCACGCCCTGTCCACTTTGAAGAAAGCCAACCGCCTTTGCATCGAATTCATTCTTGGAGATTCTGCTCGCGCGCAAGCGGAGGGCAAGGACGGTTTCGATCTCCGGGGGCGCGTAAAGCGCAAATGATTAGCGCCGTTTCAATAAAACTGTAGCCGAATAATGCGTATGGAAGCTTCTCCCTCACCCCGGCCCTCTCCCGCTGGGAGAGGGAGAACAGCGCGCTGCGTCCTGATCAATGGATCGCTGCCAGCGGCTCGATGACGCCAAAACTTTCAGAAATTGTCCAATAGCTATCCCCTCTCCCAGCGGGAGAGGGTAAGGGTGAGGGAGAGCGCTGCGCCTCGCCCAGACGGCCACAGTTTTAGTTAATTCGCTTTAGTGCCCCCAATCGAACTGCTTCTGATCATCGCGCTCCTGCTTGCGGCGCGAATCAACTGGCGCTGTGTTCTGGGCGAATCAACGTGGACGGGGCGGTGGGCGGGTCGAGTGCGCTCGCTGGAAACGGGCCCGCTCCTTTCACCGCCGCGTTTTGTGCCAGGTGACTTCCTTGTTGAAGGCGCGGTGGGCGACGCGGTCGCTCTTGCGGCGCGTGGTCCAGTTGGCGCGCTTTTCCGCTTCGCGCAGATAGCTGAGTTCCTTTTGCAGCTTCACAAAACTTTCGTAGCGGTCGCGCGGAAACATGCCGGCATTCAATTACGCGAGTACGGCGCAATCCG
>CAYWCK010000372.1:0-5268 GCA_964456685.1 uncultured Bifidobacteriaceae bacterium | reverse complement strand
GGTGACGTAGTGACGTGGGTCGTCGTCAATCTCGCGCTCCTGCTTCAGCCCCATCCAATCCGGTCGCACGTAATGCGGCGTGAGGATGATCCACTCCGCGCCGATCGCGGTGAAGTCGTCGAGGAATTTTCGGTAGTGCGTCTCGACCTGTTGCTCGTTGAGCCAGCCGTCGTTCACAAACTCGGACACAATGAGGTCCGGCTTGCGGGCGAGCACTTTCTCCGCGTAGTTGTGCTCGCTGCCCGGCGGCTCGGCGAGATAACTGTCGGTGTTGCGGCCACCCCATGCCTCGGTGATGAGTTCGATCTGCGCCTGTGGAAAACGCTCGCGCAATCGCGCGACGAATTGCTCCTGCCACCGCTCGCTCTTGCCGCCGGGGAGATAACTGCCGTCGGTCACGCTATCGCCCCACGCCAGCACGCGCAGCGGTTTGCCCTCGCGCAATTTCGCAAGCGATCGCGGAATGAATTTCTCGGTGGGCGAAGGCGACTCAGCTGGTGGCTCGGGGAAGCTCGTCTCCAAAACCGGGAAGAGATTTTCCGGCCCCAGCTTCGCAATCACGCCCGGCAGCCAGATGTTCGCGAGACGGCGTTCGCCCTCGCGCAACTGTGGCGGCGCGGGCGCCGCAGACTTCGCTTCGCCTGTCCGCAATTCAATCCGCCGATCCGCCGTGAGCACGACGGAATCGAGTCGAAGCAATCCGTGGCGATAATTCGCGAAGACCGGCTCGCCTTCTTTCAGCGCGCCGCCAGCGAGTCGGCCAAACGTCCCCCACTCCAGATCGGCATCGTAAACTTTGCCGGCGGCCAGCGGCGGCGCGTCCGCAGCGGCGCTCGTGCGCAGGACGAGACTGGATGGATCGAGCAGATAACGCGTCGTGCATTCCTGCGCCAGCAATGTCTGCAAGCGCGCACCTTTGGACCAACCGCCCGCCTTGGGATTGAAGATGGGCACAGCCTCGTGCCGTTCGGCGTTCACGGTGTTCCAGGTTGGTGGTGTAACTTCGAGCACGTTTGTCAGTGAAGTTCCGTCATCCGAGGTCACCGCGACTTTGATTTTCCAATCGGCTTCGAGGGAGACACTCGGTGTTGGCGTAACCGCTGCGAGTGAGCAACTGTGAACAAACGCGAAGGCGACAGCGGCCAGCACGTAGGACAGGCGTCGCGCCTGTCTCCATAGTTCGCCCCGGCTTAGCCGTTTGCTCCAAGGCCAGTAGTGATTATCCCGACCGCCGAGGCGGGCGCTTCTTAAAATTGGAGACAGGCGCGACGCCTGTCCTACGCACGCATCACACATAACAACGCACCTCAAAAACACTCGCCAAGTCAGAACCATTCGTCGCAGTCACGACAAGCCGCAGCGACTTGACCTCCAGCGCCGCAAAGTCATGTCGGCGCAGTCGCTGGTGATTGCCGCTGACTTTCGCGAGCGAAGTTTGTTTACCAGCTGCATCGGTAGCAACCAGTTCGTAATCGCGCACGCACTCCGGCTGCGCGGCGCGAATCATCCTGGCGTTGTAATCGTCTTGCTGCGTCGCGGTGAGCGGGCGCTCGAAGCCGGTGTTGAAAGTGATCTGGACGTGGCTCAACTTGCGTGGCTGTTTCCAGTCCAGCTGTAACCACACACCTTCCGGCTTCAGCTTCGCGGCCCAACGGTTCTCCGACGACTTCGGCAAGTCGCGCACGAAACCGTTGATGACGTGTTCGGCTGGTGCTTCAGTGAGTTCATCCGACGCGGTGACTTCTGCTTCGCGGGCGAAGTCCAGCGGGTCTTCGTTCCTTGCGAGCCGGATGGTTTGATCGTCACGCAGCAGAATCTGTCGTAGTTCCTTCATCTTCGCGGCGTCAGTTGCGACCTCGCGCGGCAGGAGATTTTTCTGGACGCAAAACGCCGCCGCCGTGCCGACCGCCTGACCGATGACCGAGCACGTGGCCATCACGCGGGTGCTGGTGAACGCAACGTGCGTGGCGCTGATGTTGCGACCGGCCATGAAAAGATTTTTCACGTTGCGGCTGTAGAGGCAGCGCAGCGGGATGTTGTAGGGAAACGGCGTTGGCACGGCGGTGTTGGGCTTGAGGTCGGGCCGGTCGAAGCCGCTCGGCGGATGATCATCGAGCGTCCAGCCGCCGATGCACACGCCGTCCGCGGGATCGCCATTGCGGCCCATGCAGTCGTTCTCGGTCAGGATGTGATCACCAAGCATGCGCCGGCTACCGCGCTTGCCGGGTAACATGCCGACCCAGTCGAGCGCCCAGTTCGCACTCGACGGATGCGCGCCGCTGTTTTTGATGTAGTCCCAAACACCAAGGAGGATTGAGAGCAACTCGAAGCGGATGCGCTCGTTGTCGCGGATGGGATCAATCTGCCCGCCCCACTCGATCCACCAGTAACCGTATTCCCACGAGCGGATGCTGCGGAAGCGGAGCATGTCCTTCGTGACCTTGCGCGCCCACTTCGGCGGCGTGAAGGGCATGGGCTTGCCGAAATCGCGCGCGGTGAACAGCACTGAACTGCCGAGTGTTTCATTGTCGGCCTTGTCGAGTGCGAGCGATTCATTGAATTCCGATTTCGCCTCGCGGCCCGTGCGCATTTCGGCGCCCGCTTCCAAACCGAGTCGGCAATCACCGGTGCAATCGGCAAAATATTTCGCCGTGACGCGGTAAAGATGCTCGGTCTTGTCGCAACGAGCGAACGCGCGAATAATTTTTCCGTCCTTCACCTCCACCCCACAGCAAACTGTGTCGAGCAGCAGCGTGATATTCGGCTCGGACTTCACCTTATCGTAGAGCAACAAGTCCCACATCTCGCGGCTGCGCTGCGGATTCGACACCGCTTCGTCGAGCCGGAATTCTTCGATCAATCCGCCCTCGCGCCAGCCGGACCGACCGCCCGACATGTCTGCGCCAACGACGTGCATCTTCACTTCGCTGGAGGAATTGCCGCCGAGCCGCGAGCGATCCTGCACGAGCACAACCTTCGCGCCATGCCGCGCCGCCGCGACCGCCGCGCACACGCCCGCCATGCCGCCACCGGCGACGAAGAAGTCACACGCCAAATCCACCAGCGCCAGATGCGGCTCGTTCGGCAGGCGATTGCTGGCGACGGGGGGCGCAACGGTGTCGAAGGCTTGGGAAATTTCGTCTTGGCTGCGAGGAATGGTCTGCGCGCCCGCCTCGGGAGGAACCCGCACGAGAACAGAGTAACCGGTGGTGACACCCGCGAGCGTGAGGAATTTTCTTCGGTTCATAGATTCGCCATCAAAGGCACAAAGTTCTTAGTGCAATTCGGCGCGGATTGCACCCGCAAAGCTTCAGTCGGTGGACTTCCGCAAGTGGAGCACCGCATCACCTGTAAATGGCGGCGAAAACTCGGTCGCAGCCTTCTCACTGCTGAAGGCAGGCGCGTTTTGCAGGTCGCCGGTTCGTGGATTCAGCCAGCGCACGTCGAATTTCCGCCCGGCAGCAGCGGACAAATCCACGGTGAACCTCCCACCCTTCGGCGCATACACCAGATATTCGACGCCGGGTTGGGCAAGACAAAGGCCGGTGCTCGCGAGCGCCGGCTGCGGCGACATCTCCCAGAACTTGATCCCCGACGCGTTGAAGAATCGCGCGGCAATCCCGGCGAGATCATAGGCGCGATCGCGCGGTGCCGCTTTCGCTGAAATGGCGGCGCGCTTGTCCCAACCGAAACTCGGATCGTTCTGATTCACCCAGCCCGCTCCCGCCAGCGTGATTTCCCAAAGGCTGTGCCGGATTTCATCGAGCGACGGTTTCTCGCCATCGAATTCCGGCACCGGCTCGCTGCACAGATACGGCTTCGGCGGCGTGGCGAAAAAACCGTTCGTGAAATTCTTGTAGTGACCGACCCACGGCTGCGGATGCAGCGTCACGATGTCCACTTTCGCCTCCGCGTGCGGACGATCGCCGGTGATGCCGTCGGTGTTGGAGAGAAGGAGGTTGTCACAACGCGCGCGGAAGAACGCCAGGAAGTGTTGCTCGTGTTCGCGGCGCTGACGGCGCTCATACCACTCGCCCTCGTTGAACATTTCGTAGATGACGTTGGAGAACGGACGAAGCGTCTCGATCAGCTTGGCGCAAAGGCGCTCTTGGAAGAACTGGTTCTGCTGCCGACGATTCCACTTCGGGTCGAACACGTCCGGCATTTCATTCGCGTAATCCGACAGCTCAATGTATTGCTCCCGCTTCGTCAGCGGCCCGTTGCCCAGAGCACGATTGAACGGATGGCCATCGAAACAAGTTTTCGTCCAGCCGTCGTGAACTGTGATCAGCACGACGATGCGTTTCGATTCCGCATAGCTCACCAACTCTTTCAGCCGATCGAAGTAAGTTGGATTAAATTGCAGCAGATCGAACGACGCGTCGTCGGGCGAGCCCGCCCACGGCCAAAGTTCCGGCGCGTCGTAGCCGAGGCGACGGTCAGCGATCTGGCGCTTCGCGTTCGTACCCTTGTAGGCCCAGATCATGAGTAGATTCATGCCGCGCGACGCGAGGGCGTCCACGTACGCGCGCTGGTCGAAATTCGTGCCGCACTCCATCCAGCCCTGCGTCACCGAATCGCCGATGAGCCTGATGGGCCTGTCGTGCCAGGCCAGGTAATGGCCGGCTTGCGGGTCTGTCTGGATAATGTGCAGTTTCTCCGCGGCGAAGCCGATGGGCGTTCCCCAACCCAACCAAACCAAGGTGGCGAGACCAATCCAACACGAAGCAGGCACTCGCAAGCGCGGCATCCATGAACACAGCGTAGGACAGGCGTCGCGCCTGTCTCCATCTTGCGGTTCTGAAGTCCGTGTTTGGTGAACTACGACAGCGTGAGCCAAATGCAAAGGGTGAGACGGAATACCAGAATTTGCAGATAGGCGCGACGCCTGTCCTACTCGGAGGAATGTGCTACTGGACCACATTCGGATTGTTCGCCCTTTTCAAGATCGCTTTCGGCTGCACGACCAGATCGCCATTGCGGACGAAAGCGTCGCCGCGCACGGCGAGATGTTGGACCATCTTTGCGCGCCATTTTTTCAACAACTTCGCCGAACTCGGTTCGCCGGCGAGATCGCGAAGCTCTTGCGGATCGCGCTTCAGATCGAACAACTGCTGCTGGCCGGTGATGTTGTAGTAAACGTATTTGTAGCGCTCGTCCATCAACGCCACCCAACCATCCTTCGGCTGGTAACACGACGCGTGCTCCAGATCGAGCGTGCTGCGCCAGCGTCGGCCGCGCAGCGCGTCGAGCAGACTCAATCCTTCG
>CAYWCK010000371.1:2186-5288 GCA_964456685.1 uncultured Bifidobacteriaceae bacterium | reverse complement strand
GGTTGATTCGCGTTCCTTCGGTGGGCTCAGAACGGATGTTTGCCCGGCAGGATCGGAATGATCTCGATGGCTTCGCCGGCCGCCGCGGTGCGATCCGTCCCGAGCAGCGCCTTGCCGATGACCAGTTCGGTGGTTACCGCCACGGTCACCCGGCCGTTGGTGCCGCACTTGACGTAGTTGCCGTCGGCCACAGTGCCGTCGCTGATCACGCGCACCGTGCCCCGCACGGCACCAAAGACGTTGAGCGCGATGGGTACCGTGATGTCGTCAACCTGGTCATCGCTGGAACCGATCGGCGTGTCGCCGGTGGTCGTGATCGCGACGTGATCCACATCGCTGCCCTTCTTGTAGAGCAGATAGCGGGAGGTCGTGACGGCATCCGGGATAAACATCTTCACGCCGTTGGGCGCGATGCCATCGCCGATGTTGGCGAATTGGATGCCGCAATGCCGCGGGCGTTCGCCGCCGAACCACCAGCACAAGCGCTGGAAGAGCAGCGGCGCGAGGTAGAGCTTGCGCGCGTGCCGGCGTGAGAAGACGCGGTTGGCATTCCCGATGGTGGGTCGGCGATGGCTTGCCTGTTGTAAGCGCGAGATCGCCCAGGCAAACAGGGCGAGCACGGCCGCGATCAGCAGGATCGCGAAGAGAAGTTGGGTTACGTTCATTTTTGGATTCAGTTGTGGTTTTTGGTTTTGGTTGAGGTCGCACGCAGCGCGGCCCCAGATCGGTTATTGGGTCGGTGGCGTTTCCTCGGTGACTTTCTTCTTCTTGGCCGAGGCCTTGGCTTCCTTTTCCTTCAGGGCGTCGTCTTCCGCCTGCAGGTCCACGGCCAGCTCCGCCTGTTGACGGTTGAGAGCGCCGCGGGATTCCGTCATGCGGCGCAGGATTTCCTGCTCGCGTTCATCTACTTTGATTTGTTCAGCCATATTGGTGTCGAGTTGGGGGTTGGGGTTGATGGCCGCGGGACGCGTTCGCCCCGCGGCCGGTGATTCTATTTCTGCTTCCGGACCTTGATCTCCGGCTGTTGCATGGCGGCGAAGATCGCCGGGTAGCGGCGCTGCACGGCCGCATGGACCGCGTCGTAATCCTTCTTGGCATCGAGGCCCAGTTCCTTGGCCGTCTCGGTCATCGCCTCATTGACGAACTGGGCGCGCGCTTCGGGGGTACTGACGTCCACGGCCTGTTCGCGACCGCCGCGGCTCACCGTTACACTCGTGGTCTTCACTTTGGCGGCGAGCTTCCGCAGCGCGGTATTTTCGTTCGCAAAGTTTGCTTCCACATTCAGCCGCGTTTCCCAGGTGGCCCGCTCGGCATCGGTGATCCGGCCGGTCGTGAGCGCGTCCGTGAGCGCGTCCGCAATCCGGGCGGCGCGTTCATTGGCAAACGTGGTGCGCGCGGTGTCGCGTTCGGTGGTCAACGTACCGTTCGCGGCGGTGAGCGTGTTGATCTTGGTGTCGCGCTCGGCGATCCCGGATTCGAGCTTGGCTTTTTCATTCGCGAACGCCGCGACCTTTTCACTGATCTGGTCGAGGGCCGCTTCCGTTTCGGCCTCAGTCGGCGCTTCCGCGTTGGCGAACTGAGGCTGCTTGGCAAAGAGCGCTGCAAAGAGCGCTGCGAGTTTTTTCTTCATGGTGTGTTTGTGTTGGTTGGTTGCGGCCTCCGCGTGCGCATCGGCCAGAGTGTCATCGGAATTGAAAAAGTGAACGGGCAGGTGCGGATGGTTCGTGAGGCCCGCGCTGAAAATTTTGGTGGGGCGATACGCCGGCACACCGTTGACGGCGCCGCATGGTTCGCTCTCGCCCAGGTTGCCGGAGAACGCGCGCAGCTTTTTCGTCTCGACGATTTCGCTGCCGTCGTTGGTGAACACGGGCAGGCCGTAAAGTCCGTCCGCACGGACGGCCATGTCGGCGAACACGCCCTTGGGTTCTTTATCCGGATAGAAGGCGCCGAGGCCGGGCACGTCCGGATGGCCGACGTAAATGTTGCAGCCCTTGAGAAATTTCCGAAGGCCACGCCGCTCGTTGTGAAAGCTGGCGACCATCGCCTCGCAGCCGGCCTTATCAATGCGCTGGATCGCGTTCTGCTTTTTGACTTTGCCATCCGCGCCGAGAATGAGCGCGGTGCTCGGGTGATCGCCGAAGGGCGCGATCATCGCCCAGCCGTCATCACCGATGGTGATTTCGTTGCAGAAGCCGACGAGGACCGGCGCCGTTGATTCGTTGGCGAAGCGAACGTCGAGCGGAGAGGTGGCCGCCGAAACGAGCACAGCGGCCTCCAACTCCATCGCGTGCTGGCGGAAAAATTTTTTGGCTAGCAACGCGGCAACCCGCGAAGCCCTCGCTTCAACGTCGGAGGCGACATGCGCATCGATGACGACCAGTCGCGTTGATGCGTTGGCGAATTGAACTTCAGATTTAAGTTTCATGCTTTCGATTTTTTGGCGAGTCCGTTGCCCAGACCGGCGACGAGCACTTTGTAAATCGCGTTCGCGATGGCCGGATCGTGGTGCAATTCGCCTTCGAGTTTTTCCAGGTCCACGAGCACAGCGGCGAGCTTGGCCTTCTGCTGCTCCGGATCCGTAATCTGCGCGATGGCGGCCAGCCGTTCGTTGATTCCGTTGAACTCTGCGAGCACGGCTTCCAACACGAGGCGTTTGCCGGCGGCGTCGAGCGCGCTGTTGGCAAACCCGGCGTCGTTGGGTTGCGGCTCACCACCGGCGGCAGGCGAGGTCGGAGCGCCGAGCCGTTCATCATCGTCCTTGGGCAACGGCCGGGCGTAGCGTTCGAGTGTCGTCTCCAGACCGAGCAGCCCCCGGCCCTCGGCGTCCTTGAGACCCGCCAGGAATTTATCCACCGCCAGATCATCCTGGATATTTCGGCGGGGCGTGGTGCGCAGTTTGATATAAGCGAGCTGGGGCGCTTCGGGCCCAAATTTCCAGGCGAGGGCAAAGCGGGAAACTTTGAGCGCGAGGGTCTCCTCGATCATCCGGGCGTCATCCGTCTCCAGGATTTCCGACTCATCACCTTGGAGCGAAGCGCCGGCGCCATCCTGGCTCGAATTGGTGCCGAGATCGCCACCACGCCAAAGTTGGGTGATCTTCCG
>CAYWCK010000371.1:0-2176 GCA_964456685.1 uncultured Bifidobacteriaceae bacterium | reverse complement strand
ATGAGTTCCACGATCTTCTCGTAACCGGCGTCGCCGTTGGCCTTCGCCTCGATCAGGGAGATTTCGGCCGAACGGTTGGTCACGGTGGCCCACTCCTCACCGAAGTCCGTGATCGCGCTCACGAAGTCGTTCCATTCTTCAGAACCTTTTTGCGCATCGGTCTTACCGTGAATGCCGGGCGAGGCAAAGCGGTCCAGGAACGCGAGCCAGGACTTGAGCGGAAGATATTTAAGGAGGTAGATGACGCTGCACGCTTCCATCAACCCGTCACCCACGGTGACGAGCCATTCGCCAGGCAGCATATCGCTGCCGTAAATCTGGAACTCGCTTTCGAGGAAGCGCAGCTTGCCGGTCGTGCCTTCAATCCACCAAACCGGGCAGTGGATGAAGCGCGCGGTCAAGTTGCCGTCCAGTCCCGGCTGCCAGACGATTTCATGGCACGAATAGAATTTGCCGACCGCATCCATCATCTGGCGTACCAGCAGCGCGAAGCCGCCGGCCTCGTCGGGGGCCAGCGCGGTGGTGGCTTCCAGGTGATCGTAAAAGTGTTTCAGGAAGTCTCGCTGATTCTGGGCGAGGGCCTTTTGATCATCCGCCACTTGTTCCACCATGAGCACGTCGTAACCGTGGCGTGCGACGCTCTTGATCCGTTTGGGCCGGACGATCTGGAGTTGGTAATCGCGGCGCTCCATTTGCTCCCACGCCATGCCCGCCTGCCGGAAGAAGCCCAGCCGCCATTGATCCAGGTATCCGACCAGGCGTTCGAAGGTCAGGCCCTTGATCGGGTTGGCGCGCATCCGCACCGACACCTGCACGCGGGCCGGCGTGAGACTGTTGGTGGGGGCCGTGGGCAGATTAGGCCGTGTCGGCTTGCCCGGTCGGAAGTAATCCGCCTGAGGCGTGAATTGCGTCAGGGCATTGACAAACTGCCGACGCTCGCGCACGGCCAGACGCCCGAATGCATTCAGCACTCGGTTCATTTTGGGGGTCAGCCGGGCGGCGGATTGGCGGCGGGATTTAGGCACGGTCCACCTCCTCCAGCCGAAACCATTTCAAAACACCGGATATTGGGTATTCAAACGAAATCTTTAACGGGGCGTTAATGGCCCTAGAAGCCCGAACGGGCGTTTGGAGCGCGCCTGCGCTCCGGAGGGAGGCGGAAAACGCGCTGCGGGCGATTGTGAGGGGGTGGCTGGTCATGCTTTTGCCCTCAAAGCCGGTTCCCAGGTGGCCGCGAATTCCTCCTGGGGAATCCGCGTGATCTTTCCGGCCTCGATCTCGGTGAAGACTTGGCGGAAAAGTTCCAGCCCGGCCGGCGCGATGGCGCGGCGCCAAAGTGCGGTCGCGTCTTCGGACGGGTTCACCGGCACGGCGATCCGCGCCGCGAGCGGCCCGGTGTCCATGCCATCGTCCATCCAATATAGAGATGCGCCCGCAAGCGGATCGCGAAAGCGGATCGTCCACTCCACGGCGCTGCCGCCGCGATGCCGCGGGAGAAAGCTTCCATGAAACGCCAGGACGCCGAGGGCGAATTTTGCGCGGGTGCTTGCCGGGATGAAATCGCGGTGGTCGGCGCACACGAGCAGATCAGCGCCGGCTTCGGGCACAATGCGCTCGATGGCGGCGGGTGATCCGACCGCTAAATTGTTTTCTGCCGCGAGTTCGTTCAGCCGGTCGCCGGCCGGGGAACAGACCGCCGCAATGCGCCAGTTGAGGGCGAGCATGATTTTGAGCACTTCGCAGCCGAACCATTTTTGGCCGGAGAGAATCACGAGCGGCTTCACGCGGCACCTCCCTCGTAAACGAATCCCTGGATGGCGCGGAAGTGCCCGCCCCAGCCGGTGGCCTTGACCTCGGGCTTGGTGCCGCGCCGTTCGTGCGTGGCTTGCAGGCTTGCGGCGGAGCGGGCTTTGTTGCCGCCATAAAGCACCGCCGAACATTGCCGCCAGGCTGCGCGCCGCCGCAGTGCGGCACACAAGCCGGGATGCGAAGTGTGGAACATGGTGCGCGCCGGCCGTTGCCAGCGATTCAATCCGCGCAACATCCGCTCGCACACCGTTTCCAGAAATCGCACGCCAACGCCCGCGCCCTGCCACTCCGGCATGATGACCAGCCGGCAGGCGCGCATCATGCCGACCTCGAAGCGCGGCGCGACCGCCACATGCGCGACGAGTTC
>CAYWCK010000370.1:0-5289 GCA_964456685.1 uncultured Bifidobacteriaceae bacterium | reverse complement strand
GAAGCAGCACACCATAGGCATCGTGCAGCGCGAGATCGTAAGCCGAACAGCAAATCAGCGCCGCCAGCCAGGGAATTTTTTCCGGAAAATCGCCAGTGCGATTGGCCGCCTTAAGGGCCTTGGGCAGCACTTGTTCGCAGAAGTCCGAGCCGATTTCGATCGGGTGACCGGTTACATCGTGCTTCGTCCACTCGCCGGCGAGCTGAACGCAAAAGTTTTGCAACAGACGTTCACGCGCTTCGAGTGAAGTTTTGCTGGGCCAGGCCCACTGCACACTGAGGGGCGTCTCTCCCCAACCTTCCGCCACGCGTCCTTGTCGGTCGCACACCCGGACAGATGCCCGAGCGCAAGTCACGGATACGAGGGTTTCGGTGCCGAACTTCAACGGCACACGGGTCTGGACCGGTAGAAAATAGACTGTCGCGCCGATGATACGAATGTCTGTGGATTTGGACATGCGTTAGTTTCCTGCTCCGTTTCTGCGAGCTGCTGCGGACCGCATCTGCCAGACAAAAAGATGATACCCCAAAGGCTGCCAGCTTGTTTGCGCGTCGGGCCGGGGCGGCGGCTTAAACGAGCAATTGCGGTTCGAGGGAAAAGCCAGGTTCATTTGCTGTTGGGTGCTGGCTTACGGAATGCGGCTTCATCTCGATGCGTGGTCCAGAAGATGGCGTTGATAAGCAAACGTCGAAAGCTCTCCTCCGTGAAATCCTCGGGCGTGCCGAGCGAAGTGTAGAAAACTCTTCCCTGCGGCCGATGCCGCGTCCAGGCCAGCGGTTCGCGGATGTTTGCCGCCGTCCCTTCGAGCAGGACCACCACATCGTCGGCGAGGGTTGGGTTCTTGTAGAGCTTGCGCGAGGTGAAAGTGGACACGCCTGCCAGCACCGGGTGCGCACTGCGGCCGGTGGCGATGCCAACCGCGACCTGCGAATTTGTGTAGTGGCCCTTGTAACCGCCGCCCAAAATATCCTTGTCGAACTCCGGATAGTTTTGAAAGGCGTGACTCGCCGTGCGCAGGCCGAGCACCGGTTTGCCGCCGGCGAGGTAATGCTTCAGCAACGCAAGCTGCGCGGGCGGCAGATTGACGCGTCGAGTAAAGACAATCATCAAATCAGCGGTGTCCAAAGCCTCCATGCCGGGCAGACCGTCGCCCTTGTCCTTCCCGAAAGCGCGCTGACACTCGACGCGGTAGCGACTTTCCAGCAGCGACTGAAATGCGGTCAGCGACTTGTCCGATTCGTATTCTGCGGAGGCCGACAGCAGGCAAATTTTCAGCGGCGAGGATTGAGCGGCAGCGAAAACGCTCACCGCCAACAGGCAGAACAGTGGGGCAATTCGACGGAGAAATTCTGGCAGCGTGGTAGACTTCATTTGGAGCACAGGCTGTTGAGATATTCTTCGAGATTGGTGTAACCGTCGCCATCGCGGTCGGCATTGCGATCGCTGGCGTCGGCTGGATTCAGGTCGTGCGCTTTCTCCCACGCATCGGGCATTCCGTCACCATCCTGGTCGGGTGACGCTGCACCGTCAGCTAGCACAGGCCAGCCGCCGACTTCCGATTGTGAGTCCAGCGTCTTGCCTTTTCGATCGCGCGCATTGGCGATGACTCGCGCATCCACAGCGTCGCGCCGGAGCGAAGCGCCGGCGTGCTGGAGGACCAATTCCAGGGCTTCGGTCGCGGGTTGGGTTTTGGGAGTCGCCGCAGCGAGTGCAGGTTCCGCGGCGGCGCGCCAGTCTTTCAATTTGCCCGCATACTTGTAGCCGCTGCCCTCGTGCAACCAACGGTTGAAATCCAGGGCGACGTAGTTGTCGCGCGTGAAATCCTCGCGCTGCTCGAAGACATTTCCGCTCATCCAACCTTTCGCGAGGTCGGGCAAGCTGCCTTTCATCGCAATCGGCTGCTTCGTCGGATCGCTCATGGGGCCGGGGCGCCACACGTTGTTCACGCAGTTGATGAAATGATCCGCAAAGTTCGCCGTACCGCCCGAACTCCAGTTGTAGATGACGTTGTTGCGGAAGTCCACGAGGTAGGCAGGCGGGGCTTTGGCGCTGCCGAGCGTCGGATGGCGGTCGCGGCAGGTGGAGAAAAGGTTGTGATGCAGCGAGATGTTTCCGGTGAGATCGCGATACGAAGCGCACATCGCGTGTTCGCCCTTGTTGTGCAAGCTGTGATTCAGTGCTTCGCTGAGAATGCACCATTGCAGCGTAAAGTTCCCCCCGCGCCGCAAGTCGTGAGTGCCATCAATGGCCCAGCTGAACGAGCAATGGTCCACGATCAAATGATCCACGTCTTCCGTGTTGAATGTGTCATCGCCGCCTTTCGCGCCAACGGATTTATTTTCGTCACCCAGCCGACAACGGAGATAACGCACGATGACGTTGGTGGCATTGCGAATCTGGAACGTGAAATCGCGCAGGGTGATCCCGCCGCCGGGCGCAGTCTGGCCGGCGATGGTGATGTTCGATTTGTCCAGCAACAGCCGGCTTTTCAACTGAATTGTGCCCGCGACGCCGAAAACGACGGTGCGTGGACCCGTCGCGGAACGGAATCCTTCGCGCAATGATCCCAGGCCCGAGTCCTTCAGGTTGGTAACGTGGTAAACGTCACCGCCACGTCCACCGCTGGCGAGCCGACCGAAGCCTTCCGCGCCGGGGAATGCTGGCAGTGTGTTGGCGAGGGCGGCGGAGCCAGTGGCGACCGCAGCGAAAGCGACGGCCATTTGTAAGGAAAAATTTCGCTGGAACATGACAATGCTGAGTTTCAGTCGCCCGTGGCACTGCCGGGATTGCACCAGAAGATGCCGGGTCCGTTTCCGGGGAATCCATCCATCCCGGCTTTGACAACCTGGCGTGGTGTGATTGGACCGTTTCCCCGCAACCCCAGCAGCCACGATTTGTGACCAAAATAACGAATCCATCGAGAAGTTGAATTAAACTGCGCAAACGCTTTATCCGCGTGCGATCGTTCGGTTCATCTGGCCCATGCGCCAATCCGCGCTTTGCTGGAATTAACTGGCCATGTTGGTGACAGTAAATCTACTGGCGCGGGTGAGAGTTGTCTTGGCATTTAGGGCGATGCCCTTTGGCATTTAGGGCGAACGCCGAACAACACTTGTGGTGCGGCCGCCGATTTCCGAATGTGCCATCGGTTATTTGCGAAAATGCCGGCCAACGAAGTCATCAATGCGCAGCCCACAAACTGGGTGCCGCCGATGTTCCATTCCAAGCCAGCATGAGCGCCTTGGCGAATACAATGCTGAAACTTTGTCTGCGCGTGGTCTTTTGGGGAACCCGGTTGGCGGTGGTCTGCTTCGCGGCGACCGTCTCCGCGGCCAATTTGCCCTGGCAAAGCACGGGTGAACGCACGGTCTTCGAAATCACAGATTCCCAAGTCATCAAGGCGGTGACCGCCGGTCGCTGGCGATTGTCGGGTGTGCTGGAAGTTCAATTCGCGGGTCGCATTGAACCGCACGAGAACTCCGTGCTGCCAATCTTCGGCCGGGGCGTGGAAGCCGTCGCAGGCAGGTTCGAAAAAATCGTGCTGCCGCAGAACTGGCATTGCGCTGTGGATTACTCGACCAACCGGGTTACGCTCCGCAACTTCAGGCCCGACCGCGCCCCCGCGTTTCCCGGCGCGGAAGGCTTCGGCAAATTCACCACCGGCGGCCGCGGCGGGCGCGTGATCGAAGTCACGAATCTCAATGACAAAGGCCCGGGCAGTTTTCGGGACGCCGTCATGGCCACCGGGCCGCGCACCGTCGTGTTCCGCGTATCCGGCACGATCCCGCTCGAATCGGAAATCAAGATTCGCCACGGCGACCTCACCATCGCCGGCCAGACGGCGCCGGGCGACGGCATTTGCATCAAGAATTACCAGGTCAATTTCGACCTCACGAACATGATCATCCGTTACGTGCGCTTTCGGCCGGGCGACGAAAAGGGCAAGGAGCAGGACGGCTTTGGCGGCAAGGGCGATCACCTGATCATTGATCACTGCACGGCGAGCTGGGGTGTGGACGAAACTTTTTCGATCAACAAGGGCGCGAACTCCACGGTGCAGTGGTGCCTCGTGAGCGAAAGCCTGACGCTCTCGTTGCATAAAAAAGGCGCGCATGGTTACGGCGGGTTGTGGGGTGGCCCGGGCGGCTCATGGCATCACAACATTCTCGCGCATCACACCAGCCGCAATCCCCGCGCCTCCGGCAACGCCGAGTCCGGCTTGATGGATTACCGCAACAACGTCGTTTACAACTGGGGCTTCAACAGCGCCTATGGGGGCGAAATGTGGCCGCGCAACTGGATCAACAATTATTACAAATCCGGCCCGGCCACGGACGAGAAAGTGCGCCGTCGGATTTTCCAGCAGAAGGACGCGCGCGGAAAAATGTTTCTGACCGGCAACTTCGTTTATGGCTTTCCCGACGTGACCGCTGACAACTGGAAAGGCGTCGATTTCCAGCCCGACGGCGATGCCACGCTCGCGACCTTGCGGGTGAACGAGCCTTTCGTCGTCGCACCAGTCACCACGCAAACCGCGGAACAAGCTTACGAACTCGTGCTCGCCCACGCTGGCTGCTCGCTCACCCGCGATCCGGTGGACGCGCGGATCGTGAACGAAATCCGCACCGGCACGGCGAAGTTCGGCAAGCGTTACAAAGGCGGCGGCAAAGGCATCATCGATTCCCAAAGCGAAGTTGGCGGCTGGCCCGAGTTGCATTCCAAACCCGCGCCGCCGGATTCTGATCACGACGGCATGCCGGACGATTGGGAAAAGCAACACGGCCTCGACCCCGCCAATCCACGCGACGGCGCAGCCACCGGCCGCGACGGCTACACCCACCTCGAGGAATATTTGAATTCATTGATCTCGCCAGTTTACTAGTCACTCATTATGAAGACTTCGATAACCAAACCGCTGGGTCTTTCGCGACGTGCATTTGTCCGAAACACCACGCTCGCCACCGGGCTTGGATTCGCCGCGCCGCAAATTTTTCTCAACCGCACCAAAGCCGCCACCGGCGAGAACCCGAGCGAATTCATCCGCGTCGGCTTCATCGGCTGCGGCGGCCAAGGCAACAGCAACCTCGGCGCGTTGCTCAAGAACGCCGTCGCAGTTTGCGACGTGGACAAGAGCCACCTCGCCGCCACGAAGGCGCGCGTCGAGAAGGCGAACGGGCGCCCGTGCGCCGCGTACGGCGATTACCGGAAATTGCTTGAAGACAAATCCATCGACGCCGTGCTCATCGCCACGCCGGACCACTGGCACACGTTGCCGGCGATTCACGCCTG
>CAYWCK010000369.1:0-5323 GCA_964456685.1 uncultured Bifidobacteriaceae bacterium | reverse complement strand
TCCACCCACCTGACAAACCTCGGCGTCTGCGTAAACCTCGGCCGTTCCCGACCCGCAAGTTCCGTCCCACCATTCTCCGGCGGCTCCTCCCACGACTACTGCTGACTGCAATCCCCTTCCCTTTTGAAGGCGACCATTAGTCGGATGAAAGTTCTGACATCAATCGCCTCAAGTTCCGGATGGATTCACCGATAAATGGACGTTCGCGCGACATGAGCAAAGCCGATTTCTACGCCGCCAAAGTCAAACGCCTCCAGCCAATGCCGGCAGTGGTGACGCAATTGTTGCGCAATTTCAGCGATCCGGATCATGACTTGGATGAGGCGGTGCAACTGCTGCGGGTCGAGCCAACGCTGACCGCAGAGGTCCTGCGACGTGCCAACACGGTGGCGTTCGCCGGCAGCGAGCCGGCGACGGATGTGTTCGAGGCCGTTTCGCGGATCGGGATGTACGAAGCGTATTGTGCGGTCACATTTCTGGCCGGATCACGCGCAATGGCCATCGGGAACGCCAATGGCGGCATACCACCAGCGGATTTGTGGCGCCATTCCGTGATTGCGGCGGTCGCTGCCGGGCAAATTGCGTTGCGCGCTAACGAACCCGAGGCTCCGGCCTTCACCGCGGGTTTGTTGCACGATCTCGGCAAAATGATTTTCTCCCATCTGGAACCGGCCAAGTACGCTGCGGTGGTCAATGAAGCCGGAAAAAGTGGAGTGCCGCTCGTCGCCGCCGAGCAACAGCGCTTCGACGCCAACCACGCGCAGGTGGGCGGTTGCCTCCTGGCCCACTGGGGATTGCCAACCAACGTCGTGGCCGCCGTGATGTCTCATCATCAATCGCCCGCAACGGCACTCCGGTGTGAGCGTCTGGCGTCCGTTGTGCAAGTTGCCAATCTCTTCGCCGGCGCTTTTGATTTGGGTGTTTTGCCTAACAGCTTCGCTCCGACCCTGGCTGAATCCATGGAGATTCTGAAAATCACCGAGAACGAACTCCCGGAAATTCTTCAGGAGATCCGCATCGGCATCGAAAAGGTCGAGGATCTGCTGCAAATGGCGACGTAATCGCTCCGCTCGCCGCCTTCGCACTGGCGAAACCACCCCGCGGCTGCTATGAATCCGCGCTGTGAAACCACAGCTGATCGTCCTCGGCCTGTTTTCGCTGGTGTGCAGCGCCCAGCCCGAATCCTTTGATGTGATCATCCGCCACGGCCGCGTGGTGGACGGATCTGGCAATCCGGCTTACGCGGCGGACGTGGGGATAATTTCCGGCCGCATCGCCGCGATCGGCCGGCTGGCGGGCAAGGCCAAGACGGAAATTGACGCCACGGGACTGATCGTGGCGCCGGGATTCATCGACGTTCACACCCACGCGGACGAGGTCGCCGACCAACCGGCGGCAGAGAATTTTCTGCGCATGGGAGTAACCACCGTTGTGGTGGGCAACTGCGGCGGCTCGGCGCTCGACGTGGGCAAATTTTTCGCAGAAATCGAACGCAACCAGATTTCCATCAACGCCGCCACCTTGATCGGTCACAACACGGTTCGAGAAAAGGCGATGGGCGGAAGTTTCGATCGGCCACCCACCGCACCGGAGATGGCCCAAATGAAATCGCTCGTGGACCGGGCCATGCGCGACGGCGCCGTCGGCTTGTCCACGGGACTGATTTATCTGCCCGGCACGTTTTCCCAGCCGGACGAAATTGTGGAACTCGCGAAAGCCGTCACTCCTTACGATGGGATTTACGCCAGCCACATGCGGCACGAGGATTCGAGGATTTACGAAGCGCTGGACGAAGTATTTCGCATCGCGCGGGAGGCTCATTTGCGGGCTGAAGTTTCGCACATCAAACTGGCGGGCGAAAAGTCCTGGCATCAGGCGGACAAGGTCCTCGCTTATATCGAGAAGGCGCGGGCGGAAGGATTGGACATCACCCAGGATCAATACGCCTACACCGCTTCGAGCACCGTGATGCGGCAGACCATTCCGGATTACGCCTTTGACGGCGGCAAGAACACCTTCAAAGACATCATGGCGCAACCGGAGAAGAAAGCGAAACTCGTGGCGGATATGAAAGAGAAGATTCATGCGCGCGGGCGAGATGATTATGCCTATGCGGTGATTGCGTCCTATCGCCATGACAAAACCTACAACGGCCTCAACATTGTGCAGGCAGCGAAAAAGATGCGCGGCGCCGACACGCTCGAGGATCAAATCGAGACCATCCTGGAAATCGAGAAGAATGGCGGCGCCAGCGGCGTGTTCCATGGCATGAATGAGGACGACCTCGCCACCTTCATGCGTCACCCGAATACAATGATTGCCTGTGACAGCGGCCTGCGGAAATTGGGCGAGGGCGTCCCGCATCCGCGCGGTTACGGCAATAACGCCCGGGTGCTGGGACGCTACGTGCGCGAACTCAAAGTGCTGCGCCTGGAGGATGCCATCCGCAAAATGTCCAGCCTGCCAGCAAATACTTTTCGTTTCAAACAACGCGGCGAGCTGCGCGAAGGTTTTTGGGCGGACATCGTGGTGTTCGATGCCGAGAAAGTGACCGATCCGGCGACGTTTGCCGATCCTCACCATTATGCCACCGGGATTCCGCACGTCCTCGTGAATGGCGTGCCGGTAATCCGGAACAGCGAGTACACGGGTGCCAAACCAGGCCTTGGATTGCGTCACCGACCAGTGACCGCAGCGGAGTAATCCAGGGCACGCCTGCGGTCAGCGCAATTCTTTCAGTTCCAGCAGCACCCACCGGGTGTAGAGCCGACCGTAGGTGAGTTCGAGGTGAAAATCCCGTTCCTGGCCCGTCCGCAGCCCCTGCACGTGCGCCCGAACTTCATAAGCCCCCAAGACGGGGCTGTGATTTGTGGCGGCAAGAATCTTGAAGGACTTGATCTCGCGGGGGTCTTCAAAAGTCCAGCCGGTCACCAATCCGCCCACGCTTTGCCCCATCAGCGTAACGACGATCTGGCTTTCCTCGAGGAAGAATTCCCGGCCCGGACTGTTCTCAATGGATGCGTGCGGCGGCGTGCGCGGCGCAAAATTCTGCTGAAACCGGCTGGCAAGTTGCGCGAGAAGTTTCGGCTCCTCGTCACGCAAGCGCGCGATTTCGGCGAGCACTCCGGCAGCGCGCGCCTCCAACTGCCGGGCGGACTCACGCAAAGATGCCGTTTCGCGGGCCGAATCACTGACTGCGTTCGTCATGCCGGACAAGATAACACCTCCTATATTATTCGGGCCTTGATCCAACAGTCGCTTCAACCTCGCGCCGTCCAGTGCGGCCTTGCCGCCAACGTCCTCGAGTTCCTTGGCCAGTTCGACGTAAGCGCGGATCAGTTCAGCGAGAGCCAGACGTGACTTGCCAAACGCATCGGTATAACTCACCAGTTCGGAAGCGACGCCCGTCGTCGGCAGGCTCAGAACGGTCCGCCCACGCATGTGCTCCGCATCCGCGATATCGGCGAGCGCCGCATACAAATGTTTGCTGGGCACAGGCCCGGCGTAAACCGGCGAGTTCAGGGCTTCGATGCCTGAACCAAAGCTCGCGCCCCTTTCAAAACGTGTCCAATAGGCGGCCGTCTCGGTTGCCCTGCCGGTTGGGTTTCCGCTGGCCCGGTCGCCTCCCGCCTTCCCACAACCGCAAAGCACGGTTGCAACTACAAGCAGCACCCAGCCAAAGGCCGTAGCGACCTTTGGCGCGGCAGGAGTGTTTGACGAAATCATCGTTTGCAACATTGGCAGATTGCGCCGGCATCGTAGGAACATCGCGAGTTAAGGCAATGGCAAATCCCAGCAACGCGGGCAGCCGCGTCGGCCTCCCACCGGCCTCAAGCCGGCCGTTCGAGGATGCAATAGATGTTGTGCGTGCAGTATTCTTCCAAGCCCGGCAGCCGCCGCAGAACGGAGAGGACCTTGGAGAGCGGGCTGGTACTCTGATTCACCCCGAACCGCACCACCTTCAAACCGCTGCCGTAAATAAACCGGCGATATTCGGCCAGGGAATACATGCTCAAACCAAGGTCGCGGATGGAGGTGATCCGCGCATCGCTGTAGGTGAAAACTTTTTCGCCGCGCTCGCGGAGCCGGTTGAGGCGGGCAACAATCCGCTCCTCCTTTTCCCACAAATGCGCCCAAGGAAATTGGCGCCAGGGCAGGAACGTGGCGACGCGTCCGTGATGGCCAAACGGACTGTTGTAGAGAGGACCAAAACCCGAATAGATCCGTCCGCCCGGCTTCAGGCGCACCTTCATTTCGCGGATCATCCCTTCCAAATCCATGATGTGCTCGAAGGAATCCTTGGAAACAATCACGTCGAACAAGCCGGAATTAAATCGGGAAAGATCCTGATCATAAAACTCCAGCACGCCGCGGTACTTCGGAAAAGCCTCGGCCGTGTAATCGCGGGCAAATTCGATGAGCTTGGATTCGGTATCCAGCCCCACCACCCGGGTGGCACCGCCGGCGGCCATGTCGGCACACAACGCGCCGAGCCCGCAACCAACATCCAGCACATCTTTGCCGGTGAAATCGGGCTTGCCGCCCATGCGCCACCAAAATGTGGGATTCTCCACTTCTCCGCGTTTGAAGTAGGCGATGTCCGCCGGATCAAGTTTCATTCGTGATTAACTGGCGCGGAGCGTAAAGAGACCTGCGCCGGAGACCAAGACTTTTTGCACAGCCACACCCGGGAGGCGTCCGAAAGCTGCTTGTTTTTCCGGTCGCCCGGCCTGATGATGGCGGAGCAGCAAAGTTGAATTTCGATTGCGATGAGCCCACGGCGACAAACATTGATCTCCGCGCGCAAGACGGCTCTCCGGCTTGAGCTTTCCCCGGCATGAATAAAAGCACTTTTCGTCACCGGTTGAACACCGCCCAAACGGTCATGATCCTCGTCCTGTTGGTGGGGATGGGCCTGACCTTGTGGCTGGAAAGCAAGCGCTCCGCCGCGGAACTGCGCGCCGAGCGCCTGAACAGCAGCACCGAGCGCATCCGGCTGGACCTGCAACAAATGGCGAACATCCTCCGCGGCCAGCTGCTCGACCCCAAAGGCGGCATGGATCGCAAGCCCACCGTGGACCCCGAGAAAGACCTCGTTGAAACCGCGGATATCTTGCAGATGGAATTTGGGGCCGCTTCCGAGATTTACCTCCCGTTGAAAAACCTCCTCGATTTCGTCCGCGGCCCGCTGGCCAGCCATTATCGCGCGGTTACCAACATGCTGCTCACCAACGCAGTCGCTGCCGTCAACTTCCATGTTGAAAACTCGCGCGAAATCCGTGAGCAGCGCGACCGGCTGATCTCCCAGCTCCTGCAACAGAAA
>CAYWCK010000368.1:0-5336 GCA_964456685.1 uncultured Bifidobacteriaceae bacterium | reverse complement strand
AAATTCCATTGCTGGATGAATCGAGCCGGGTTGTCGATTTGGTGGTGTTGGATGTGATGTTGCCCGGGATGAACGGTTTTGAATTCTGTGCCCGACTTCGAACGCAGCTAGGCGGACAGGATGTGCCGGTGTTGATGATGACATTTCTGGAGGACGCGGAAGCAATCCACAAGGCGTATGAAGCCGGCGCGACGGGATTCGTGACGAAGCCGATCAATTGGGTGATTGAGATTCATCGGCTGCGTTACATGTTGCGGGCGGCGGAAACCGCGCGGGAACTGCGGCAAAAGGAAGAAGAGACCCGGCAGGCCAAGGAAGCCTGGGAAAAGACCTTCAACTCAATCCATGATCTGGTGACGGTCGTGGATGGCGAACATCGGATTCTGCAAGCGAACGCCGCCACCGTTTCGGCTTTGGGTTTGCCGATAACCTCTATTCTCGGTCGGCACAGTTACGAGTTGTTTGAAGGGCTGACTCAACCCGGGCCGAATTGTCCGGTCGCTCGGGTTCTGAAAACCGGGCAGGCCAATACGGCGGAAATCAAATACAAGCTACCCGCCAGTGTCCGGCTCATTTCAGCGTCTCCGATTCGCTCGGCCGATGGGCGGGTCACGCAGATTGTGCAGGTGGCGCGGGATTTGACGGAGCAGAAGCAATTGGAAGCGCAATTGCGCCACGTTCAGAAAATGGAGGCCGTGGGAACGTTGGCCGGAGGCGTGGCCCATGAGTTCAACAATTTGTTGCAGGCGGTGCTCGGCTCCGCGGAGCTGTTGCGGATGACCAGAGATCAAGATAGCGCGGATCAAGCGGAGATTCGGTCCATTCTCGAGGCGGCCAAGCGGGGCGGGACTTTGACGCGGCAGATGTTGACGTTCAGCCGCCGCGGGGCGCAGTGGACGGAGAAAGTGCCGCTAAATTTGAATGACGTCATCACGAGCATGCGGGCGCTGCTGAATCGGACGTTGCCCAAAAATGTGCTTATTCGCCTCGAACTCGCGCCCGATCTGAAAAAGATCAAGGCGGACGCTGACCAGTTGCAGCAGGTGCTGGTGAATCTGGCCATGAACAGTGCGCAGGCGATGCCGGACGGAGGGGAGATCAGCATTCGGACGATCAATTGTCCCCGCGGCACTGGAGCCGCCTCGGCAACCGATTACGTTTGCTTGAGCTTCGGTGACAATGGCCACGGCATGGACCGGCAGACGATGGATCGGATTTACGAACCGTTCTTCACCACTCGTGGTGTGGGGAAAGGCACCGGACTCGGTTTGTCTGTGGTGTTTGGCATCGTGAAGGAACACCTGGGCGACATTATTTGCGAAAGCCAGGTTGGAATCGGGACACGTTTCGATATTCATTTGCCAGCCGTTAGCGAGGTAACTGCCGATCTGCGGACCGTGGCGAGCGGCGCAAAAGATGAAGCTTTCATTCCACCGACGATTCTGGTGGTGGATGACGAAGAACCTCTGCGGAAGGCCCTCTTGCGTGTCCTTGGCCGGATGGGTTTCCACGTCCTGTCGGAGCCGGACGCTCCCAGCGCGTTGAAAACCTATAGCACCAGTGCCCGTCGCCCGAGCTTGGTGGTCTTGGATCTTGGTTTGCCGGGCATGAGTGGTTGGGAATGCCTGGAGAAACTCCGGATCGTGGACAGCTCGGCGGTGGTGCTGGTAGCGACCGGCTACGGCGGGGATGATCTGGAGGATCGCGCGCGTTCACTCGGGGCCGCTGGCATCCTGATGAAGCCATATGATCTGGCCGCCTTGGTGGAAAAGGTTCGCCTGCTGTTGCCGGCTGAAGGTGTCTTGGCGCAGACGGCCAAACTTACCCACACCGGCGGCTATTGACTCCAGCCTGACACGATTGGTGAGATTCGACCGCTTGTCGTCGCGTCCTTCATTGCTTACAGTCGGCTTCAACGGGATGCGGGCTCACTTCTTCATTGCTGCGGACGTTTTGCCAACCAGGGTTTGGGCCCGGGGTCGAGGCGGCAACTGCCCGCGGATTTTCTTCATGCTGCTGGCAGCAATGCTGGCCTTGATCCCGTCAGTCTTCGCGGCTGAGACGACAGTGGACGCGCGGTCGATGCAGCAAATCTATGAGCAGGTTAAGACGCCATTTAAGTACGGCATTGTGTTGCGCGGCACGGCTGCGGAGAAGGTGGATTGTCCCAATGTGTTTCGTCACCATCGCAAATGGTGGATGGTGTACATCGCTTTTGGCGGGCGTGGTTACGAAACCCGACTGGCGGTCAGCGACGATCTCTTGAAGTGGCAGAGTCTTGGTGCCGTGCTCCAGCCGGCTGGCGCGGGTTGGGATGCCGAGCAAGCCGCGGGCGGGTTGGCTTTGGTGGATGTCCGGTGGAACCACCCGGCGACGTTGCTCAAGCAGGACGGCAAATATTGGATGTCCTATCTGGGCGGCGCGAAGACCGGTTACGAAACGCCACCCCTTTCGATTGGTCTGGCCGCCGCCGCTGATCCGACTTCTCCGCGCGCGTGGGCAAGAGTCGGCCGCGAACCAGTTTTGGGGCCACTCGATTCGGATGCCCGTTGGTTTGAGCATGACACCCTGTTCAAAAGCCACATCCTGCTCGATCCCTCCCGCAGCACCGGGCATCGCTTCGTGATGTTTTACAACGCCCGCGAGGCGACCAATGTCTGGACCGAACGCATCGGCATGGCGGTTTCTGATGACATGCGGCACTGGAAACGATTTGGCCGCGAGCCGGTGATTGATAATGGCCCGAAGTCTGGCATTTCGGGCGACCCGCAGGTCGTAAAAATCGGTGATCTGTGGGTGATGTTTTATTTCGGTGCGTTTTACCAGCCCAAGGCTTTCGACACATTTGCCTGTTCACGCGATCTGATTCATTGGACGAAATGGGCAGGGCCGCATCTTATCGAGCCAAGCCAGCCGTGGGACCAAACCTACGCACACAAGCCATGGGTCATTCGGTACCGTGGCGTGGTTTATCATTTTTACTGCGCGGTTGGGGATGAAGGTCGGGTCATCGCGCTGGCGACATCCAAGGACCTCGCCCCACCAAAAAAATCAACTCGCGGACTCTGATCGACTTGAAGGGAATTGCGATACCGCTTATGCGACACACTACCAAGATCGGACTGTTCGGAATTGGATTGGATGCCTACTGGCCGCAATTCAAAGGGCTGAAGCGCCGCTTGGAAGGCTATTTGCAAGTGGTGGAGGGCAAACTCGCGCGCCCGGGAGTCGAGATTGTGAACTTGGGGCTCGTGGATTCGCCGCCCAAAGCATTCACGGCCGGGCACAAATTCCGCCAGGCGGACGTGGACCTGATCTTCCTGCATGTAACCACCTATGCGCTTTCTTCAACGGTCCTGCCAGTGGTGCAACGCGCGAAGGTGCCGGTCATCATTCTGAATCTGCAACCCGCGCCGGCGATCGATTACGCCAACTTCAATCAAATGGGCGATCGCACCGCCATGACGGGCGAATGGCTTGCGCACTGTGCCGCCTGCCCGGTGCCGGAGATTGCCAATGTGTTCAACCGGGCGCGAATTCCCTTTCAACAAGTCACGGGCATGCTCCATGACGATCCGCTGTGCTGGAGCCAGGTGGACGCGTGGATGGAAGCGGCGCGGGTTGCGGGCATCATGGCGCATAACCGGCTCGGGCTGATGGGACATTACTATTGCGGCATGCTCGACATCGCTTCCGACCTGACGCAGCACTGCGCGAGCTTTGGCGGGCACATGGAGATTGTGGAAGTGGACGAACTGGCGGCATTGCGACGGGAGGTTACCGCTGCGCAAATCAAGGCCCGCGTGCAGTTGTTCGAGCGGGTGTTTGACGTGCAATCAGATTGTGCGCGTTCGGAATTGGCCCGCGCCGCGCGGACTTCGGTCGGGCTCGATCGCCTTGTGAAGGAACATGACCTGGGTTCGCTCGCCTATTACTACATGGGTACGGGCAATGCCGAGAACGAGGATGCCATCAGTTCGATTATTCTCGGCAACTCCTTGCTCACCGCGCGGGGTGTGCCAGTCGCCGGCGAATATGAAATCAAGAACGCGCAGGCGATGAAGATCATGGATGCCTTCGGCGCGGGCGGTTCGTTCACCGAGCACTACGCGATGGACTTCAACGACGATGTTGTGCTCATGGGGCACGACGGTCCGGGGCACATCAAGATCGCCCAGGGCAAAACCAAGGTTCGCCCGCTCAAAGTCTATCATGGCAAAGTCGGGCGCGGCCTCTCGGTTGAGATGTCTGTCCAGCACGGCCCGGTAACCCTGTTGTCGGTGGTGCAAACCGTGGATGGAAAGCTGAAGCTGCTGGTGGCGGAGGGCGAATCCGTTCCCGGTCCGATTCTGGAGATTGGCAACACCAACAGCCGATATCGTTTCCCGGTCGGGGCGCGAAAATTTGTTGAGCACTGGAACGTCCACGGGCCGGCGCATCACTGTGCCGTCGGCGTGGGGCGCGTTGCCGACCGCATTCAGAAACTCGGCTCGCTGCTTGGCTTGGAGACCGTCAAGGTTTGTTGAGTCCCTGCCTTAACGTTGCCCGTAACTCGCCTTCGGACCGTGCTTGCGCAGGAAATGCTTGTCGAGCAGCACGGTTTGCATCGGCTTCAACTTTGGATTGATGCGTAACGTTTCGCTCGCGAGTTGCGCTATGAATTCTAGGACGCCGGCGTTGTGGACCGCGTCCGCCACATCTTTGCCCCACGTGAACGGGCCGTGACTCGCTACCAGCACGGCGGGATGTTGTATCGGATCGAACTTCAACTTCTTGAACGTCTCCACGATGACGTGGCCGGTGTTCGTTTCGTAATCGTCTTTGATTTCGGCTGGCTTCAGCAGCCGGGTGCACGGCACGTCGCCGTACCAGTAATCCGCCTGTGTCGTGCCGTAACTCGGCAGCCCGCGCTGGGCCTGTGCCCAAGCCGTCGCGTAAAGGCTGTGCGTGTGGACAATGCCACCGATCTTGGGGAAGGCGCGATACAACGCCAAATGCGTATCCGTGTCCGAACTCGGCTTGAGTTTGCCTTCCACGACTTTGCCCGTCGCCAACGAAACGCAAACCATGTGTTTCGGCTTCATGCCATCGTACGGCACGCCGCTCGGCTTGATGACCATCACGCCGCGCTCGCGATCCACGCCGCTGGCGTTGCCCCAGGTTTCGAGGACCAAACCTTTCGCGACGAGGTCAAGGTTGGCTCGGCAAACGTCAACTTTTAGTTTTTCCAACATAGTAACTCCAAGGCTTCGATAGCCAGTAGCGGGACAATACAACACCGATATTTAGTTCGCCGCACATCTTGAGAAACTTCGGAGAAAAATAGTCAAACTGAG
>CAYWCK010000367.1:0-5354 GCA_964456685.1 uncultured Bifidobacteriaceae bacterium | reverse complement strand
TCTGGGCAAAGCCGTCGCTTTCCACCATCCAGGTGTCCTTACCCACCACGCAGCGCACATTGTATCGTGTAGAGGAAATTCCCGGCTCATCTTCGACCAAGTAGCGGTACTTGTTCCCGTCGGAGTTAAGCTTCCACTTCCAGGTCTCCGTTCGGATCTCTGCGGTCAGAAGCACATATTGCTCCGCCTGGCATGCGCAGATGAAAGTGAAATTAGCCAACCACAGAAGCACCAAAAATTGAATCGAAGTGATCGGCTTCACATCGGCTCGCGATTCACATCCTTGTAGTAAATGTAGCTCGCCGGCGTTTTGCCCATCGCCACGAACCATTGCGGACAGAACGAACCCATCCAGATCACGTCGCCGGCGATGACGGGATAATAATCGTTCTCCAATCGGTAAATGCCCTGACCCTTTAGCATCAACAGCCCGTGCTCCATGACGTGTGTTTCCACGAACGGCAGCGTCGCGCCCGGTTGATACGTGAAGATGTTCACCGCCATGTCGAACGCCGCATCGTCGGGTAACAGCACTTGCAAGCGCGCGTCCTGGTTGCCAAGGAATGGCTGACCTTTCACCTCCCGCTCGTGGCCGATCACGGTGTCGGGGGCGCGCAGGCCTTTGACCACTTCGTACGGCTTCTGAAAAATCAGCAGCTTGAGCGGCGCGGCGCTGGCGTTCTTGACCTGCATGTCCTTGCCGGGCGGCAAATACACGAAACTGCCGGCTTCGAGGCGCGGACGTTTGTTTTCAAGGCCGATCGTCCCGCTGCCTTCGATGACGTAAATGAAATATTGGTGGGCGCCCGTGTTGCCTTCGCCCACGCCATCCTGGTTGAGCGTGATGTGCAATTGCGTGAACCGCGGGCCGATCATCACGGGCGAGAGGTTGACCACGCACACCGCATTCTTCCAACCGGCGAGGACGCTGGGGACAAAGCCATCGGGAGTGATGAGCGCGTAACGCGATTTGATCACCGTGCGGGTGGAGCCGAAAATTTCTGCCATGGTTGCTTTCGTGTTCCTGTGGGACGATTCAGTTCCGCAACGGTTCCACGAATCTGCCGCCGGGCGGCCCGATGATTCGTCGGTCATGGAATATCGTCCTGCCGCGCAGGATGGTGCGAACCACCCGGCCTGTCAACGCGCGGCCGAAATAGGGGCTGATCTTGTGGCGATATAGCAAATCCTCCGCGTGAACCTCGAAGGTCTGCCGTGCATCCAACAGCGACAGGTCGGCATCCGCGCCGACTGCAAGCCGTCCCTTGCTGGGCGGCAGACGGAATCGTTCCGCCACATTGAAGGAAGTCAGCCGCGCGATCAAAGAATGGGCCAAGTTACGCGCCACGCCACCTTCGGTTAGCAGCAAGGGCAGGGTGTGTTGCACTCCGGCGATGCCGCCCCAGACCCGGAAGATGTCCGCGTCCGCCTTCATTTCGGGCGGCGATGGCGAATGATCCGAGCCGATGGTTGCCACGTGGCCATTGCGCACAGCCTCCCAGAGCGAGTCTTGTTCAGCCTTCGGCCGCAATGGTGGGGCGCATTTGGCCGGGGCCCCCAGACGCTGAAAGTCGTCCTCGGTCAGCACGAGATAATGCGGGCAGGTTTCGCAGGTGACATTGACGCCGCGCTGCCTCGCTTCGGTCACCAAGGCCACGCCCGCACCGCAACTCACGTGGACGATATGCAGGGCACAGCCGGTTTCGCCCGCGAACTCGATCGCCTGGCTCATGGCTTCCAATTCGGCGCGCACCGGGCGCGAGTCGAGATATGCCCGCAGCGTCGTCTGACCGGTCGCGATCGCTTGCTGCGTCAGTTCGCGGGTGAGGGCTTCGCTCTCCGCGTGCACCGCCACAAGTTTGCCGAGCTTCGCAATGCGTTTCATCCCGGCGCGCAAGACGTGGTGGTCCACCGAAAGGAAATCCGCAATCCCGCTGTCGCACATGAACGCCTTGAAGCCGACGACGCCGCAGTCGGCCAGCTCTTCGAGGTTGTCTTGGTTCCCGAGGACCAGCCCGCCCCACAGCCCGAAGTCCACGTGCGCCTTGGTTTGCGCAGCGTTCAATTTGGCTGGGAAGCTTGCGGCATCAATCGTCGGTGGATGAGAGTTGAGCGGCATGTCGAAGAACATCGTGCCACCGCCCGCGACCAGGGCGCTGGAGCCGGTATCAATTCCTTCCCATTCCGCGCGGCCCGGGTCATTGAAGTGAACGTGGGCGTCGATCAGTCCGGGAAAAATGTGCAGACCGCGCGCGTCAATGACTTCACCGGCCGAATCAGCGATTGCCTGATCGAGCAAAGCGATTTTGCCATCAGCAATTCCGACATCACACGCCTGTTCGCCTTCGTGGGTAACCACCGTGCCGCCGCTCAAGATGAGGTCGAGTGACTTCATATTTCCCTTCGCTCTCCCTCTCCCGCTGGGAGAGGGAGGATCGTCTTCCGCCTCAGAAAATGGCGTGCGACGGGATTTACACCAACCGTATCGGAAGCGCACACAGCGCTCGTCTGCGTTTCCCTCTCCCAGCGGGAGAGGGGCAGGGTGAGGGAGAACGCCACAGAATTGCAGCCATTGCCTGATTTCATAGCGGGCTCGCCATTTGGGAAATGAAATCGTGCATCACGGCGATGGCGACGTTGACATCCGCCTCGCTGGCCGACTCGGCGGGGTGGTGGCTGATGCCACCTTGGCAGCGCACGAACAACATCGCAACCGGACAGATCGCCGACAGCGCCGCGGCGTCGTGACCCGCGCCGCTGGTCAGCAACGGCGCGTCCGCTTGATGACGCTTCACGGCGGTTTCCAGAGCGAGCGTGAGTTTCCGGTCGCAAATCGTCGCGGGCGTTTGATGCACCGTTTCCCAATTCAAAGTCACGCCACGTTCCGCCGCGATTTCCCCAGCGCGCTGCTGCAATTCCGCGCAGGCTTTCACTCGGACTGCATCGTCCGGATGGCGCACATCGAGACTGAGCCGCGTTTCGCCTGAAATGACATTGCTCGCGCCGGGCAACGCGGTGATTTCGCCCACGGTAGCCACCAGGCCGCCGCGATTTTGCGCGAGCGACTCCGCGGCGAGAATGAATTCTGCCCCCGCGGCCAGCGCGTCGCGCCGCAGGTTCATCGGCATTGTGCCGGCGTGCCCGGCTTCGCCAAGAAATGAAATTTTTGCGCGCGTCTGGCCGGCAATCGCCGAGACCACTCCGACCGCGAGATTTTTTTTCTCCAGCACCGGCCCTTGCTCGATGTGAACTTCCGCGTAGCCAATTACGCGGCCTGCATCCAGCTTCGTGCTGGCGATGGCGTCGGGATTTCCGCCGAACTCGCGGAGCGCGTCGGCCATGGTGACACCGCGCGAATCGGTGCGCTTCAAATCTGCCGGATCGAAACTCCCGGCCAGCGCGCGGCTGCCGAGATAAGTGGATTGAAAACGCACGCCTTCTTCGTCGGCGAAGCCAACGACTTCGATGGCGAACGGAAGGCGCAATTTCCGCTCGTGGAGTTCCTGCACGCAGGCGATGGCGACCAGCACTCCCAGCGGGCCGTCGAATTTTCCCGCATTCGGCACGGTGTCGAGATGCGAACCGAGCAAGAAGATTTTCCCGTCCGGTTGCGCGGCCGGATAATGGCCGATCAAATTTCCCACGGCATCCACGCGCACGCTCATGCCCGCTTCGCGCATCCACGACCCGACGAGTTCGTTCGCGCGCCGCATCGCCGGCGAGGCGAAGGTGCGCGTGAGTTTCCCGGCTTCGTCGCTGATTTGCGCGAGCGCTTCGAGGCGCTGCATCACCTGACGGGCAAGGTCGGTAGGCGACATGTGAAGGTTAACTCCCGCGGTAAGTCGAATAACTCCACGGCGAGCAGAGCAGGGGAACGTGGTAGCTCGCGCTCGCATCCGCAATGCCGAAGCGGACGGGCACCAGATCGAGAAAACGTAGCCCAGTTGCGGCGGCAGATTTTCCCGCGAAGTAATCGCCAATGTGAAACACCAACTCGTAATCGCCGGTGCGCATTTCTTCCGCATTCAGCAACGGCGAATCCGTCCGGCCATCGGCGTTCGTCTGGACGGCTTTGAGCAGGCGTGCCGTGCCGTCCGCGCGCGACCAGAGTTCGATCTTCATCCCTTGCGCCGGGCAACCATGGGCGGTGTCCAGAACGTGCGTGCTGAGTTTGGCGGGCATGGTCAGGAGATTAAATCGCGCAGGCGTAACTCGGCAATTTTGAAAATCTCCGCCAACGCGGCGGTGATCTCCTGCTCGCGTGAATGGTTCAGGCGAGCCTGGAACCCGTTCAAGATCGCCTCCTTTTTGTTAAGCCGCGCGCAGATGACGAACGGGAAACCGAACTTCTCCTGGTAAGCAGCATTGTTCTGCTGGAACAACGTGATTTCCTCCGGCGTGAGTTGGTTCAAGCCAGCGCTGGCCTGCTCCTGCGTGGATTCCGTCGTCAGCCCGCCCGCCAACGCGAGCCGTCCGCCCAAATCGGGATGCGCGCGAATCAGTGCCAATTGCTTGGCTTCGCCCGCGTCCGTGACCGTCCGGCAAAGGGCGCGATGCAATTCCTCCACGCTCGCAAACGGCCGCTGCGGCCAAGTCGCCTCCGCAATCCACGGCGAGTGTTCGAACACCGGGCCAACGAGGCGAACAAAGTCCTCGCGCAGAAGCGAATTGATTTTCGCAAGCGAATGTCCAGTCGCCGTCATGCGACCTAGGATGGCGAAGTCGCTTGTTCAAGCAAGCCAGCGGAATAAATTTGCTCCAGAGGGATTCGGTGTGTTTGTCCTTGCGGAATCGCCCGTGTCCCGGTTCAGTGGCGCCGCCATGTTGTCGCCTATGAAAAAGTATTTTGCTTCGGTTCTGTTCCTCGCTTTGTGCGCACTCGTGAGCAGCCGCGCGGCTGGGTTGAATTGCTTTGAGCCTGACGATGCGAGCGGCTCCTCGCTGGCGGTCGCGGTGGACGCCGCGCCGCTGGTGCATACCGCGCAGGTCTTCGCCATGAACCCAAGCGGGAAAATCACCAGCCCGAAAGACGCACGCCGCCAAACTGAAGCCGTTCTGGAAAAGCTCGACCAGTTGTTGCACACGGCTGATTCCAGTCTGTCACGGGCTGCCAAACTGAATGTTTATCTCGCACGCGATCTGGATCTGCTAGCGGTGCGGGCCGCGCTGGCCGCCAAGTTTTCCGGCCACTTTAAGCCGGCGGTGAGCTTCGTTACGGGCGCGCTCGCGGAGCCAGAAACGTTGGTGGCGATGGATGCCGTGGCGACTACCACCACGGGTAAGGATGGAAAATTCCGGCCTCCTGCTGCTCTGCCGGGGGGCATCGCTCCTATCGCCGTGCTGCCCGCCGGGCC
>CAYWCK010000366.1:0-5363 GCA_964456685.1 uncultured Bifidobacteriaceae bacterium | reverse complement strand
GGAATAATCGGGTTGAGCGCTGTGTTCGGAAACCATCGTGCGCCAGTCGCCCTTGCGCGCGGCAAAAGCGGACCTTGTGTCTCGGGACGGTGGCCTGAATTGGGGCACGCCGTCACGCATGAGAGACCCGCGAGGAGGGTGGCTTCCGATGATTGGCTGTGTCCGGACGAGGCTGTTTAATTCAACCTTTATGCGCCTCTTTAGCCCAAGTGTCCTTAAGCGTGATCGTGCGGTTGAAGACTGGTTTCTCCGGGCTACTATCCTTGTCCAAGGTAAAGTAGGCGAGGCGTTCGAACTGATAACGCTCCTCCGCTCTGGCCTCGCGCAGGGAAGGCTCGCACTTCGCCGTGAGGATCTCGAGGCTCTTGGGATTCAGGACCGAGCGAAAATCCCGCCCGTCTTTGTCCGGCTCGGCTTCGGTAAACAGGCGATCGTAAAGCCGGCACTCAGCATCCACTGCGTGCGGCGCGCTGACCCAGTGAATCGTCCCTTTGACCTTTCGGCCGGCGGTGGCGCCACCCGTTTTGCTCTCCAAATCGGCCGTGCAGCGTAGTTCTGTGACATTGCCGCTGGCATCCTTTACCACCTCGTCGCACTTGATGATATACGCGTACTTCAGCCGGACTTCGCCGCCGGGTTTAAGGCGGAAGAACTTCGGCGGCGCGTTCTCCATGAAATCATCCCGCTCAATGAACAACTCGTTGCTGAAGGGAATTTTCCTTTTGCCGGCGTTCTGGTCTTCGGGATTGTTCACCGCATCGAGTTCTTCCGTTTTTCCGGCCGGAAAGTTCGTGATGACTACCTTCAGCGGACGCAATACCGCCAGCCGACGCAAGGCGCGCTTGTTCAAATCCTCGCGAATCGCATGCTCATAAACGGCGATGTCCGTCACGCTGACATACTTCGTGACCCCCACGCCGATGGCGAAAGCGCGCAGCCCCTCGGGCGTCACGCCGCGTCGGCGGATGCCGCTGATCGTGGGGAGCCGCGGATCATCCCAACCGCTCACGATCTTGTCGTTCACCAGTTGGATCAGCTTCCGCTTGGAAACGATCATGTAACTCGGGATGAGCTTGGCGAATTCGTACTGGTGCGGCAGCGGACGCGGCAGGTCGAGCGATTCGAGAATCCAATCGTAGAGCGGGCGATGCACTTCGAACTCCAGCGTGCAAATGCTGTGCGTGATGCCCTCAATGTAATCACTCAGGCAGTGGGCGAAATCGTACATTGGATAAATGCACCACTTGTCGCCGGTGTGGTGGTGCGCTGCGTGCCGGATGCGGTAGAGCAGGGGATCGCGCAACCAGATATTCGACGACGCCATGTCAATCTTCGAGCGCAACGTCCGCGTGCCATCCGGAAACTCGCCGCTTTTCATCCGCGTGAACAGGTCGAGATTTTCCTCCACACTGCGGTTGCGCCACGGTGAATTCCTGCCGGGGCGATCTGGCGAGCCGCGATAACTGTCGGTGTCGGCGGGTGAAAGGTCGCACACATACGCCTTGCCCTTCTTGATGAGTTGGAGCGCGTATTCGTAAAGCTGGTCGAAATAGTCGCTGGCGTAAAACGGCTCCAGAGTTGCATCGGTGTTCGATTGCGCTACCACGGCTGGAAGATGAAAATCTGTCCGGCCATTGACCTGACCGGTCTCAGGCTGCCGGCCTTTGGGTTTCAACCCATACTTGTCTGCCGCCCAGCCGCTGATCAGCCATGCGACATCTTCCTGGATGGATTCAACATACTCGACGTCTTCCTTGGCCGGGTTGGTGTCATCCATCCGCAAGTTGCACACGCCGCCAAACTCGCGCGCGATGCCGAAGTTCAGGCAAATGCTTTTCGCGTGGCCGATGTGGAGATAGCCATTTGGCTCGGGAGGAAACCGCGTATGGATACGCGGGTATTTCCCCTCGCTGACGTGCTTGGCTACAAGGTCGCGGATGAAATCAGATGGCGCCGTGGGCGGCGCGCTTTCGGTGGACGGATTGCTCATGTTCAATCGGCGCGCAAAGTAGCATTGTGCCCGGCGCGTGACTAGGCAAAGATGACCCTGCTCCGTGGGGCAACGCATGAACCTCGCCGAAATATTTCCCGACGAAGATTACCGCTTCGCGCTGCGGTTTTCGCGGGGGGATGCGGCGACCTTCTTTTCGCCAACCGATGACCACGTGATGTTGATGCGGCAACGGCACCATTGGCTGCAATTCGACCCGGATTCTTACGTGGCCCTGCAACCGGAAGCCGAGCCGCTTTTGCAGGAAGCCCGTCAGTTGGCGAACGAATGGACGGGACGCCGGTTCGTCGCTGGTGCTTCACCCAGTCAAGCATGTCTCGCCTTGGGCGAGTTTTGGGAGCCCGACTTTCTGCTCTTGAAACTCGAAACGAACGGCGAGATCCGTTTGCGTGGTGGGTGTGTTTGCTTCCCGTCCTCCTGGCGGCTAAGCGACAAGCTGGGTCAGACGATTGAGTCGATCCACGGCCCCGTGCCGCAACTCAATACCGCCATCGGTGCTGGCATCCACAAGTTTCTCGCCGTTCTCAAGCCGGGTCAGGCATCTCTGCGGGTTAATTGGGGTTTGGCGCGTTCGGCGGAATTGAATCAGCATCCGGACCGAAATCTTCCGCGCCTCGACGCAGCCGTGGGGCTGGAGGATGTCTGGTTACGTGTGGAGCATCAGGCCTTGATCGCCTTACCAGCGGCGAGGGGAATTCTGTTTGGCATCCGCGTGGTGAACCATTCGCTCGCGGACGTGAAAGCCAACGCTGCGGCTCGCGCCGGACTGCATCGAGCCTTGGTCACCATGCCGGAGGCAATGGCACTCTACAAAGGGTTGGCCGCGGCTCGCCGACGTTTGCTGAGTCTGCTGGACGAGTAGCTGACGATGCGGCTGCTATTTTTCCACCAGCGGCGAGAACTGGGTCGTCACCGGGTCGTAGGCGAAAAGCTCCGCCGTCGCAATCTTGAAGAACCAACCGTGCAAATGCAGTGAGCCGTCCGCCAGCCGCCTTTGCACGCAGGGATACGAGTGAAGGTTCTCCAGCGCGAACAATACGTTTTCTTCCGCCGCCGCCGTGCACCGGGCGCTTTCGTCCGTCAGATGCTGGTATTCCGTCTCGATGATGCGTTTGACCGGTGCGGCGACACGCAACCATTCCGCCAGGTGAGGCATGGACGTTTGCGCTGGCTCCGGGAGCAGCAATGCGTTCATGGCGCCGCACTGGGAATGGCCGCACACCACGAGATCGCTGACTTCCAGCACCTCCACCGCAAACTCGATCGCCGCCGCCGTTGAGTTGGTGCTGCCCGTCACCTGCGCGTGGGGGACGATGTTGCCCACGTTCTTGACCACGAACAAATCGCCCGGCTGGCTTTGGGTTATTAATTCTGCGAGGACACGCGAATCTGAACACGTGATAAACAGCGTGTGCGGCTTCTGGCCCGCGGTCGAAAGTTTGCGAAAGAGGGCCCGGTAACGACCGAATTCGTCGCTGCGAAACTTGTGAACGCCGGCGATGAGTTTTTGCATCGCGCTGGGTTAAGCTAGCAGGGTTTTGTTCTTGGCGCGGGATTCCTCGGCGAGTTTCAGTTTGAACGCGTCGAGTTTCGCGCTCATTGCGGCATCGCCCGATCCGATGATCTGGGCGGCCAGCAAGCCCGCATTCTTGGCGGAATTTACGCCGACCGTGGCCACAGGTACTCCGGGCGGCATTTGAACGATGGAAAGCAGCGCGTCCATTCCATCCAGCGCCTTGCCCATGATGGGGACGCCAATGACCGGCAAGGTTGTAAACGCCGCCGTGACCCCGGGCAGGTGGGCCGCGCCGCCAGCTCCGCAGATCAGGACGCGTAGTCCGCGCTCGCGAGCGGTGGCAGCATATTGCTCCAAGTCGCGCGGTGTGCGGTGGGCGGAGATGACCTTTGCCTCCGAGACGATATCGAATTCACGCAGCGCATCCGCGGCGGCTTTCATCACCGGCCAGTCTGAGTCGCTGCCCATCAGGATTCCAACGAGAGTTTGGTTCGTTTGCGTCGCCATGATTGATGGAAATTATGTCATTCCCTTCGTCGCGTGGCGAACATTTCCTACTCCGGCGGCAAAAATTTTCCACCGTCGTTTTGGGAAAACGTGGCTGCCGAGGTGGGTGGGCTGATCATTTCTTCGGCTCCGGCGGCGGACAGTGGCGCAGCGAAACATCCACCTTGCAGATGTGCGTGGTCAGCCAGCGGGCCACCATGCTTTTGATTTCGGACTCCATCTGGTCGGTGTCCGGGTCGAGCGAATACATTGCCACCAGCTCTTGATACTGATGCAGAAAGCGCGCGTGCGCCGACCGATTATCGCCGCGCAACGGGCAGCGCCGCTCGTCCATCAACTTCTCCTCGTCCTGAAAATGGCGTTGCACGTATTCGCCCAGAAATTTGAGCATCCGTTTGACTTCGTCGGTTTCGGCGCCGAGCACGTGCGCCCGGTGGAGCGCGTTGAGCCGGGCGATCAACTCCTTGTGCTGCTCGTCGATCGAGGCAATACCAGTCGCCATCAATTCTTCATCCCAGCGTACAAAATCCTCCACCGCGCGGGGGTCGCCGGCGCCAGCATCTGGTTTTTCCGGACTATCGGACATGGTGATTCAAAGCCGATGCTTGGCGCGACGCAGAGATTTGGCAATCCGGAAATTGCACTTTGGGGGTGGCCATGGGGCGGAATCCTTGGCAAGTTTCCTCCGCCAGATTCCATGACGACGGCCAACAAAGTTACCATCCTGCGCATTTTGTTGATCCCGTTTTTCGTCATGGCGGTGATCTATTACGGCAAGACTGGCAACGAAGGTTACCGCCTGGCGGCCATCCTCTGTTTTGCCGTCGCCTCGATTTGTGATGGCGTGGATGGCTACATTGCGCGGCACTATCATCAATGGAGTGAGTTAGGCACGATCCTCGATCCGCTGGCGGATAAACTGTTGCTGGTTTCCGGCGTGGTGCTGCTGAGCTTCGATCACGGCCCGCAACTCGGCCAGATTCCTTTCTGGCTTTCGGGCACGATCATTGGGCGCGACGTCATTCTCCTGATCGGCTTGGGCGTGATTCATCTCACCGTCGGCAAAGTCAAGGTGCGCCCCCGTCTCTTGGGCAAGATCGCCACGGTTTTACAAATGGTCGCCATTCTTTGGATCCTTTTGAAATGGGACGAAGCCTGGAACGGCCGCGCCATTGACGCGCTGACCTTGGCGGCCGCCCTGGCCGGGATCCGGGTCCCGACGCTGGTAGTGGCCATCGACAGCGACGTGCTCTCCCCGCCCGAGGAGCAGGCCGAGCTGGCGGCCGGCCTCGGGCGCGGGCGGCTGGCCTGGCTGCGCTCGCCCCACGG
>CAYWCK010000365.1:0-5373 GCA_964456685.1 uncultured Bifidobacteriaceae bacterium | reverse complement strand
CCAGCGAGATGATGGACGCGGTGAGAACGATGCAGCTGCCGATTACCCTTTGCACGCAGTCTGTTTGGCGCCCGCGCTCGGCGAACGCAAGAAAATTGATGCTCGGAATGCGATGAATGAAAAGTCGCGAACCACAAAAACTGAGCGGGCAGGATCGCTCCCGCCCGCCCAATCGTTTAGGGCCGGCACTGATTAAAATCGGCGGGTAAATGTAACTGTGACCGCGTTGCCTTCCGTGCGGTCTTCGGCCGCGAATTCGCGCAGGTAACGGAGCGAGGTCATCAGTTTCAGCTTGGGACAAATCGCCGTGATCTCCGGACCGACGGCCACCACCTGATCACGCGCACTCGACGCTCCGGCGCCCGAGTCGGTCGTGGTTTGCAACTGATAGTAGCCCGCGAGGCCGATCTCCACCGTCGGCCGGATCGCCTTGCTCAGTCCCCATTCGATCGTCCACGCCTGTCCCGGCGTGATGCCCGTATCTTTTTCCTCCGAGTTGAATTCATAACGGTTCAACGCCGAGAACGACCACGTCTTCTTCTCATCGAAATAAACGGTGCCGCCCAAGGTGATCATGTGCGTCCAGAAACCTTTGCCGGGCTTGGCCGTGCCGGGCGACGAGCAGGCGGTGGGCGCGAAGAATGAATAGCCGAAGGCCGCGTCGTACTGCTGGCCATGCCACGAGAGCGTGAGCGGCTCGAAATACAAATCTGAGAGCCCGGGAATGGACTCGTCATAGAGCGTCGTGCTGCCGTTCTTGACGTCGAGCGAGGTGTTGACGAACGGTACGATCATGTCCATGCCAACATAGCCGCCGAGCACTTTCCAATCGGTGATCCAGATGCCGCGAAGCAGGTTGGCGTAAACGAACGCATCCACATTCAACGGAACCTTGTTTCCATCCGCATCGTTCAAGCGGTCGGCAAAGTACCAAATGTTGTAATCCCGGACATAGAATCCGGGCGGCGGGAGCGACGCCCCTTTGATGCCCTCCACGCCCGGCACGTAATGGGTGGTAAATGAGGGAGCACCCTGCGCCAGCAGCAACGACGGCACGCCAGCCAGCAGAACCATGAGCAGACGGATGTGAGTTTTCATTTTTCTTTGCGCGGAGTTGAGGTTGGAGTTCAAACGTCCTGAAGTTTGCCCGTGAGATAAGTTTCGTACGCCGCCAGGTCGAGAAGCCCGTGCCCGGAGAGGTTGAACAGGAGGACGCGTTTTTGTCCGGCTTCGCGCGCCTTGATGGCTTCATTCACGACGCCGGCGATGGCGTGCGAAGATTCCGGGGCCGGCACAATGCCCTCGCTGCGCGCAAAGAGCGTGGCGGCCTCGAACACCTTGGTCTGGTGCACGGCTTGAGCTTCCATCAGGCCAAGTTTCAGCGCATGACTCACCATGGGCGACATGCCGTGATAACGCAGTCCGCCGGCATGAATGGAGGGCGGCATGAAGTTGTGGCCAAGCGTGTACATCTTCAGCAACGGCGTGGTTTCCGCCGTGTCGCCGAAATCATAGCGCAGTTCGCCTTTGGTCAGCGAGGGACAGGCCGAGGGTTCCACGCCGACGATGCGGTATTTTTTCCCCGACTTGAGATTCTCGCGGATGAAGGGAAACGCGAGCCCGGCAAAATTACTGCCGCCGCCGCAGCAGGCGAAGATCACATCCGGCGACTCGCCGGCCATTTCCATCTGGCGAATGGATTCCTCGCCAATGACGGTCTGGTGCAGGCAAACGTGATTGAGCACGCTACCGAGTGAGTATTTCGTATCCGGCGTCTTGACGGTGTCTTCGATCGCTTCGCTGATCGCGATGCCGAGGCTGCCCTGGCAATGCGGATCTTCCTTGAGCAGCTTGCGGCCGTATTCGGTCTGGTCGCTTGGACTCGGATGGACCGTCGCGCCCCAGGTGTGCATCAGCATGCGGCGATACGGCTTCTGCTGGTAGCTCACCTTGACCATGTAAACATTACATTCGAGCCCGAACATCCGGCACGCCATCGCCAGTGACGAACCCCACTGGCCGGCGCCGGTTTCAGTCGCAAGCCGCTTGGTGCCCGCGAGCTTGTTGAAATACGCCTGCGGCACGGAGGTGTTGACCTTGTGACTGCCGGCCGGGCTGGCGCCTTCGTACTTGTAATAGATGTGCGCCGGAGTTTGCAGCGCCTGCTCGAACCGCACCGCGCGCATCAATGGCGTCGGCCGCCACAGCGCGTAGATGTCGCGCACCGGATCGGGAATCGCGACGAAACGATCCGGACACATCTCTTGCGCAATCAGGTTCTCCGGGAAAATGGCCGCGAGCGCATCCGGCGGCATGGGCTCCTTCGTGCCGGGATGCAGCGGCGGCGGCAGCGGTTCCGGAAAATCCGCGAGGAGGTTGTACCACTGTTTCGGAATATCGGCCTGCGTCAGATCAAATCGCGTTTGCATGCTCGTGAATGGTTTGGTTCGACGAGCCCAACGTGACGCGGCGCGGAAACGGCGTCACGGTGTATTTTGGCAAAACCTGCGCGGGAATTGCTTCCTGGCCGCGGGGCCGGGTTCAGGGGGTGAAACCGGTCTCGGTGACGATGGCCTTGCCCTGGTCGGACAGAATGAACTGGACGAAATTCTTGGTCAGGGCGGACTCGCGCGCCTTGTTCGAGTAGAGCTTCACGACCCGCGAATACGGATAATTGCCGGCATGCACGGTGGTGACACTCGGCTCAACTCCACCGACGGAAACCGCCTTGGTCCCGGCGCTCTTGGCCAGTTCCAGGCTCGTGTAGCCAATGCCACCCGTCTCCGCCGCAACGGCTTTGGCGATGCCGGCGTAATCCGTGAACATCTTCGCCTCGGTGCCGTAAGGCGAGTTGCCGAGGGCGAGTTCCTTGAAGCCCAAATGCGTGCCTGCAACCGGATCGCGAATGAACAATTTCACGGGCGCATCCGGTCCGCCAACGTCCTTCCAATTTTTGATCTCGCCGGTAAAAATTCCGCGCACCTGATCCTTGGTGAGATTCGCCACCGGATTGGCGGCGTTCACCACAATCGCGACCGTGTACGAGCCGACCACGTAATCACTCATCTCGATCTCGCGCATCCGGGCCAGTTCGACTTCCTCCTTCAGCGGCGGACGGGAAGCGGCGGCGAGATCGCATTTGCCGGCCAGCAACGCGGCGAAGCCGTAAACCGTGGCCTTGGATTCCAGTTCAAACTCCGCCTTGGGATGTTCCTTCTTGAAGGCCGCAATGAGCCGCGGCGCGAGTTCTTCGCCGAAAGTATTCGAGCCGCGAATCGAAACCTTGCCCTCCGAGACCGGCGGGATTTCCGGCCCGGCCGGTTTGCTGGCCGGACAACCCGTGAACAGCAACGCCACTGCCAGCAGGCCGCCGCCGCGGATCAAGCTTGAGCTACCGCGACCGAAAAACTGGTGGAACAAGTTCTGTTTCATGACTGGATTCCTTTGGCTTGGTTGCGGCGTCCATTCATTCCACCCGCCCGGGTTCATGGCAAGGCAAATTCCAGCGGAAATTCCGGCCCCACGAAATGTTGCAAGGCAACCTGCGTTTCAATCTGCTGAACGGCTCGCAGCATCCGGACGCGGTCAGACTCCGGCGGTTCACCCGCGGCCGATTCACACAGATCCACGAGCGCATCCGCATTCCAGCTGCCGCTCCAACTTCTCCGTGCTCAGGACACCTGATCGTGTTTCAGGTCCTAAAGCCGCTGGCCCCGGCACCAGGACCAAATCCCGCAAACGCAGATTGAATACATCGCCCAAACCGGAAACCTGCCAGCGGTGCGCACTGAATCCAAGTATTTGCGGTCAGACTTTGACCAACCGATAAACGTGGACTCGTCTAAATACAGCGTTGATCCCGGGCATGACCTGAAGCGGTGGCTGACGGCCGGACGGCGCCACGGGTGAACGGTCTTATTGGCCTCAGTTGGTTGGGGTGATGGGGGCGGTGCTCCGCTCCATGAACCATTTGGTGTCGTTTGGTGCGTACGTGTTCCAGTTGCGGGAGGCGTTTTTGGTCACGGGTTGGATTGTGCCCTTGTCCTTCCACTTGTGCACTTCGCCGTGCCCGTCGGCAAAGCCCATCCCGCATGCACCATCGTGGTAGCTGGCCGCGAGATCTCCCCACCCGCCCCCGCCGGGCCAGCCGTCAGTCAACCACCCGTCGTTGAGGCTGTCCGGATGCTCATCCACAAAAACCCACAGGCCCGAAGGTGAAGGCCGTACGATCTCCGACATCTTATGATATGTAAAACACGGCGGCGTCTGTCGGGTGCCATAGTCCGAGTCCAATACTCCCACAAAAGAGTTCATCGCCACGCTCCGCACTCGCGGCATGAGCAAGCCGCTGCGCACTATGCAGGGAAAGTTGTCCGCCGGACAACGGTATATGCCAATGCTCTTGGTGTACGGCCCGATCTTCGCGTTGATCAGAAAATTGATGTTCGTGTTGTCCGGGTTGCCGACGTTCCAATCCAGCCACCCCTCCACCCAGCCACCGCGATTCCCGCTACCACTGGCGTTTGGTGGCACGCGGTCCTGGTTCTCGTCGGCATACATGATCCACGCGAGGATCAATTGCTTTTGATTGGACATGCAGTACACCGCCTGCGCGCGCACCTTGGCCTTGCTAAGGGCCGGCAGAAGCATCGCCGCCAAAATCGCAATGATTGCAATGACCACCAGAAGTTCGATCAGGGTAAAACCGCCACGTTGCCTCCACGCTGTCCCCAAGCGCTTGAAATTCCAAACGGGAAAAGTGCTGCCAGCCTTTTTCATAAATCAACAATGCCTCAAATACTGTCTGCCCCCATTCTTGCCAACCGGGCCTACTCGCCCCCTGCCTGCTAAAAACCTGGGGCGCAGCGGCGAACCGCCGCGCCCCAGGCGTGATCGACTTTCGCTTAGCGCGCCAAGCGCACAAACAGCGGACCGTTACCCGCCGGAATGCTCACCGGCGGAGCCACATTGCCCGCCGTCGCATTCGCCCAACCGCCCGAGGACAGTGAGGAGCGGGTCTGCACCGTGAACAAGCCGGCTTCGCCATCCCAGTTCAGGTTCAGGTTGCTCCCGGATTTGGTGATCGCCACCGTCGGCTGCGGCGCCGCCACCGGTGCTGGATGGCTCACTACCGTGTACACCGTCTGTTCGGACAGTGAGTTCGGACCCGCCGCCGCATTGTTGACATTGTTGAAGTAGCCCTTGGCGGCAACGCAAATTTGCCGTGTGTTCATGGCCACCGTCGGGCCCACCATTGAGAAGCCCAGCACGTTGTTCGGATCCTGGTCGTGGTTTACAAACGGGTAGAAGGTGTGCGTTTGCCAGTTGAAGTTCTTGCCATCAAACTGGGCCACGCGGGCAGCGATTTGGTAG
>CAYWCK010000364.1:0-5406 GCA_964456685.1 uncultured Bifidobacteriaceae bacterium | reverse complement strand
GTAACCGCGTAATCCGTAACTAGATTGATTCGAGTCAGTGTGTTACTTCAAAAATGCCGTTTGTGATCTTCCTTACGGTGACGCCAAACCGTGCGCCGCTAAAATTCAATTTCGGCACGTAGCTTTCAGTTTCCTCACCGCAATAAAACCAAAGCCAATACTCTGGCCACGCGCCGTCGGTAGAATAGTGGCCAAGGACGTGGAATCGTACAACTGAACCTGTTCCTTCGTGCGTGCAGGTGAAGCGGAGTGGATCGAGTGTAGAAACAGCCGGTGGTAACTGCGGAAAGTTCGTCATGTATTTCAGCCAACCCATGTCACCACGTTCGAAGTTGGTTGGCTGGCCGGCGATCACAAAACAATCTCTCCTCAGCGCGTCCCAACCGCCGGCCTGTTCAACCCTCTTTAGGACTTGGCGGCGTTCCTCGTACCGCTTCAGCCAACCCGGATGTATGAGCAGAATCAAACCGGCAGCAATCGGTATCGCACAAAGCATCAGAAAGTGGGCGATTGGCTTGTTGCGAATCTCATTCCGGAGCCGGGAGGAAAAGAAAGCCCCGACGGCGCGGTAGAGGAACAAAAGGCCGAAGCCCAAACTAGCCACCAGCGCCAACCTCACCAGCAATGCAAAGATTGCGAGCACAAGAAACATGCGGGCTGCTACCGCGTGCTGCGAGGTTTGCCCAAAGCTAGCTTGCTGTGAAAGCTTTTTCTTCCACAAAGCCGCGAATGAAAGATGGATAAGCGACCTCCCTCACCCTGACCCTCTCCCCAAGGAGAGGGAACAGCCATGGGCCGCTGGTTGTTTGCTCGACGCGCTCACGACCAATCCAGTCGCACGAAATTCCAAAGAAGCGGCGAACGATTCTCCCTCTCTCGTCCGCCTTAGCTTCGCTACGGCGCGACAAGGAGCAGAGGGCCGGGGTGAGGGCGAGCATCACGATCATTCATTTCGCAGCCGCTAAAACCCCATTCCACCACGCGCGAGCCAAGTCGGTCTCCGCTTGCATTAGGTCATGTTTGCAATTCCACTATCACCCGATGCGAATTGGCTTTCTCACTCACGCCAGCGTGGACGCGCTGGATTTCGCCCGGCAAAACGGCTTTGGTTCGATCGCCTGGGTGCGGTTCTTCGACAGTTTCGCCGATCCAAGCAAGGAGAAGTGGCGCGAACATTCCGAGCGCTTCGCCGCCGAGGCCCGCGCGCGGGACATCCGCATCTCCGCCATCGGGGCGCTCTACAAGAACCCGCTGGACCCCGCGCAGACAGAATATGCCGGCCGCGTTTTCCAGCGCGCGATTGATGTGGCGTCGCTCGTCGGCGTGCGGACGGTTTCCGGTTTCGCCGGCGCGGTGATTGAGGTGAAGTTGAACGAGCGCGGCGGCAACCCGGTTTATCAACCGAGCGAGACGTCGCTGCCACGGCTGCTGGAATTCTGGGAACCGCTGGCGCGTTACGCGGCCGAGCGCGGCGTGCGGATCGCATTCGAGCATTGTCCGCAAGGCCAGTTCCACCTGCCGATCATGCACTACAACTATCTCGGCCAGGTGGCGATGTGGGAGCGTTTTTTCAACGCGACGAAGTGCGAAAATCTCGGGCTCGAATGGGATGCGAGCCACCTGCTCTGCCAGTTCGTGGATCCGGTAGCGAACATCCACAAGTTCGGCGCGAAGATTTTTCACGTGCATGCGAAAGACGCGTTCATCAATCGCGCACTGCTCGAAACGTACGGCCTCTGTCATCCGGGCGTGGCGGAACATCGCTGGCCGGGTTTCGGTCAGGCGAACTGGGCGGAGATCATCCACGCCCTGCTCCGCGCCGGTTACGACTCGGATTTGAATCTCGAGGGCTGGCATGATCCCGTGCTGCGGGATCACAACGATGTGCCGCCGCCGCCGGATATCACGCTCGCAACCGGCTCGCGGCAGACGGGACAAAAGCTTGAACAGGCCGGCCTCCGCCTCGCCAAGCAGTGGCTGGAACAATTCGTTCCGCCGCGCATGAGTTGACCAGTGACGCTTCCGCGGGGAGCTGATAGGTTGGAGCCATGGCAATTGCCGATCTCAGACGTGACTATCACGGTGGTCATTTGGAGCGGGGTGAACTGAATCCCGATCCGCTGGCGCAGTTTCAATCCTGGTTCGCCATGGCCGCGGCCCAGTCCGGTGGCCGTTGGCGCAAGATCGGCATCGCCCTCTACAAACTCTGGCATGCGCTCCTTGGTCACGCGCCGGCCGATGTGAATGCGATGACGCTTGCCACCGTGGATGCGCAGGGACGCCCATCAACGCGCACGGTCTTGCTCAAGGGCGCGGACGCGCGCGGCTTCATCTTCTTTACCAACTACGACAGTCGCAAGGGCCAGGAGCTGGCAGGGAATCCCCACGCGGCACTCACTTTCTACTGGCCCGAACTGGAACGGCAAGTTTGCGTGGCGGGAATGGTCAGCAAATTGCCGGTCGCGGAATCGGAAGCGTATTTCAAAAGCCGGCCGCGCGGCAGCCAGTTGGGGGCCTGGGCTTCGAATCAAAGCTCTCCCGTCGCTTCGCGGGAAGTGCTCGAACAGAAGTGGAGCGAGTGCGAAGCGAAATTTCCCGGCGCCATTCCGCTGCCGCCAAACTGGGGTGGCTTCGTGCTGGCGCCGGCGCGCATTGAATTCTGGCAGGGCCGCCCCAGCCGCTTGCACGACCGGTTCAGCTATGTGAAGCAAGCCGACGGTTCGTGGAAGCTGGAGCGGCTTTCTCCATAAAAAAAGCGGCGACGTTGACACGTCGCCGCAGGTAAGCCGGTGGCTGGCTTAGAATTTGTAGGTAACACCGCTGATCAGCTTAAGATCGTTCTTGTCACGACCGGCAGCCGGCTCATTGACGTAGGTATCCTGCAACACGATCGAGAGTTCCAGATTCTTGGACAGGGTGGCGGCCACGCCGATTTCCGCATTCACGATGAAGTTGGAGAAGCGGCTGACTTCGGGCAGGAATTCCGCCGTCTGCCACATGCGCGCCTTGTCGTTGAACTTGTGTTCGAAGCGCTCGGCAACACGGAGCGTCGCGTACGTTTTCTTGTCGCCGCCGCGTTCCTCGAAGATTACGCCCGGACCAACTTCCGTGGCCAGAGAGGTATCCTTTTCCTTGATGAAATAATAACCCGCACCCGGGCTGAGCGCGAGGCGGTATTTCACATCCGCAATGCCATCGTGCAAGGCATCCACGCGGAAGTAACCGAACAAACGCTCGTTGAAGAGGCGGTTGTATTGGCCAAACCCGTTGACGGTTTCAGTGTTTTTCTCGCCATCATTTTCTCCGTAGGCGCCGGCGACGCCGAAAGCCCATTCATTGTCCTTGTCCTTCTTCTGGGTTTTGGCATTGGCCGTGACCAGCGCCGTGTCGCTATTACCGCGCGTCAACGTCACACCCAGGAAGGCGGTGCTTTGCCAGGGGGAAGGCTTGTCCGCAGCCGCGTCGGCCGCGCGGCCAGAAGCGGCGATCAACAGACCCGCCGCCAGCAGTACGATCGCATTGTATTTTTTCATCATCATTCTCCTGATCCATTTATTTCCCGGAGAGAATTCCCGAGCGGCCAACCAGCCGCACACGCCCCCGGTACTGAGTTTGGCCGCTGAAAATATCTGCGATTCAGCCAAGTGCAAGCCGACATTACACTCAGCGATTAGTTTCCGTTGTGAATAAGTTGAAGGAAAATGTGGTTGCATTCAGAAGTCGGAGGGCGAAATTAAGTTGCGAGGTTGGGAAGCGCTGGTTGTGCACACTGCCGCCTGACTTCGATAGTCGCTATGGAAGAAATCGTGCATCCGCCGCTGAAATCCCGGGAGGCCGAGGAACGCTGGTCAGTGGTTGTGCTTTACGAGGACAAGGCGACTCGCGAACGCGCCATGTCGCTGTGCGACCGGTTGGTCCGCAATTTCTGGTCTGAAGTGGAGTTCGATTTCCATTGGTGGCGGACCGATTTCCTCAACGACCCCCGGATGGCGGAAACCGCAGCGACAGACGCCACCGATTCGGATGTTTTTATTTTTAGTTCCGCCACCGAATCAGAATTATCACCCGTCTTCAAACGCTGGTTCGAGGATTGGAGCGCCCGGCGGGAAAGCCGCGAGGGCGTGTTCCTGGATCTCGCTGACATGGAAGCGCAAAACGATCCGCGCGTGCAGGTCAAGCAAGCCCGCTTGAAAGCAATCGTCGCCCGCGCCAACTTGGAATACTTCAATCGTATTCCCCCACCATTGAGCGGGGCGTTGTTAAATTCCTGGCAGAGTGTCGAGGCTCGCGCGACTGGATTCACCACGACCTTGGATGACATCCTGCGCCGGTTGCCGCCGCCGACTCATTTTGGATTGAACGAATAAGGCGACTGGGCCTGAGCAATTTACTTCCCAACTGCCTCTTCCCCGCCCGCTGAGTCTTCCTGCGATTCACTGATGACTGGCGCGATGGCCTGCAACTTATCCCCTGTTTCGAGGTTCACCAGCTTCACGCCCATCGTGTTGCGGCCAGCTTCGCGGATATCTTTCACGAAGGTGCGGACCATCTGACCTCCGACAGTGATGAGCATAATTTCGTCTGTGTCCTTCACCGTGAGCGCACCCACCACGCCGCCGGTCTTGTCGCCGGTCTTCATGGTGATGATGCCTTTGCCGCCGCGAGATTGAACGCGGTATTCGTCAAAAGCCGTGCGTTTGCCGATGCCGTTCTCGCCAGCGACCAGCAAGGTCGCGTCGGGCACAACAATCGCCGCAGCCACAAGGGCGTCGCCGGATTCGAGGCTGATGCCGCGCACGCCGCCGGCTGCGCGGCCCATCGAACGCACGTCGGATTCGTGGAAGCGGATACTCATGCCGTCCTTGGTGATGAGCACGACGTCGTCGCCGGGGTCGCCTTCGCCGGTGCTGCCGCGCGTGAGCTTCACGTCGATCAACGTGTCGCCCTGCTCGATGCCGATGGCAATGATGCCACCCTTGCGGACGTTCGCGAAGTCGCTCAGCGCGGTCTTCTTCACCGTGCCTTGTTGCGTGGCGAAGAAAATTTCGCCGGGCTGCTGCCAGGTCGTGTCTTCACGATTCTCGTCCACCTTGGAAAGAATGCGGATGAGCGCGGCGACTTTCTCGCCTTCCTTGAGTTCGAGCAGATTCGCGATACTGCGGCCCTTGGCGGCGCGGCCCATGTCGGGACTTTCATGCACGCGCTCGACATACACGCGGCCGGTGTTCGTGAAGAACATCAGGTAGTCGTGCGTGCTCGCGGTGAAAAGATGCTCCACGAAATCCTTGTCCTGTTCGGCATCGCCTTCGCGCGTGGTCATGCCGATGACGCCCTTGCCGCCGCGACGTTGCGCGCGGTATTGGCTGACGTTCGTGCGCTTGATGAGCCCGGCGTGCGTGAGCGTGA
>CAYWCK010000363.1:0-5416 GCA_964456685.1 uncultured Bifidobacteriaceae bacterium | reverse complement strand
GATGCCTTGAGCGAGCGGAAGTTCGGTGCCGTAATTGATCGTCGCTGTCTGGCGCCGCATGTAAGCCTTCCACGAATCGCTACCGCTTTCGCGACCGCCGCCGGTCTCCTTCTCGCCGCCAAATGCGCCGCCGATTTCCGCGCCGCTGGTGCCGATGTTCACGTTGGCGATGCCGCAATCGCTGCCGCGCACAGAAACAAACAGTTCAGCTTCGCGGACGTCATTCGTGAAGATGGCCGAGCTCAAACCCTGTGGGACTTCATTCTGGTAGGCGATGGCATCCTCAAATTTCTTGTAGCCGATTACGTAAAGGATGGGGGCGAATGTTTCCTCGTGCACGATGTTCATGTCGTGCCGAGCGGCCACGATGCAGGGACGAACGTAACAGCCACCGGGGAACTTGGACCCCATAAGCTTTTCGCCGCCAAATAGAATTTTGCCGCCTTCGGCGCGGACTTTTTCGAGCGCCGCTTGCATATCGGCGACGGCTTGCTCGTTGATCAATGGTCCCATCAGCGTGCTCACATCGGCTGGGTTGCCGATCTTCACCTGTTCGTAAGATTTCACCAATCGCTTCACGAGCTCATCGCGGACAGACTCATGAACAATGATGCGCCGGGTGGTGGTGCAGCGCTGGCCGGCCGTGCCCACCGCGCCAAACAATATCGCCCGCAATGCCAGGTCCAGATCCGCGCTCGGCGCGACGATAATTGCGTTGTTGCCGCCGAGTTCGAGAATTGTCCGGCCAAAACGCCGACCGACAGATTCAGCAACGCGCACCCCCATTTTGCAGGAGCCAGTGGCGGAGATGAGGGGCACACGCTTGTCGTCCAGCAAGCGCTGTCCCACGGTCGCGCCGTCGCCGATGAGCAGAGTGAAAATGGCCGGATCCACGCCGTTGGCGCGGCAGACCTTTTCGGCAATCTTCGTCGTCGCGATCGCGCAAAGGGGTGTCAAACTGGAAGGCTTCCACACCGAGGCATCACCGCACACTGCGGCGAGCGCGGAATTCCAAGCCCACACGGCCACCGGAAAATTGAAGGCTGTAATTACGCCAACAACGCCGAGAGGATGCCACTGTTCCATCATGCGATGGTTGGGACGCTCGCTGGCGATGGTGAGTCCATAGAGCTGGCGCGAGAGCCCCACCGCGAAGTCACAGATGTCAATCATCTCCTGCACTTCGCCCTGGCCTTCGGCGATTATCTTGCCGGCTTCCAAGGTAACGAGCATGCCGAGGTCAGACTTGGCCGCGCGAAGCGCTTCCCCAAGTTGGCGGATCACTTCTCCGCGCTTGGGAGCGGGCACGGTTTTCCACTTCGCAAACGCAGCCGCAGCTCTTCGGAGTGCGCGCTCATATTCCTCCGCAGTTGCGGTGCTGATCTTGCCGAGCAAGCTGCCGTCGTTAGGCGAATGGCTTTGGAGCTTCTTGCCGGAGCCGTACCATTCTCCGTCGAATACGCCTGCGTTGTTTGGAGACAAACCCAGGCGCTTGAGGGTTGCGGCTCCCGGAGAGGATTTCTTTGCCATGAGAGTGGGTTAATTAGCCTGCCAATTTCTGACACTCCGCGTGCATGATGCGCATTGCTTTCGTGATGATGTCCGCTTTGACATCCAGCACGGGGCGCAAACGGATGGAATGCTCGCCTGAGCGCACAACGAGAAGCCCGAGTTCGTAACAGCCTTTCCAAAAAGCGTCGCGCATGGCGGTATCGGGCAGGTCAAAAGCGAGCATCAGCCCGCGGCCGCGCGGAGCGGTGATGAAAGCGAACTTTTTCGCCAGGGCATGAAGTTCGGTCAGAAAGACTTCGCCTTGAACGCGGGCATTCTCGACCAGTTGCTCCTGTTCGATAACGCGCAGATAATGAGTCGAGCGGACGTAGTCGGTAAAATTTCCGCCCCAGGTGGAACTGATGCGGCTGGGCAGGCGGAAGCAGTTGTCCTTCACCTCGTCGAGCCGGGCGCCGCCCATGACACCGCAAACCTGCGCCTTCTTGCCAAACGCCAGTAGATCCGGGGTGACACCCATGTGCTCGAAGCACCAATTGCGGCCGGTGATGCCCATGCCGCACTGGACCTCGTCAAAAATCAGCAGCAATTCATTTTCATCAGCAAGGCGGCGCAAGGTCTGCAAAAACTCGGCGCGGAAATGATTGTCGCCGCCTTCGCCTTGGATGGGTTCGATGATGATCGCCGCACAATCGACGGCCTTTTGTTGGAGCACGGCGCGGATTTCTTGCTCTGCCAGTTTCTCGCGGGCGACTACATCCGCGAGTCGTTCATGGGCGGGCAGCGCGTAGTTGATCATCGGCGTGCTGATCCGCGGCCAGGGAAATTTGGCGAAGAGGGCGATCTTCCTCGGATCGGTGTTCGTCAGGCTCATCGTGTAGCCGGTACGGCCATGGAACGCGCGCTGAAAATGGATGATTTCGGTCCCGCGTTCTCCCCGGCCGGCGGCCAGGTTTTTGCGAACCTTCCAATCCATCGCCACCTTCACGGCGTTTTCCACGGCCACTGCGCCGCCTTCGATGAAAAAGTAGCGGGGGAGATCCTTGTTGCCGACGACGCGCGCAAAGGTGTCCACAAAAGTGGCGTATTCCGGCGTGTAAACATCGGCGTTGGCCACCTTCACCTTTGCGGCTTGCAGGAGGCTGACCTGCACTTCCGGTTGATCGAAATAGGGATGGTTGAACCCAATGGGCTGCGACGCGTAGAAACTGTAAAGGTCAATCAGTTCACGGCCGGTGGCGGCGTCCACGAAATAGGAACCGTGGCTCTTTTGGCAGTCAAAAATGAGTTTGAAACCGTCCACGAGGATGTGTTCCTCCAAAGTCTGGAGGACATCTCCCGGGGCAATGGAAACAGATTTCCCTGTGGCAGTCTGGTTCGCGGACCTTCTGGTTTGAGGACGATCGAGTGTCTGCATACTCTCAGTTGCGGTGCAACCCTGCTAAGCACTCTAGGTCGCGACTCTCCAGCCTACAAGTGAAATGGCAATTGCGCGCATGGAACTTTCGGCCCACGGGTTGGGGGAGGGGTTTGCGCCCTCAAAAATCACTTTTCCTTCGCCGCCCGCTGTCTATCGTTCCCCGGGTTTGTAAACAGTTCGAATCAACCATGAAAAGAATTCTGACGACCGGTTTCAGTGTGGCGACGACCCTTGTTGCGTTCGCCGGCGAGTTGCGCATCGGCATCATTGGCTGCGACACCTCCCACGTGAACGCCTTTACGGAAACCTGGAATAATCCAAACGCAAAAGGCCACATCCCTGGCTGCCGGGTTGTGGGCGCGTTCTCCGGGGGAAGTTGGGACATTCCCGAAAGCTCCAATCGCGTGGACACCATCACGAAGAACATCAAGGAGAAGTACGGGGTGGTTATTTACGACAGCATCGAAGCTTTGTGCGCGAACGTGGATGCCATTTGCCTCGAGAGCCTCGATGGCCGGCCGAAATTGGAACAAATCAAACCTGTGCTGAAAGCCGGCAAACCCGTTTACCTGGACAAACCCATGGGTGGTTCGCTCCGTGACGTCATCGAGATATTCAAACTCGCCAAGGCGGCGAAAGTCCCGATCTTCAGTTCCTCCTCGCTGCGTTTCGCCTCGAATTCCCTCGCTGCGCGCGGTGGTGCGCTCGGGAAGGTGAGTTATGCCGAAACTTACGGGCCTTGCACGATCGAACCGCATCATCCCGACCTCTACTGGTATGGCGTCCACGGCACTGAAGCGTTGTTCACCATCATGGGCACCGGTTGTCAAACTGTGCAACGCGGCACCCAGGCCAACGGTAAGATCGAAGTGACTGGTCAATGGCGCGGCGGACGCAAGGGCGTGTATCGCGAGTTCGACGGCTTCAAAGGTTTGGCCAGGGGCCCCAAAGGGGAAATGCCGGCCGGCAGCTGGGACGGCTACGTGCCCTTGGTCGCCGCGATTACGCAATTTTTCCAAACCGGCGTCGCGCCTGTGAGGCCTGAAGAGACGATTGAAATTTTTGCCTTCATGGAAGCCGCTGATGAAAGCAAGCGCCTCAATGGTGCGCCGGTCAAGATCAGTGACATGATCAAACGGGCAAAGGCGAAGCGATAATGGGAATTTGCGCACCTCGGCACCGTTGTCCCATCGACCATCCTTAACCGCAAGTGAACGAGGTTGGGCGGCGCCGATCAGAGCACAGCGGTCCGCCCCGGAGAGGCGACAGGGTATTTTCCGTTAGCATCCGGCATCACCGGCGCGGGTGAATTCTCCGTGAGTTGCTCCAATCCGGGCGCGAGGACGAGGTCGGATGCCAGCGCATCTTCCCAAGTAATTTGATTTCCGCTTTCGCAGGCCATGCGGCCCATGATGGCGGTCAGGCAAGACTTGGCGCTGCGTTCGGTTTCGTTGTAGGGCTTGTTGTTGCGAATGGCGTCGAAGAACAAGTCATGTTCACGTTGGTAACTGTCGGGCGCGGTGCCTTCGAACGTCCACAGCCGGCTATCGGGACTGGGTTTGTAGCCCTTGAAGAGCCGCGGCTTTGGCTGGCCTTCACCGAGAATGGCGCAGCCCGTCGTGCCCTGAACGAAGTTGCCGAAGAAGTCGTAGCAATTGGTCAGGTGCCGTCCTTGGGCAATCAGTTTGGTGCCATCAGCGAAGGTGTATTCTGCAGTGTAATGGTCGAAGAGTTGATCGGGCTCGGTACGCACCTGCCGGCCGCCGATGCCTTGCAAGCTCACCGGCCATGCGTTCTTGATCCAGCAACAGATGTCGATGTTGTGAATCAGCCAGTCCACGATAAAACTCCCGTTGAGCCAGGTGAAGCAACTGTAGTTGTTGATTTGATGGGCCAGCTCCGTGGCGCCAGCGACGCGGGGTTTGTACGGTACCGGCCCGTGCATGCGGTTGGCCCAAAGCGTCAGCACCTCGCCGATCGCGCCGTCATGGATTCGTTTCACGGCTTCCTCCAGCGGCACGTGGTGACGCGACATCAAACCAGTGGCGATCTTAAGATTGCGTTGCTGCGCGAGCTCTCCGGCTTTGAGAATGCGCCGGATGCCGGGCGCGTCCACGGCAAACGACTTTTCCATGAACACGTTTAGTCCTTTCGCCACGGCGTATTCCAGATGCGCTGGCCGAAACGCGGGAGGCGTGGCCAGCAAAACCACATCGCCGGGTGCGAGGGCATCCATCGCCTGCTTGAATCCGCCCAAGCCTCCAAACTGCCGCTCGCGATCGACCTTAATCTTCTCACCGAACCGCGGCCGCAGATTATTCAGTACGCCCTCGATGCGTTCCGGGAAAAAGTCTGCCATAGCCCAGAGTTGGGTCGGTCCGGAGGTGGACAATGCTTGGGCGACCGCCCCGCCGCCGCGGCCACCGCAACCGATCAAGGCTAACTTGATCGTGTTGTTCTCGGCCGCGTAGCCCGGCCGTGTCAACG
>CAYWCK010000362.1:0-5417 GCA_964456685.1 uncultured Bifidobacteriaceae bacterium | reverse complement strand
GTTGTAATTCACTTTGATCTTTTGCCCGTTCGAACGCGTGAGGGTGACAGACTTCTTGTTCGCGAAATCGGTAAAACCACCCGCTGAACCAATCGCCTTGGTCAGGGTTGTTCCGGGAACGTACGCCTTTGGGCCGGGCGCCCGCACTTCTCCGAGCACCGAGTATAGTTGCTCCGGCGTAAGGGCCTTAACGTTCACAGTCAACCGAACATAGTACTTGGGAACGTAGAGTTCTTGGATGGCTTTCTGCAGTTCACCATCCGATTTTCCTTCCGCTTTGACGGAGCCGATCAGGGGCAAGGTGATGTTTCCGTCTTCCTTGATGCGCTCCTCGTGGTTGGGCAAAAGATCGGGACTGCCCGAAAAGCTGATGATCACCAAGTCACCCTTCTTGAAACGGAGGGTTCCCACAGCAGCCCCGGTTGTCTGGTTGCTGGCCGCCCCTGCTGCGGGCTGGCTGACAGTTTCAACCGCGGGATCCGAGGTGAACATCGGATCAGAATTCGTTGCGCAACCGGAGATCAACACCGCCACCAACGCCAGCAAACAACTGAAAAAAGAAAAACCCTTCGCGAAAATTAATTTCATTGCTTATATCCTCTTTAACCCTCCGGAGGGCAATCAATACTTTTGTTTGATCTCCACCTTGCCCTTTTCGCCTTCTTTACCCGGGCTGGGCGTCGGGTCCATTTCCTCGTTCTTGGAATAGTAATCGTGGTAGTAGCCGCTGTAGTAGTAGTAGCTCTCGTCCTGCGACATGTTGATATTGTTGAGGACAATGCCAGCCAGGTTGCCACCGACCTTTTCGATGAGTTGCTTGGCGCGGATGTTCATCGGCTGCGGGTAGCGGCGATACTGGATGACCTGTAGCGTGATATCCACTTCGCTGGCGAGAATCGAGGCGTCGCTCACGCCCATGATGGGGGGCGAGTCGAAGAACACGAAGTCGTAGCGTTGCTTGAGATCGTTGATAAGATCCTTCATCTGCGCAGAACTCAAGATGCCAAGCGAACTGCTCGGAAGTTTGCCGCTGGCCAGAAAGTCGAGCTGCGGCAAATGCGTGGTTTGGATGACCTCCTCCAAGGTATTCTGCTTGAGCAAGTAGTTGGTCAAGCCCAGCGAGTTGGTCACGCGCAACATCTTGTGCAGCGTGGGACGTCGCAAATCCGAGTCCACCACCACGACCCGCTGGCCGCTTTGGGCAAAGACTGTGGCGAGGTTCATCACCGTGGTGGATTTGCCTTCGCCGGCGCCGGCGCTCACGATGGCCACACTGTTCAACTTGTCGTCCTTGCGGGAGAACAGCAGGTTCGTACGCAACACGCGATAGGCTTCGGCATGCGGACTCTCCGAACCTTCGTCGAAGAGATAGCTGACATTCTGTGGAATAACCCCGAGCACAGGCGTTTGTAGCGCACGTTCCACGTCGTCGATGGTCTTGACGCTGGTATCAAGGTATTCAATGAAGAAGGCCAGACCCACGCCCACGACCAAGCCGATGATGACGCCCAGAATAATGTTCAGCGGCTTGTTCGGGCGCACCGGCTTCACGCCCGGGATGGCGCGATCCATGATTTCCACCATGGAGGTGCTTTGCTGCTGGAGTTTGAGATCGATGTTTTCCGCTGACAACTTCGTGTAAAGAATGCGGGCGAAGCCGTAAAGGTCTTCGAGTTCCCGTTTCTTGTCATAATACGGCCGGCTGGCTTTGGCTTTCTCGATATCCAAGGCCTGAGCGTCCGCCACGGCTTGCTTAAGTCCGAATACTTCCGCCTGCAAGCGATCCACCTCATTGTCCAGCGCGATCATGATCGCGTCCACGTTATCATTGACCTTGCGACGGAGATCGTTGACCTGTTCCTGCACCCGGATGTAGTTGGGATGGTTCGGGGCGAAATCGTTTTTCACCCGGTTAAACTCTTGCTCAACGAGATTCAACTGGCTTAACAGTTCAGTCAAAATCGCATCTTGCCGGGTACGTGGGAGCACCTGCATCAATTGTTCCCGCGGCAGGTTCTTCAACTTGGCGACGTTGGTCACCATGGCGCTCAATTTGATGTCGCCTTCACGGGCGGAGGCGAGGATGCGACGGAGGTCTTCTGAATAAATGGAAGGTGTCGGGGCCGGGCCTTGTGCGTCAGCGTCGTTAATCTTGAGGCTGATCCGGAGTTCCTCCAGCTCCTTGACAGCTTTCTTGATCTTTTCCTGCTGCTCCAGATAACGCTCTTCCAAAGCCTTGATGCCGCTCGTGGTGCGGCTGAGGCGCTCTTGGGTCCGATGGTTCAGGTAAACATCCGCGATCGCGTTGGCAATGCGGGCGGCTTCATCTTTATCCTCACTGAAGATTTCGACCTCAATGAAACTCGTATTACGCACCGGCCGGAGGCTCATGCGGCTCTTCAAAATCCCGATAGTGTCGGTGGTTTTGAACTTCGTCCCACCGCCATAACGCCGTCCCCAGTCGTCATTTAATCCCAGCAGATCAACAACCTTGCCGAGGATTACTTCGGATTGGATGGTTTCAAATTCATTCTGAATGAAGAACGGGTCGTACTGCGAATAGGCGCGGCTGCCGGCCATACCTTCGATGTCCGTGACGTCGCGCTCAACTTTGATACGGGTTTTGCTGGAGAAGGATTCCGGCAGGATGAAGGTGACCAACGTCGCGGTGATTACCACCAACAAGAAGACGGCCAAAATGACCGTTTTGCGGATCCGAATAATGCGCCAGTAATCGAGGAAATGAAGCTTGGTTTCTTGCTGCTGCGTGACTTTTAACGGATCCATAGGTCAAAAAAAGAGGGGCCAGTCATACAGCCAGGCCCCAGTCGTGATCAAAGCGGATTAGTAAGTAAATGTGGCACCTAGGAACACGCGGTTCCGATCATAGCTGCGTGCCAAAACGGTACCATCCGAATCCAAGTGATCGAAGTGATAACTCAGGTTGGCGGAAATGTGTCGGTTGATGCGGTACTCAAGGTTGGCGCTGAACAGATACAATTGCTCATTGGTATCATCCAACGCGCCACCAATCCAGGTTGAGTTCTGGAATTGACCCATCAAAGTACCGAACAACTCGGGAAGAATCTTGTGGGTGACGCTGGCGTAAACCACCGTGGACTCCGTATCGCTCGTGATGCTGCTACCAACAGAGCTAAAGGCGTCAGTAGCATTGCGATCGTGATAGACACCCGCTTCCAAGTTGCAATCACGCGCATAGTTGTAGCGCAAGTTTGCGGTCGCATAGGGGCTGATTGAGGACTCCTCGTCCGGCGAGTTATAAAGTTCGTTGAATCGTGCGCCGACCCGGGCACTCGCAAACAGGTCCGGACGGAAATTGTGCTCGACGCCGACATACACCGTGTGGGCCTGAGAATCACGGGAATCGCTATACAACAGCACGTTGTTGGTCGGATAATTCCCTCCGGGAGGGGTGATTACCTGAGTCGGCTCGTCCCCAGTGTATTTCGTCAGCCCAAATTGATAACCGATCAATGCAATGGTGGTGGACTGCAATGTCCAGCGGGCATCTACGTGCGCGGTATGCTCGAGACGATCCAACGCCGCGGAGCGGCTGATGGAGGAAACCCCGACGGGATAACCATCTTGCGTGATTACGGTCGGCTGGGGATAATCGCCGATGTTGTCTTCGTAATCATACAGCGCATTTGCGTATCCCAACTCCAGTCCGAGCTTCGGTGTGATCTGGTGATTCACCGTGATGTTTCCGAAGTTGCGGACGTTGTTGCCCGAAATGTATTGAAACCCGGTGATGAACGGACCGGCGCGAATGGCGTCCGGCTCCTGACCGATCACGAATGAGTCGCTGACCGACAGCGTGGTGCGCTCGCTAAAGGAATGAAGCATGCGCGCGGCAACCGTGTGGGTCTGATCATCGTGGCCGTTCTGTGCGGTCGGTGGATTTTCGTAGTAAAGGAAGGCGTAGGTGTAGGCCAATGAGAATGTCGTTTGGTCCAAGGGCAGCGAAAACGCCAGGGTTGGGCTGACTTCTACGCCAAACGTTTCGATCTTCGAAGCATCGTCGCTGGCGGTATTCACGTTGTCGTCATAGAAGCCGCGCAATGCGACCGAGACGCTCCATGATTTGGAAGGATCTCCCCCGCTTACCTGAGCATTGGAGGATTGGATGCAAGCTGCGCTAAGTGCAGCCACGCCGAGAGACGCCACAATTCTTTTCATAAGCAAGTTTGGTCGCAATACCCCGTCAGGAGGTTTTGAAAATTCCAATCGTTGTTTAACGGAAAACTGGTACAGGTGTCAAACAAATCTTCAAGTTTTATGCTGCGTAATCTTCCAAAAAATCAAGCGCTTAGCCCACCAACCTTCCATCGCGCTAGTCCGGTTACATCTGATCCCGGTCAGCATCCGGCAGGGTGTGCAAAATGAAACAATAACTGGTTCGACCCGGTGGTCTTCCACTTGTTCAATCTTGTCCTGGCCTTAACGCAGAACGCTGCCAGTTTGATGGGCGGCAGCCCGGATTGGCTCCCGCAGCGTGCCTTGCACGTCATGACCCCGGCACATTCAAGGACTGCCCAACTTGCATCCGCTTGGGATTCAAGCCTGGGTTCGCCGCAAGCAGGGCTTCCAGCTTCACATTGTATTTCCGCGCGATGGACGACGGTGTTTCTCCGGCTTGGACTTTGTGCGTGCGGCTGGCGACGGTCGCTGATGCCGGGCCCGGCTGCGGTGGACGCGGAGCGGGCTGGCTTCCACTGCCTGCCGGCGGTACAGCCCCCCCGCCTGCAGCCCCAGAAGGACGGCTGACCACGGGATTGGCCACCACCAAATTTGTGGGGGGCTGCAGCCCACGACTGGAGTAATGGGCTCGCCATTTTTCCAGTTCGTCCGTCAAGCGTCGGTTTTCCTCTACGAGTTGTTCCAATTGCCGCTGGACGCTGGGAGTGGAAGGCAGGGGCAGCACCGTTTTTGCAAGGTCTTGTTTGAGGCGGAAAATGTGTTGGCGGATGGTCTCGGCGTTGTCCGCGTTGGGGCGCAATCCCAGATAACGTTCGTAATGATAAATCGCCGCCGCTGGGTCCGGCTGTTTGTCGGCGTACAGCCAGCCCAACTCAAAATGGGCCGCGGCTGAGTTCGGATTCACCTCCAACGCTTTCTGAAAAGATTCGATCGCCCCACCGTAATCCATGCCGTTGACCCGGGCGCGTCCGGTCTGAAAGTGCGCCTCGCGTTCCTCCTCCTGGCCCGACCCCGAAGGCAAACAACCCGCCAGCATGGTGGCGAAAATCACCACCAATACGTTACGGATCGAGCGCAGCCAAATCATGCCGCGACCTTAAACGAACCTCCGATGCCATGCAATGTCGCGGTGACGTCAGCCCAGGGCAGCCGCATCTAAATGGTTTTTGAAACAGGGATTGCAAGTGGTTCCATGG
>CAYWCK010000361.1:0-5477 GCA_964456685.1 uncultured Bifidobacteriaceae bacterium | reverse complement strand
GGGCATCGCGTGAGTTTCGGTTACGTGGCGGCGGATGTGTTGTTTGGTCGGAGCGCGAAACAGATCATTTCCGCCGCGGCAACTGACCTCGTGGCGTGGAATCAACTGGGTTGCCTCTCGCCGCACGTGCTCTATGTGCAGCATGGAGGTGAGGTGGGAACAGAATCGTTCGCCCAACTGCTGGCGCAGGAACTGGAACGGTGCGAGTCAGCCGAGCCGCGCGGCGAGGTGCCGAAGGAAGTCGCTGCGGCGATCGCCTCCCGTCGCGCCATTTACGAAGTCCGGGCCGCCCATTCGCCGGAAACACAATTGTGGCAAAGCCCGGGCTCTACGGCCTGGACGGTGGTTTGTGAAAGTGATCCACACTTCGCCGTTTCGTGCCTGCATCGCTTCATCTACGTGAAGAAGGTTGCGGATTTGACAGCGGCATTGCACGGCGCGGATGCGGTTCGCGCGCAAGTTTCCACGGTAGCACTTGCCGGCGGTGACAAAACCACCGAACTGGCGATGCAGCTCGCGCGCTGGGGCACCACGCGGGTCTGCCCGTTTGGACAAATGCAGAACCCGCCACTGAGCTGGCGGCATGATGGTCGGCCCAGTCTGGGCGATCTGGTCACGTGGACAGATTTTGAAAAGTGAGTTGGTCGGATGATTTATGAAGATGGAATTGCGGAAATCGTTTCAGTTTGAAGCCGCGCACTTGCTGCCGCGGCTGCCGAAAGCACACAAGTGCCGGCGACTGCACGGACATAGTTTCAAGGTGGAGATTGCCGTCGCCGGCGAATGCGATCCTCAGCTTGGTTGGTTGATGGACTACGCGGACATCACGAAAGCCTTCCGACCGATTTGGGAAAAGCTCGATCACCGGAATCTGAACGAAATCGCCGGGCTGGAGAATCCCACCAGCGAAGTGATCGCCGCGTGGATTTGGAAACGGCTGCGGCCGAAGCTGCCGTTGCTGACGGAGGTGGTGGTGGCCGAGACTTGCACGGCGCGGGCAGTTTATCGCGGCGAGTAAATTGATCGCCCGGGGCGCGTTACCAGAGGCCCCAATACAACGTGTATGAAGACGCGTAGTTCGTTTTCATCTGGCGCAGGCCGCGCCATTGAGCCGAGCCGTCCAACAATCCGACGTTGCCACCGACGGCGCCGACGCGAACCGAAGCCGAGGCAACGCGGGTGAAGGTGCTGGGGCCGTTGGCGCTGCTGACTTGATACGGACCCGTTTTGCAGTGCGGGGCCATCGTCAGAACATCGCCCCAATGATTCGCATCCGCCACGATGGCGTTGGTGGGCGAGTCCGTAATCCGCTGGGGTGATTCCCAATAGAACGGCGAAGTCTTGCTCCACGAAGCCATATTGGCATCGCCCAGATAATTGTAGCCGACCAGGTAACCCCAGCGGCCATCGTAACGAGGCTGGGTGCCGAAGGTGAAATTCGGGCAATCCATAATTTTGAAATTCCCCGTGTAGCTGATGAGGTTGGTGTAACTAACGCTCGAGATGCGGATGGAATGCCACTCGCCGTTGTTGTCGCGCCCGGTCGGCACGCGCTGATTAAAATCGTTGCCGTACATGTGGATGGACATGACTGCCTGTCGAATGTTGCTGATGTCCGCAACGCGGCGCGCCTTCTCCTTGGCGCTGACGAGGGCCGGCAAAAGCATTGCGGCCAGGATGGCGATGATGGCAATGACGACCAGCAACTCGATGAGCGTGAAGGCGCGGTCGTAGCGCAAGCGCCGCCATCCGATGGTGAATCTGTTCGGGCACATGGGACTATGGTCAACCAACGTCACGACTATCAATCGAGTCGCATTGCGTCGCAATCAAATTCTCAGCCGCCCGCAGCCGGTTCGCGCTGGCATTCGCCCGCCAGGAAACGCAGATTGCTGGGCATGAACTTGCGTCCCATTTTCCCGATTCGGGGCACTTCCTTGCTCGCCTTGAGTTTGCTCGCGATGGCTTGCGGTTGTCGCTCCCATCCGCCTGCGAGTGGGGGGCAACGTTTCGAGTTCAAGCAACCCCACATGGGTACACTTTTTACCCTCACCCTTTACGCGGCCGACGAAGTTACTGCCGCGGCGGCGGCAGCGGCCGCGGGAGAAAAAATCGCCGCGCTCGAAGCCGCCATGACCGACTACGATCCCAATAGCGAGTTGATGCAGCTGTGTGCGAAGCCGGTGGGGCAGGCAGTGCGCGTGAGCGACGATCTCTTTGAAGTATTGCAAAAGGCGCAGCGACTCGCCGAGCAATCCGATGGCGCGTTTGATTGCACCATTGGGCCCGTGATTCGGCTTTGGCGTCGGACCCGGCGTACCGGCGTCTTACCCACGGCAGAGCAGCTCACGCGTGCCCGGGCGGCGGTGGGTTGGCAGAAGCTGAAACTGGACGCGCGCAATCAGACGGCGACCCTTACGGCGGCGAACATGCAGTTGGATCTTGGTGGGATTGGGAAAGGCTTTGCCGCCGATCGGGCACTCGCACTGCTCAAACAGCGCGGCATCACCCGCGCGATGGTTGCCGCTAGTGGGGACATCACGGTGGGGGACGCGCCGCCCGGTCAGTCCGGTTGGCGTGTGGGGATTGGTGCCTTGGACAGCCGCGAGGGCGCACCTTATTGCGTGCTGTGGCTGCGTCACGCCGCCGTTTCCACCGCCGGCGATTCTGAACAATTTGTGGAGATTGAGGGTCGTCATTACTCGCACATTGTGGACCCGCAGACTGGACTGGGTTTGACCAATCGGATGCAGGTTACCGTCGTCGCGCCCCACGGAGCGGACACTGATGCGCTCGATACCACCGTGCGTGTGCTGGGTTCGGAGCGCGGCCTGAAATTGATCGAAGCGAAGCCTCGGGCTGCGGCACTGATTTTCGTCCGGGGCGAAGATGGTTCAGTACAGATTCAGAAATCGCGCCGATGGGACCGGTTGGCGGCGGCGGCGACCGCGACGCACGGATGGTCCGGCAAATAGTCGGCCTCCGCCTAGAACTGCCCCAGCAGGTTTTGCAGGAAGACCGCATTGTCCGATTGCACGTAATTCATCGTGCCGCCCATGCGGGAAAAGCTCTTGCAGAAGCGCAGGTAGTAAGCGGGGCTTTCCTTGGGCGGTTCGCCCTTGGTCCAATCCCAGTTCCCGCCGTCTTGCAAATCCACAACGTAAATGGTGTGACCATTCACGATCGGGCGACCGGCTTGCAGGCGCAGATTGTTGACGCAGCTCAAGCTCTTTTCAAACACCTGCGGCGCCATGATTGCCGATCCGACGCTCAACACCACGCCGCCATCGAGTTGATCCACGGAACTGCCGAACAACCGAAAATCGATATCCGCGCCGCGTCCGATTGCCGCGCCGCGAAACATCGGATGCACCGCGATGATGTCGTAACCGATGCCGGGGTGAACCGTAAATGGGATGCCATGCCGATAGGCGTTGGCGAGAAGCGAGGTTTGCTTGTGGGGATGTGTAACGTTCAAGCGCCCGGCCTTGATCTTGTGAGCCGTCATCGCACGGAGCAACTCCACGCGCGCCGGCGCGAGCGGATGCGTGAGCGCGTCGCGCAATTCCTGTTCGAGCTTCTCCGGCGTCGGCAGGGTCACGCCGTCCTCTTGGATGTAACGGCCGAGGCTCTGGCCGAAGCCCATGCCCAGCGGCGCTCCCGCCAGCAGCGCGAGGTGAATGTTGAACCCCGTCTCTTCCCAGGCGCCGAACGTGCCGGTGGCCACGTTTTCCCGCACGCTCTCGGCCGTCTTGCCGAAATACGCCAGCTCCCAATCGTGAATGATGCCGGCGCCGTTCGTCGCGAGATGCGTGACCAGTCCCTTGTCCACGAGCCGATTTACCACGGCGTGCAAACCGTTCTTCACGAGGTGCGCCCCAAAGATGAGCATCACGGCGGCACCCCGTTCGCGCGCCGCGCGAATGCGGGCGGCACAATCCTGAATCTGCGTCATCACTTCCGGCGGGCAGGGCGGCAGGGCGGCATCTGGAGCGACGAGAATCCCTTCCAGCGTGCTCAAAGTGCGGCGCTCCGTCAGTGGCTGCACTTTGATTTTTTTCAGATCCAGCGGTGATGGTGAATTCTTCATACCTCGCGGGGATTAAAGCATGCCGGCCGCGCGGATGGCACGGAATTTTTCTGGAAAGTGCGCATCTTTAACTCGGGCCAGCTCGGTCAACGCCATGATGCCGGGCGCGGTTGCCCGATTTTTCTGCGGACAGTGGAGCAACGGGAGCGGGGGTGACCCTCACACGTCACAGATTTCCACGCCTTGCTTCAGCGAAGCCAGCGCATCCGTGCGTTTGGGAATGAACTCTTGCGCCACGAATCCTTTGTAACCCGTGTCCACGATCGCCTGCATGATGCGGGGATAGAACAACTCCTGGGAGTCATCGATTTCATTGCGTCCCGGCACGCCGCCCGTGTGGTAGTGTGCGAAGTACTGACCGTTCTCCTTGATCGTCGCGCAGATGTCCCCCTCCATGATCTGCATGTGATAAATGTCGTAGAGGAGTTTGAACCGCTCCGACCCGACGCGCTTACACAATTCGACGCCCCACTTGGAAAGGTCGCATTGGTAATCCTTGTGGTTCACCTTGCTGTTCAGCAGTTCCATGCAGACGGTGACCTTGTGTTTCTCGGCGAGGGGCGCGATTCGCTTCAATCCAATCGCACAATTCTCCAGCCCCTTCTCGTCATCGAGCCCTTTGCGGTTGCCGGAAAAGCAAATCACATTCGGCGCGCCGAAGTCGGCGGCGGCGGGCAGCGTTTGCTCCATGAAAGCGACAATCTTGTCGTGGTTCTCGAGACGGTTTAATCCGCTCCCGATGCCGCCGGGCACGCCGCTGACCATCGCGCAGGTCAGGCCGTGTCGTTTGAGCGTGGGGAAATCCTCGACCTTGAGCAGTTCCACGGATTGCAAGCCCATCGCCTTGGCGGCCTGGCAGAATTCATCGAGGGGGATTTTGTCGTAACACCACTTGCACACCGAATGGTTGATCCGGCCCTTCAGCTTGGGTGTCGCCGCCTCGGCGGCGCCGAGACGGTGGCGGAGATCGGCCGCGGCAGCGGCCACGGTCGTCACCGTGGCGATTTTTCGGAGAACTGAACGGCGGGAAAGAGGCGTATTCATGGCAGATTTTTTCTACCACGGAACGTGGCGCTGGGACACGAAATATTTTCGCCCCCTGATTCAGGCAAGCGCGAGGGCGCCGGTGCTGTCACCAAACTTTTCCACGGGCGTGCCCATGTGTTCGAGCATGGAGACGTACAGATTGCAGAGCGGTGTGCCTTTCGGGCTGGCGAGGTAGCGGCCGGTTTTGAGTTTGCCGCCGCCGCGCCCCGCAAGAATGATCGGCAGGTTGGCGGGATCGTGACGATTGCCGTCGGACATGCTGGAGCCGAACAACACCATGCTGTTGTCGAGCAGGCTGCGTTCGCCTTCCTTGATCGCCGCCAGCTTGTCCATGAGATAG
>CAYWCK010000360.1:0-5514 GCA_964456685.1 uncultured Bifidobacteriaceae bacterium | reverse complement strand
CTTCCGCAGCGCATACATAGCCCAGCCGACGCTGCGCAGGAGATTGGCGTGTGAACCGCTCGCGCCACCCTGCGTTTGGTGCGTGTCAAACCCACCAAGTTCGGTGCCGGCGATGATGGCATCGGTCTTGTTGAGAATCAGCGCCGCTGCTTTAAGGTTGGTGAAAAAGGTGTAGGCGTTGGTGGGGACGACGTATTTGGCCTGGGCGGCGGTATTGCTGCCGTGAAACGCGTAGCCGCCGTTCTTGGCGTTCGTCGTGGGGAAAAGATAATACGGTGCGGTATCGCCATCCGTGTTCACATTATCGCGGAAGATGTTGCCGGTCTCGGAAAAATCAATCGCGGAAAAGATCCGCAGCGTGTTCGACATGTTGAGATATTGCAGCTCCAGCAGTTCACGGCTCCGCTTTTCGGGAAACGGATAATAGTTCCCCGCGTTCATGGCATTGAACGCCTTGTTATCCCCGCCTGTCGTCGGGACGCCGAGGAGGTCGTAGCGCGTCGGGCTGGTGAGGTTGGTCATGGCCGCTTTGGAGCCGCGCAGCAACAGCGGGAGCGCGGACTGGACGGAAACTCCCGTGAGCGGCGCCGTATTCGCCAGACCGGACTCCATGATCGTGCGGTAGAAAATGCCGTCCTTGGAGAGATTGTTGTTTGGATTACCATTTTCCCAGTAGTTCTGGGAATCAAAGTGCGAGCGCGACTGCTTGGGGTAAGCCACGCGATGGAGCAGCGCGAGGTCGCCGGCATTGTAAATCGGCGCCAAGAATTTCAGGGAAGGATGCAGGGCCGCGAAGCCGTTGCCGAGTTTGATCGCGCGAGTGTAACTGTAGGTGTCGTCATTCGCGCCGCGCAAGGTGCCGTTGACGTCGGCGTAGTAGCTGGCGTCAAAACAGTCGCCGGTTTGCTGATAATAATTTGCCGCAGCCTGTGGATCCTTGGTGATGCCGATATTCGGGCGGATGCTTTGGATCGAACCACCGTCACCTGTGTAAGCGACGTCTTCGATCGGAATGATGTTGTTCAAGCCGTCGTTGCCGAAGCGCAGCCAGATAAAGAGAACTTTCTTGCCGTTGAGCCCAATGCTGCCTTCGGCCAGCGCGCGCTTCATCACGAAGGGAATATCGGTGAGCGTTGAAAGCGCCACCGCCATGCTGGTCTTGAACGACCGGCCAAGAAAGGACCGGCGGGAGTAAACATTGAAGTTCTTCATGACTATTGTTCCTGAAATCGTTGGAAACCCATGAGCATCGCCGCCATGCCGCGCACGCGGTTCTCATATGTTCCCGAAGTGTTGCCCAAGCCGCTGAAAGCGGAGGCGGTGACGCCGTCGTCCGCCTTGTTCAAATAATTGGTGGCCGCCGTCCGATAAAGCGCCAGGTTGGCCGCACCTTCCGACGGGAAAAGAATATTCAGGAAACAATCCGCCACGGCGCCATCGGAGTTCCAACTGCCGCTGGGCAGCCGTTTCTTGAGCAGGCCAACGGGATCCACCAATTGATTGCCGGCGTCGGACCGTCCGCTGGCGCCGTTGGTCATGCACAGCGATTGCACAAAGCGAATCCGCTCCACCAGCGTGCCGCCGCTGATCCACGGTTCACCCACCTCCGGGTAACCATCTGGTGCGGCGCGATCAAACAGCAGCATTTCCCCCATGCGTTGCAGCGGCGCCGCAAACGAATAGCCGTCCGTGGTCGCGGTGAGTTTGCCGCTGGTGTTGGTGGTGAGCTGTGAGCGCAGGCTCGAAGCCACGAATTCGAACGGCGTCTTGACCTTCTGCGAAACCGCCGTGTGACTGCGGAACAGATCGGAATTGAAAATCGTACTCAGCACCGCGCGAAGGTTGCCCTTCGGGTTGGAGTTCTCCCAGGCCAGCATGCATTGATGCACCAATTCCGCCTCGGCGGAACGGTTCGGGTCGGTGTAGTCGTAGAAATAATACTCAGGCAGATCGGCATGCGTGGTGGGATTTGGAAAGCCGTCATGCACAAACAAGCGGCAAAGTTTCACGCAGATGTATTCTTCGGTGAAAGGCAGATTCGCCAGGTGATAAATCACATCGTAGCCATCCTGGATGCTGTTGGTGTTGCTGGTCAGGCGGCTGGGAATCGTGAGCTGATACGAGCCAGCGGGCGCGTTGGAACTATAAATCTTCGTCGTCCACGGCGCTCCAAAACGTGCCGGGACGGTCTTGCCCGCGAACAGCGCGCCACGATTTGTCCCGTGATTGCCCGCGATGTAGTTGAAAGCCAGCACGCCCACTTTGTTCGCCGTGGAACTGCTGTTGGTGTTCGGGTAGTAGGTGAGTGACGCCGGGGCAAACGGATTATCCGCGTTCACTTCATCCACCAGTTGCACCGACCAACCGGTCCACGCGCGGGACATCCGGACGATGTCCTCCTGCTCATAGCCGTTGTCCACGCCAAAGGTGAACAACTCGAGCAATTCCCGCGCGTAATTTTCGTTGGCGATGTTATTCCCGCTGCCCTTGCTGTTCACGGTGTCCAGATAGACGATCATCGCCGGGCTTTCGGCGCTGATCTTCAGCAGATCGTAGAAGGTGCAATTGGGATTGAGCATCGCGTTTCGCCATTTCGCCACTTCGCGATATTCCCAATCTGCAGCAATGACGCCTGCCGGGGTGGAGTCGAACCCGAGCCCTTGAATATAATCGCTGCTCTTGGATTGCTGGGTGACGAAGTGGTTCTCCCAAAACTGCGACATGATTTCGAACAGTTGGCGCGGGGACTAAACTGCCCGTTGGCAGAACCACGAGCGCAATTCACCGAGGCCCGCCGTTCCGAGCGCCAGCCGCCGGGTGTTCCCCGCATAATCCGTGTCGGGCGTGCTTTGCAGAATGTTACCGTCGAGTTTGACGACCAAGCTCGCGCCGGGCGACGCCGGTTTGTACCAATAGCTGACCGTGTAGGTGCCGCCGTTGACGAGCGCGGGCGCAACCGTCTGCTGCACGGAATCGCCGTTGCCGGCTCCGGCGGCGGTGGCCACGAGCCGCAAGCTGCTGTTTCCGGAGTGCGCGGTTACGTAACTCAGATCTGAGTTCGTGAAATCCGCAGACTCGGTCCAAGTGCCTGCGAGCGGCGACTCAAATTCTCCGTTGGCCAGCAGGTTTGGCCCCCCGCCCGGAATCGTGCCGGCAACGAGCTGGAGATCGTCCACGTAAGCCTCACCCGCAGCAGTGAGATAAATGTAAATTCGGCTGTTCGCGTTGGCCGTGCCGGTGGCCGTGGCATAAACCCACGTGGGCGTTTTGGGAATCCCGCCCGGCGAACTGTTCAGGGCACTGCCCAGCTGCAAGCGCAATTTCGAGGAGTTCGTGCTCGGCAGGTACCAATACGTAAGTGTCACCGGATCACTTGAGGCGTAAGTGTTGGTGACAATGTCGCCCAGGTTGTTGGTCGTGAGGTAAGTCGTGGGAAAGGATTGGCGGACGAAATTTGTACTCGGCGCGCTGCCGCCGATCGTGGAGATGAAATGCAGCGAGCTGCTTCCGGAATGCGCCTGGCTTTGGTCCACGAAGGAGGCGCTCGCGCCGTTGCTGGCGAGCCACGGGGTGAAACCAGCTTCAAATTCACCATTCATCAGAATGTTGGTCGTCGAAACCGAAGAGAAAACCCGGTTCGTTACCACCCGGTTGGTGCCGCTGACAATGTTCGTGGCGACCTGTTGGTAAAAGAACGACGGTCGCAAATCTATGTCATCAATGAAAATTTCCCCCGGCGCGGTGCTGAACAGATAGAAGGGCGTCGTGGCCATCGTGCCGGTGACGGTGATTTGCGTCCAGTTCGTCGTCGGGTCGGAGGGAATCGCGTTGGTGGTCTCGATCACGTAATTGTAATCCAAGGTGTCGGGAATGCCCTCAAAGGTGAGCTGCTCGTTGATGTAAGCTTGGGCGCCGATGACATTCACGCGATCCAGTTCATCCGGTGTGGGGCCGTAGGCGAGCCGGTTCAGAACATGACCGACCAGCATGGCGTTGCTGCTCATCGAGAGGGCGCTGACCCGATAATAGCCGGCCGGCGAAATGGCATTGGTCAATCGCCATTCGTACGCGCAGTTCGTCACCACCGTCGGCGTGTTGGTGATGATGTTCGTGGTGTAACCCGTGACGTAGGGAGCGAGGAAGAAGTTCGTGTTGATCGTGAACGGGCCGTTCGCGGCCGGTGCGCTGTAGAGCGTGTAGCTCTGCGCGCCGGCAAACGGCGTGAAACGAATGCTCTTCGTGCTCGCGTTATACGACACCACCTCCGTGATCTCCGGTGGTGGCGGATCGGTGGCGAACAATGACGGAGCGTACAGGAGCGCGAATGAAATCGCCCAACGACGAAAGACTTGAGAACTCTTCATGCGACGACGCGGTCACCGTGCGTCGGCGGTAAATTGAAGTCAAGTGGCAAGCCGCAGGTTTTGACCCGATAATTTTTCGAGCTGTTCCCGAGTGGGACGCTTTCGTCCAATCGCTGGACAAGCCTGCCGTTGCGCGGGATTATTCGCTCTGCTCGGACGATGAAAAAGCCAGTGTCACACACCGATCACGCTGCCGTTCCAGCCGCCTTTCCGGCCGGCTTGGACAACGCTTTTCTTTTCTCCGCCTTCAACGCGCTCTCGTTCCAGATCGTCCTCGGCAGCCCGATGATTCTTTACGCCAAGTCGCTCGAAGCCAGCGCCACCGTGCTCGGCATCATCGCCGGAATGATGCCGCTGCTCGTGATTTTTCAAATCCCGGCCGCGAGCCACATCAATCGCATTGGTTATCGCCGCTTCGTGCTCGCCGGCTGGAGCACTCGCGTCCTGTTCATCTTCGCGATGGCGCTCGTGCCGCTGGCGGGCCTGTTTTTGAATCAAGCCAACCGGCTAGCGCTGCTGCTGGTGCTCCTGTTCGGATTCAATCTTTCGCGCGGCATCTCCAGTTGCGCCTGGCTGCCGTGGATCACGCTCCTCGTGCCGGAAAATTTGCGCGGCCGCTATCTCGCGCGCGATGCCGCGGTTCAGAATCTCGCCAGCTTCGTTACCTTCCTCGTTTCCGGCGCTGTGTTGTCCGGTGCGTCGCACCCGTGGCAGTTCGCTGCCCTCTTTGCCTTCAGCGCCGCGATGGGTGCGGTGAGTTTGCTCTTCCTCAAACGCATCCCCGACGTGCCGACACCGACGGACAATACGCCAAAATCCGCTGCCGCCGTTCCGTGGCTCGCGATGGCTGCTTATCCGCCGTTCAAGAAATTGCTGCTCACCGTCGTGGCCTGGTCGGTGGCTTACGGTGGCATCACCACGTTCACCGTGGCGTTTTTGAAAGCGCACACGGGCATGACCGAAGGTGAAATTCTTCTCGTCAGCTCGGTCGCGTTCCTCGGCGGCGTGGGCAGTCTCGGACTGATGGCGCATCGTTTTGATCGCGTTGGAAGCAAGCCCGTGCTCGGCGTGGCGTGCGTGGGATGGTTGCTTGTGCTAGCAGTTTGCTGAAAAACACGCGGCTCTTTTGAATGCAGGACGCGAGTAACGG
>CAYWCK010000359.1:0-5523 GCA_964456685.1 uncultured Bifidobacteriaceae bacterium | reverse complement strand
GGACGAGATTCAATCACCTCAACCGTTCTTTCTCCCGCTCACGCTGGCCACCACCAACGACTTCACCCTGTACTCGCTCGAGTTGCAGCAGATCTGGGAGACGCCACGCCACGCGCTCATTGTCGGCGGCCGCTGGCAGACGGGCGAGGCAGAGACCCACGGCCGCCTGGATCCGCTTTTCCCCGGCCCGCTGGTCACGTACTTCAACGAACAGGATGGCCGCGGCGATTTTGAGCGCGCGAGCCTCTACGGGTATTACCACTGGCGGATCGGCGACCAACTTCAGGTCATCGGTGGCCTCAGCTACGACTTTCTGAGCTTCCCGGAAAACATGGACCTGCCCCCCATCTCCGCGGAAGAGGTTTCGCACGAAAGCGTATCGCCGAAGGTCGGCGTCCTGTTTGCACCCTGGGCGCGCGGACTTTTCCGCGCCAGTTACGCGCAATCGTTGGGCGGACTTTACTTTGACAACAGCGTGCGGCTCGAACCCACGCAGATCGGCGGATTCAACCAGGCGTTCCGCAGTCTCGCTCCCGAATCCGTGGCTGGCTTGGTGCCGGGAACGAAATTCGAGACGGCGGGCCTTGGTTTCGATCAGTCATTTGCCAGCGGCACCTGGATTGGCGTCGAGGCGGAATGGTTGACCTCCGACGGAACCCGCTCCATTGGCGTGCTGACCAACTCGTTCTTTATCCCCTTCGCAGATTCTCCCGGTCAGACCAGTGAAACCCTGTCCTTCACGGAACGCGCTTTGTCCGCCTATGCCGGCCAGTTGTTGGGCGATAACTTTTCGGTGGGCGCACGTTATCGCGTGAGCGAGGCGGATCTGAAGCCATCCTTTCCGGATATTCCCACCACCGCGCTGAACTTGGACACCTTTCAGCAACGCCGGCGCGCGACGCTGCAGGAGTTGTCGCTCACCGCAAACTTCCATCATCGTTGTGGCGCCTTCGCCCAATGGGAGTCCGCCTGGTGGCGGCAGGACAATTCAAGCGATCCCACTGTGGCGGCGGATGAAAACTTCTGGCAGCACAATTTCATTGCCGGCTATCGCTTCCCGCGGCGCCAGGCCGAGATCCGGCTGGGCTTGTTGAATATCTTCGACGCGGATTACCGCCTGAACCCGCTTAATCTCCATGCCGACCTGCCGCGCGGCCGGACCTTCACCGCCAGCGTGCGGCTGAATTTCTGATCACCGGTGGAAAGCTGCGTTTCAAATCGCTGGTGCGCTTTCACGCAATCCGGCGGGCGCAGCTGATGCTCGTCGCCTCGACGCTCTCACAAGGCGGCCCCGCCAGATGCCACATCCGCACGCTGCGGGCCGAGACCGCCACTTCGGTGTAGCTCACCGTGGCGGCATCGGAGCGGTGCATGCAGGTCGAGAACGGCCCCGCCTGCGGCACGTGCGAGCGGTGCAGGCGACGCAGCCAGGCGCGGTCGCCAAAACTGCTTTGCCCGCACGCGCGCGTGAAGGTGGCGCTGCGAACGCGTTGCGCTTCCGGTTCGTCAAAGCCGGAGGAAATCCACTGTTGCGATTCCCAACGATGGTCCCGCCGGACGAGCCGCCGCAAATTCCAACGCCACTCCGTGACCTCACCGGTTTCGGGAAAGATACCGATCAGGCGAAAGGGATTGATCCGGTGACACGGCAAGCGGGCAAGCGCTGCGGCGGCGGCCTCCGCCAAACCGGCCGCGCCGACAGCGTTGACCACTTCACCCCGACTGACGGCCTTAGACTGCACGCGCCGCGCGATCGCATACCAATTGATCAACGCCAGCGTTGCGCCCGAGTCATTGGCAGCGATCCAGGTGCCACCGCCGGGTTCGGACGGCCCCAACACAGTTCGACCGTCGAGACCGCGGCGTTGGGGTGGCCGCCCGGGCACGCGCGACAACCGCTCGTCGCGATTCATGCCAAGGAGATAGCCGCGCTTTCGGGCGATGAAACTGACCGTACACATCGTTCAATCCGCTGCGGGATACCTTGTGGCGAGCGCGGCGTAATGCCGCCAGGCCTGCCAGACGGCGGCGAAACTGGTCGGCGCGACCCCGCGGGCGCGATTCTCCGCGCCGATGGCAAACACCAGTTCCCATTGGCGGAAGAGCGTGCGATACGCCTGCCCGAGGGAATATTGCGCGTCGTAAATGCTGGTGGCCTCTGAAGCAGCGCCATTCAGCTCGATGATCTGGAAGTTGCTGCCCGCGCGAAGTTCCTCCTCGCTGGCAAATCGCACGTCGTATCGGCCGATGAAAAAGCCGTCGAGTCGCTGCGAGATTTCGTCCATGCGCGCCACCAACGCCGGCGTGCCGAGCCGCTGGCCATCGCGAAAGATGCAGCCTTGCGCGTGATTGCCGGCTTCGACGAGTTTCAATTCCGCCCCGGCGGCAAGCACCTCCGTCCGTCGCGAAGCGAAGCGATGCAGGTATTTGTCGGCGATGATGGCGGAGCGGGCATCGCGCTGGATCAATTCCTCCACCGTGCTGTTGCCGTCGCCAATCAACACGGGAAAGATTTTTTCCGTGATGGCAAAAATCCGGCCGCTGGTCTCGTGGGGAAATCGGAAATAGAAAATGCCCGCTTCCCCTGGCCCGGCCGCATAGCGCTGTGCGATCAACGGCGCGGTCATCTCGAGCAGGTAGTCTTCCGCCTGTTCGCGGGTGCGAATCAATTTAATCCCGGCGCCGCGTTGGCCGAGATCCGGCTTCAGAATGAACGGATAAGTCAGTCCCATCCGGGCGAGCGCATCGTCCAACGAGCGCATCCGTTCCGCGAAGGTTTCGCCCGTCACGAGTTTCGCCTCCGCAGTGTAGGCCGGGCTGGTGGCAAAAAGCTGATCGAGCATCGCGATTTTGGATTCTCCCACGAGTCCACCGGAGAAGATTCCCGGGTTGGCAGCCGTCGGCAGCGTGAGCCCGCGATACTTGATGGCCAGCCAGAGACAATAAACGGCCACCGGCGGATAAAACATCCACGCCGGCCAAAACTCCCAGTGCCGCCAGCGCGCCCAACCCGCCCGCCAGCGACGCAAATCCGTTTTCGCCACGGCCCGATGCAGGAGTTGCAGCACCACGAGGATCGCCAGTCCGACGCCTAACAAGATCCAGCCACCGTGTTTGTATTGGTACAGCCAGGCCGTCAGCCGTTCCCCAAACGTTTGCGCCAGCCACAACACCACCAATGTCCAAAGGCACGAGGCAACACCAGTCACCCACAAGAATCGTGGCAAAGGCAGCCGCAGGAAACCCGCGGCCAGATACGTGGGCAATCGCGCCCCCGGCACAAGCCGGCTGAACACCAGAATCAACGTGCCGCGTTCGGCAAACCATCGCTCGCTTTCCGCCACCTTCGCGGCGAACCGCCGCAGTGAAGACCGCTCAAACCAACCCCGGCCTGCCCAACGCGCCAAGGCGTAGAGCCCCGTATCACCCATCCAGATGCCGAGAAAGCATGCGAGAAAGGCCGCCGGCCAGGAAATTTGTCCCGTCGCAAGCAGCAAGCCCGCCCCAACCGCAGCCACATCTTCCAGAATGAAAGTCGCCAGAAAAAAACCGGCCGCTTTCGCGAAAGGGATCCATTCCGCGATCGCGTGCGGTGAGAGTGGCAGGGCTTCGGTCATGCAGAATGGAAACTCACGCCGCGGCTCGTTGCGCCTCGGCCTGATGTTTGATCGTGGACGGCGCGACGCCAAATCCCGCCGGCAACGGCACGCCCATCAACCCGGCCATGATGCCGATGAGCGCATAGTGATGCACAGCGTGGGCGACGGCATACATGATCTCACGGCCGACCGTGGAGGGCGAAACTTGCGAGCCGCTCGTGGCGTAACTGGTCTTGCACGTAACCACCAATGGACGCGCCAACAGCACCGGCTCGAGGCGCGCGTATCCCTGACGCAGTTCACGAGTTGCCGCGAGGGCTGCGCGACGATCCTGCTCAATCAGAGTGCCGCGCTCGCGATGGTCATAGTTCAAGTCACCGGTCGCCGCGGCGTCCAGCAGGCTGCGGAAATGGTCGAGGCAATGCCGATAGTGCCCGCCCACCGCGGCGTTGAAGGCGACGGGCAACGTGCGGGTGTAGGTCTCATCGCTCATTTGCGCGAGCAACGCTTCGCCTTGATCGAGGGTTTCGATCACTGCTTGAATCAATTCAGTACCAATGCAGGAATGAGTTGTCATGGCTCGAAATGGTCAGGGCGTGTGTCCGGAGAAAGGGAATTGACGGCGATGAATGCAGGCGGCGGTGACGGCGCAAACAAATACAATCAAAGCGAGCGCGAATAACAGTCCACCGTCGTCTGCGACGACGATCCCCAGTTTCGTGAGATGACTTGCGATTGCACCAATCATCATACCGGCCGCAAGCAACGCAGCCACCCAGACCGTGCGCGGAAACAGCAGCAAAGCGGCGGCGAATAATTCCGCCACGCCGCTCGCATAACGGCCCCAAGGCTCCATCCCGACCTTCGTGAAGATGTAAACCGACTCGGGTGCACCGGTGAACTTGAAGTAGAGCGTTTGCAGTAAAATCACCGCGGCAACCAATCGGCACATCCAGCTCACCGCCTGGAGCGCGGTTGGGAGTGCTTCCGTTTTGCGTGGGGTGAAGACGCAGTCGCAATCGGCGTGCGTGGGTGTGTTCATTTCCCCTTCTTTTCCACAAGCGCCGGCCAGTTGGCGGTGGCTTTGCCGAGGTTGCCTTTGACGTCCTTATTGAAATCTTCGCGGACTCCCTTGCTGTATTGGAGCAGAAGTTTCCCGTCCACGATTTGAAAGGCTTCGACGTCGATCCCCACGAGCTTGTTGCGTGAAACGCCGTAAGCACAGTAGCCGCCAAAGGCAGGTTCATATTTCACCGGCTCGGCTTTGAAGGCGTCGCGATGCTCTTTGGTCGCGAAGAAATAGATGGCACCGTTGTGCTTCGCCGGAAACTCCGGCTTGCCCTTCACTGGCTTCTTATCGGTGAAGAACGCGACCGGGTCGTAGCCTTGAATCGCCACGCCGGACTGGTCGAGATTAAGGAGGGATTTGGTTTGGCCCAGCGCCGGCAGGGCGACCGCTACCGCGATTATTGAGAGAAATAATTTCCGCATGATGACCGTTGGTCGCATGGCAGGTCGCCCCCTTACAAAGAAACAGAAATTTATATGCCCCTGCCGGCGACAGCTACCAGCGCGACAGCGAAACGTAGTTGGGAATCGAGTCGCGATGCAGCAGTAACACCGTAAATCCGCACGCAAATGTGACGCACGCCATTCCGAAGAGCAGTCCATGGTCACCCTGCACGACAAACCCCAGCCAGGTAATATGACTGAGAATGGCCGCGGCCATGGCGCCGGTAGTGAGAATGCCACCCGCCCATTTCAACCGCGGCCACAGCAGGCCGATGGCTGCAAACAGTTCCCAGAAGCCCTGCCCCCAACGCCACCACGGCTCCGTGCCCATCTTCTGGAAGATGTATTTGGATTCGGGCGCGCCGGTGAACTTGAAGAAGAGCGTCTGGGCCAGAATCGCGCCGGCGATGAT
>CAYWCK010000358.1:0-5531 GCA_964456685.1 uncultured Bifidobacteriaceae bacterium | reverse complement strand
TGATCGGGCCGGCGCCGATGATGAGGACGCTGTGGATGTCGGTGCGTTTAGGCATTTGCTTTCAGTTTGTTCTGCCGGCGAGACGCACGGCAGCACGCTTCAAAACGGGCAAGATGAAACACGGATTGCGTGGCGATGGCGAGGGCAAACTAAACCGGGAGGCAGACCGGCGGGGAGGGAGCGGCGGAACTTCGACCGAAAAATAGTTTTGAATTCTCAAAGGTTACGCTTGAATGAAGGTGGGCATTTGAGCGTCAATGGATTGCGATAACTCGCTCAGCAAGGAACATCCGTTATGTTGAGATTGGTCCTGTTCACTGTCGGGTTGGTGTTGCTCACGAGCTGCCAACAACCGCAACCCAAATTCAAAACCGTGGCCGAACCCGCGGCGAAGAAAGCTGCTGCGGCCCCGGCTCCGCCCGCGGCGGCGGTGACAAATGCGCCGCCGGTTGCCGCCACTCCGGCTGGCACGAATGCGCCCGGGGCGGTGGCGGGTTCCCCGGCTGACCAGACGCAATTCAGCAAGGATTACGCGGATGAAATCAAGGTGGTGCTGGATCTGGCCAACAAGAATCAATGGGAGGATGCCCGGGTTCAGGCCGCCGTGCTGGCAACTCATGCGCCAACCAACTTGATGATCACTCGGCTTCATAATTGGGTGGAACATCAAGTCCAGCAGCGGCGTGAACAGGCTTTGGAGGATGAGATTCGCAAAATTGACGCGAAGAATTCGGTTTTCAATCCGACCATTCCCGGGTTGCTGAAGGAGCAGAAGGATCGCGGTCTGCCGGCCCGCAAGGATGTACGCGACAACATTCAACGGATCGAAAGCACGCCGTACATCCCGGAGAAATACGGCAAGACGGTGCACATGACGGGGCCGTTGTTTGACATCGATGCCGCGAAGGGGCCGATGGCCAAGGTCATGGAGAAGGAAGTGGCGATCCATCTCGACAACATTCCGCTGGAAACGGTCATCGTGAATCTCAGCCAATCCACCGGCGTGAACATCGTGGCGGACAAATCGCTGCCGGCGTTGAAGCAGACCCTGAACGTGAATCTGGAAAAAGTGCGCCTGGGCGAGTTTTTCAAGTTCATCGGCCGCAATTACGAGCTGCAATTCCAGGTCGGCCCGGACCTGGTCTGGGTGGTGGCCGCCACAAACAAGACCAGCCTCATGGAGGAAACGCGTTTCTACCGCCTGCGCAAAGGTTTTGTGCTGCCGGCGCAAATGGATTCCGAGGAAGCGGTCCGCACCTCCATCACGGCGAACAACGTGACCACCACCTCGGAAACGCAGAAGTTCAAGAAGTTCGTCAACGACGCCGCCCCGAATCTGCCTTCGCTGGAGCGCGCGATTACGAACATGTTTACGGGCAGCAAGTTCATGATCGATTACGAGCGCAACCTGATCATGGCCCGCGGCACGCCGGAGCAACTGGAAGTGCTGGAGAACATCATCAAGAACTTCGATCAGCCCATTCAACAGGTCCTGATCGAGGCACGCTTCGTCACGCTTTCCAAGCCCGCCTTCCTCCAATTGGGTGCGCTATGGGAAACCGGCCGGCAGGCGCAGAATGTCCGCAACCCGCAGGATTTCACCGGACTGGTCACGGATCAGAACTTCCCCAACGTCATTAACGCGAAAGGGACGGTGACGCCGGCGCTGGGCATCGGGTTGCAGGAGACGTTCACCAACATTCTCGGCCGCCAGTCCTTGAGCGCCACCATCAGCGCCCTCGAACAAAGCGGCGAAAGTCAGACCCTCAGCGCGCCCCGGCTGACGGTGCTCAACAACCGCCCGGCCCAGATCGCCGACGGTAAGGTGCAATATTATTATGAGGAGTATCAGGTGCGGCAGACCGTGCAGCAGTATTACACCGCGTCATCCTGGGTGCCGCAGGGCAAGCCCACGAAGATCACTTCCGGCGCGGAATTGAACGTCCTCGCCAGCATCAGCGGTGACGGCAAGCACATCGTGCTGGCGCTCAACCCGCGGGTGAACACGGACGTGCAACTGGTTTCCTACGCCACGCTCACGGACACCGGCATCGGCGGCACGAACCAGAGTGCGTTCGACATCAAGCTGCCGCAGTATCGCACCCAGGAACTGGCCACGCGCGTCGTCGTGAACTCCGGCGAAACCGTGGTCATGGGCGGCGTGCTGGAGCGCGAACGCACCACGCTCGTCGAATCCGTCCCGGTGCTGGGCAACATTCCGATCATTGGCCCGCTGTTCCGCCGCCGCACCGAAGTGGACAAGCCGCGTTACCTGCTCATCTTCGTCACCGCCACCATTCTGACGGAGGAGGGTGAGTATTTGATCCTGGACGAACCCAAAGTGACCTCAAAATAACGTGCCGGCTTCTCTCACCAACCCGCGGGCACGGCTGCTCGAGCCGCCGCTTCGGCGCGTGCTGGCCATCGATGCCGGCAGCCGTTGCATCCGGTTGCTTTTGCTGGAAAGCAGCTTTGGCAAGCTGCGGGTGCTGCGGCAGGACGCCTTGGATTTGCAGGAGGAAGGGCTGGTCTCCGCGGATGAACTCAAGGCGCATTTGCAAAAGACCTTGGGCGATTGGTGCCGGCCACCGCTGGCCCTGGCATTGCCCCAGCAGGCCACGGTTTCGCAACTGGTGGACCTGCCGCCGGCGACCGAAGCCGAGGCGCGGCAGCTCATCGAGGCCGAGACGCTCAAATTGGGCGGCGTGAATGAGAGCACGATGGTGTACGACTTCACCCGCGTCGAACCACTGGCTGAGGGTCGGCAAAATTATTGGGTCACGTTCTGCCAGGAAGGCGAAATCCAGAGCCGTATCGCCCAGCTCGGGTTGGAGCAACACGAGTTCCGCGAAATCACCACCGCCGCCAACGCGCTGCTCACCGCGTGGCAGGCCACCCGCCCGGGCAAACGCGATGTCATTCTCGTGCATGCCGGCGCTCAAGCCACCACGCTCGTCGCCGTGCGGCAGGGAGTGGGGGTATTCGCCACCAGTTTTCCGATGGCCGGGGATTTTTTCACGCGGGCCATCGCGCGGTTGCAGAAATGTTCCACCGAAGCCGCCGAGGCGCTCAAGCGCAGCACGGACATTCTGACCGGCGAGCGGGCCGTGAAGGGCTTCCCGGAAATCGTGGATGGCTGGGCGGCGGAGCTGAAGCGGCAATTGGCCGATTGGAAGGCGCAGCATCCGCGCACGGCCGGCGATCTCGAACGCGCGACGTTCGTGGCGACCGGCGGAACCTTTGAGCAACCCGGCTTGCTGGATTACCTCACTGCGCGCGCTGGCTTCAAGTTTGAGCGCTGGCCGCTTGATCGAACACCGGAAGCACTGCAGCCCGCGATGGGTTTCGAGATCGCGCTCGGCACGGCGCTGCAGTCCCTCGGTCAAGGCGCGCAGCCGGCGTCCCTCGTGCCGGCGGATCGCCGCGCCGCCTGGCACAAGCGGCTGGGCCGCCAACGCTTTGAATTCGCCAACACGCTGCTTCTGATCGCGCTGTTTCTCGCGCTTGGCATCGGGAGCTGGCAAAAGTTCACGCTCATCCAGCGGAAACAGGCGCTCGTGAACAAGGTGCAGGCCGGGCTTGAGTCGCTGCAGGCCAACCAAAATCTCACCGCCGACCTGCTCAGCGGCTACGACACGCTTCGGCCGCTCTTTGAGCGGCAACAAGTGACGGTGGACACGCTGCAATCGCTCGCGCTGTTGCAGCAGGCGCGCAGCAATCGTTCGTTGTGGTTCGTGTTGCTGGCGGATCAACAGAGTTATTTCACGCTACCGACCACGGTCGCTGGCACCAACAAGCCGGCGCCCGCGCCGCCATCCGAATCCGAGTTCGGCCGCCGGCGCGACAGCACCAACGCCTCACCCGCCCGCCCCGGTTTGATCGCCGAACTGTGCGTGCCAGAGGATGCCGACAGCGCGCGCGGCACGATTAGCACGGTGGTGAGCAGCCTGAAGAAATCCCCGACTTTCGCGCGCGTGGATTTGTTGTCCGAAGATTTGCGGCGCAGCGTGGCGGAAACCAAGGTGCTCATCCCCGACCGGCATTTCGCGCTGGCGCTGGATTTTGCCACCACGGAATTTCAACCAGGTCCGCGCCGGCCGAAACCGGCGCCCGGCCCGCGCACCGCGGCCCGCCCGCTGCTGCCGTTGAAAGCCGGTCCCGAGGACACGATCAACACCGTGACCAACCCTTGACCTGATGCGTCTCGAACCCGAAACCCGTCGCCGCTTGATCCTCCCGTTGCTGGGTGGGACGTTGCTGGCCGCGTACTTGTTCGTGTTCGTGCCGTTGGATCGCAAATCGACCAGCCTGGACAAGCCGCTCGACCAATCCTGGCGCAAGCTGGCCGGTTTGATGGGCCACACCAACGCGTACAAGCTCGATTTCTTCAGCCTGACGAATCAGTTCGCCGAAACCCGTTCGGCCATCACGACCTTCGAACTGGCGCGCAAGGAAGCGCGGCAGCGCGTGGAATTGGACGAAGCATTGCGTGCCAATCTCAGTGCGCCGTTTCAACTGGTGGATTATGAGAATGAAGCGGGCCGGTTGATGGGTCTGCTGGCCCGGCTGGCCAAGCAGCAGAAGGTTGCGCTGGAGCCGCCGGCACTCTCCGGCTTCCCGGCGCAGACGGCGGACATGAAGGAGCCCGCTTTGCTGTGGGCCGAACTCGCCTTCATTGAGAGTTTGCTCACCACTGCCATCAATGCGCAGGTCACCACCATTCATTCAGTGGCCGCGCCGTCACCGCTCACCAACGCGCCGCCCACGAACAGTATTCGTTCCCTGGTTGAACTGCCCGTGCAACTGGAACTCACCGGGCCGACCGCGAACGTCGGCAAGTTTTTGCAGACCGTCCCTTTGCGGGGAACGGAAATCCAGGCCGCCGGCCTGCCCGCTGCGCCAACGAACAAGCCCGCGCTGTTCATTGAGCGGCTGGTGCTGCGCAAACAGTCGCCGGAGAAACCCGATGAAGTGCGCGTGTCGCTGCGCGTCGTGGGGTTTGTGTTCCGCGAATGAAAGGAAACTGAGGCGCCATGTTGAACGAAACGCTCAGAAGCCGCTGGTTTTCGGCCTGCCTCCACGCCGGCCTGTGGCTGCTGCTTTTGTTCGCGGTGCTGGGCATCGGCGGGCGGCAACCACTGTTCCGGGAGGCGGAAGCCGACCCGCTGGCCGTCGTCACACCCGTGCCGGTGGCAAAACTGGAAAACCTTTTCGCCTCGACCAATTGGTTGAAGCAAATCGTGGAGCCCGCCAGTCAGAATGCCTTCGCGACGACGCATTTCATTCCGCCAGTCGTCCCCGCGCCGCCGCCGCCCACGACGCGCAAGGTGGAAATCACTTATCAGGGTTACTATGAGACCGTGGGAGGTCCGCGCCGGGTGATGTTGCAGGTCGCCGACAAGCTCAGCAGCATTCCCGTGGGCCAGAGCGTGATCTCGAATCTGTGGGTGGCCGAGGCGATTTTCCAAACTCTGACGCTGACAAACAGTGCGAACCAGACCAATTTGCTCACGTTGAACGTGAAGAAAGAA
>CAYWCK010000357.1:0-5547 GCA_964456685.1 uncultured Bifidobacteriaceae bacterium | reverse complement strand
CGAACACCACCAACTCGCCCATGCGCGGATTGTCGTGATGACCGCCGATCACGGCGATGATCTTGCTCGGGTGACCGGGAATGGGCCGCGCGTAGAAAAACGAGTTGGGCCAATAGGAATTGCTGCCGAGAAATTCCATCTGCTCCGTGCCGTCCGGGTTCAGGTGGAACAGCAGGCGCGTGTTCGAGTGCGGCGTGTCGGTGTATTCCCAGCGGGTGTAAAGCACGCGGCCGTTGTTCAGCACCGTCGGACACCAATCGTGTTCCTGATCGAAGCAGAGCTGGCGAATATGTCTGCCGTCGGCATCCATGATGTAGAGGTTCGCGACGTGGGAACTCCCATACACGCAGGGCACACCGATGAAACAAGCGGTCGAAGTGAAAACGATCCGCCCATCCGGCAAATAGCACGCATCGTAGCTGTCCACGTCCGGTTGCTCGCCGGTCAATTGCCTCAGCGTAGCAGCCGACGTGAGTCGGCTCTGATTTCCGTGCGAGAAAGATGGAGCGGACTCACGTCCGCTGCTACGAGTCGAGGAGGAAAGCTCCAACTCAAATACCTGCCAGCGCCCGTTCGTGCCCACGGACGAGAACAACAGTTTGTCCGCGCCCCAATTCAATTCCACATCGCCAACAAAAGCATCCCGCTCCGGCTTAAACAGCGTTGTGATGGAGTTTGTTTCGCTGCCGAGCGTCAGCACGCATAGCGAATCGTCGTAGCCACGCTTCGGCAGCGATGAGTTGCTCTCCCAATTTCGCGGCAGGCCGAGATCGGGTCCGGTATTGCTCCGTTTCACCAGCAACAAGCGGCCGAAATCGAGCAGCGGATTCGCTTGCACCAACGCTTCCTTTCGCAACGCGACCAGAGCGGCTTTCGCTTCGCTCACTTTCCCGGGTTGCTGCAGCTTGGTTTCCAACTCAGCCAGTCGCCGGAGCAACGCGTCGCCTTGCGGATAACGTGCGCCGTAACGGCCGGACAATTCGCGAATCGCCCGCCGGAGCGCGGCGATATTCACTTCCGGCTCGACCGGCTGAAAGACCGGTGGCGGTGGCGGATCATTCAGTTTGCGCGCCTTGGGCCGCTTGAGCGCGAAGCCGTCCGGAATCTCCGGCGACGAAAACTTCAGCGCTACAATGTGCGGAAAATCGCCCGCGCGTTGGAGGCGGATCGTGTGTTTACCGGCGGGAATGTAAATCTTCGCGCCGTCCACCCATTTCGCATCGCTCGTCATCCACGAACCGGTTTGCTGGCAGCAGACCGGCGACATCATTTTGCCATCCAGATAAAGGGTGACAGACCGCTCGCTCGCCGCCGCGTAGCGAATGTCGAGCTGGTAGGAGCCGGAGCCGGGAAAATCAATGTCGTATTCCACCAGCACCGGCGAGCGTCCGCCAAACGCGATCATCGGTCCGGCGTCAGCGTAATCGGCCGTAAAGGTCTTCGCATTTCCGCGATCGAACGCCCATGCGGGAATCTCGAAGGAGCCGGCGGAGATGGTGCGAGGAAGCAACAGGATCAGGAAGAGCGCGAATGCGAAGTCGCGGCGTCTCGGCAGAGCGCCGCCAACTTCGCGCTGAATACCCAACCTGGTTTGAGAACGCAACCACAGCGATTGCCTAGCTGTTTTGCCGCGGGCGACAATTCTCCCTCTCCCAGCGGGAGAGGGCCGGGGTGAGGGAGAAGCGTTCGCAAATTTACCACGCCCACAAACCTCCAACCCACGATACCACGCAGACGACCCTCCCTCACCCTTGCTCCCTCTCCCGCTGGGAGAGGGAAACTCGTGCCGCGACGCCGTGGAAATATTTCCAATGATTGCGCGAACGCGCCCCGTGGCAGTTCCAATTGCGGCGCTCTGCCGAGACGCCGCTACGCTGACAAGCCTTTGCCAGAAAGTGCCCATAAAGAAACCCTCAATGCCAGATTTCGCCCCGCGTGGCGTCGCCTTTCACGTCCAGCATTTGCACGCTGGAAACCGTCCGCATCTTCTCGTGATTCGCGGAAGTCCACGCGACACGTTTGTCCGGCGTAATCTCGATGACATGCGGTGCTTTGCCAAACTGACCGTGCCCCAGCCAGTTCGCGATCACCGTGTTGCCATTCGGCAAACGATGAAACCCGGCTATGAACTTCAAACTGATGCCGGGCAATTCATCGCCTTGCACCTGCCAGACGACCTTGCCGGCCGGATTCACCTCGAACACCCGCGCGCCGCCGGGCAGATCGCCACAAGTAATGACGGTGTTTCCGTTCGGTAAGCGCGCCGCGCTGTGCGGTCCGCCGGCGGCGGGAATTTCGCGCACGACTTTCCCGTCCGTGTCGTATTCGCGCACCACCTGCTCGCCGTAATGCGTCACGAGGTAATGCCCGTTCTCCAGTCGCCGTGCGTTGCGCATGTAGAGATGCCCACCGTCCTTGCCTTCGGGCAGCAGCCGCACTTCCTTCGCGATGCGCCCGGACGGCTCGACTTCCAGCAAACCCCCGCTGTTGCACTCGCCGATGAACGTGTTGCCATTCGTCAGCCGCTGGCACGCGTAGATTTCGCTCTTCGACTGGTAATCGAACACCACCTGCTTCTCGCGATTCACTTCCTTCACGCCGTGGCTGGTGTTGAATAGCAGATTTCCGTTCGGCAACACCCAGAGATCGTTGCAACTGGTCGTCTGGTATTCCCAATCCACGTTGCCATTCGCTGCGACGATGAACACTTTGCCTTGCGTGTAATCGGTGCAGGCGAAGCGGTGGCCGGTTGGTTCTGCAGCCAAAAGGGAACTGCCAGTCAGCGCAACAACCAAGGTCGCAAGCGCAATTCCACGTTGGAAAAGAAATCGCATGACGGTTTACTGCTGATTGAGCGCCGCCGTCTGTTTCCCTTGCCGCTCAATCAACAAGTTCGCGCAGGCGCGGCGCAGTTCGATCAACTCCCGTTCCTGTTCCTCGCTGAAATGACCGATGCGTTGCGCGTAAGTGTCGAGCCAGGTCAGCATCCGCTCGCGCTCGTCGTGGTTCAATTGCGCCTCGTAATGCCCCATCGGCGCGTCGAGCAAAGCCAGCAGCGCGCTGCGCTGCGCGATGCCATCGCCCGGCACGGAATAGCCGCGACGATACGCGGCCCAGACTTGATCGTTCAGACTCGGTTTGCCGTACGCCACAAGCGTGTCGTAAGCCTTCGCGGGCGAGAGATCGAACTTCGCCGCAACGGCGTTCGTGGCCGAAGCGTTGTGGCAGTTCACGCACTGGCGGTTCAACACGGGCTGCACGAGTTGATCAAACCGCAGCGGCCACGAGCCGTCCGGCCCGGCGATCAAACGCGATGGCTCGCGGAGACTCGCCCGCGCCACGCCGGCGGGCGGCGCTTGCTGGCGCGATTCATGGCAGCCGATGCAACTCAAGGTTTGTCCCGCCTGCACATGCGTCGCGCCGCGCATCGTTTGCACCGCAAAACCATTTTCGTCGAGCGCCTGGAAAAACACGATGACTCCGGCCGGCACGCGGAAATAGGCCGAGCCGTCCGCCTCCACCGGCACGGTGCCGAGCACGCACTTGCCCGGATCGTCGCGGGTGACGCCGAGGTTCGGGTAATTCATCGTCGGATGCGTCTTCGCCGGCACGGCCACGATGCGGAGCGATTTGATTTCACCCCGCGACACGCCGCTCAAACCGCGATACACATCGCTGATCAGGAAGCGGCCTTCCTTCGCCGCGTTGTTGGCGAGTTGAGTCGCAATGACCGGCGGGCGTTCGCGCGGGCGGACGGGAATCGGATCGCCGCAGGAAATTTTGTCGTCGCTCCAGAGCAACTCGCGCGTGCGCGTCGCCGCGTCGAAAAGATAGAGCGCCATCCCGTTGCCCGGACGCTGCACGGCATGCCAGCGATCCCAACCGCCGCGACCTTGCACGAGATAACCTTCCGCGCCCCACGCGACGAGATGGAAGCGCTCGCTCAACGGCCACGGATTTGCGTACGAGGTTTTCGGCCAGCCTTCGATCTCGGGGAACGCCACTTCCGGCGTCAGGCGCGTCATTGGGTCGCCGCCCTCCAGACCAGCGCTCGGATCAAGCAGCACCAGGCTGCCCATCGTTTGCGAGTGATGTCCGCTGCCGGTGAAGATGATTTTGTGCGACCCGGGAATGGATTTCGCCTCGAAGGTGCAATGCGGCGCTTTCGTGTAGTTCTTGAAAACCATGCGCGCGTCCGTGCCGTCGGGATTCATCGCCCACAGGCCCATGTACGGCATGTTGTCGCGGTCAATGTAATCCCAGCGCGAGTAAAGGATGCTGCCGTCGCGCGCGATTTCGGGCGTCCATTCGAACATCTCGAATGGCGAAATGGCGACGAGGTCCGAGCCGTCGGCGTTCATCGTGTGCAGCGTGTAAACCGCCACAGGCCGTTCCGGGCCGCCGCCGCAGCGCACGTAGCAATCCGGCCGGTCCGGCTGCGCCAAAGTGCGCGCTGCGCTCTCGCGACCGACTTGCAACGATTGCCCGCGCCGCGTGCTGAGGAACACGATGCGGCCGTCCGGCAGGTAACGCCCATCGAAATCGTCGTACTTGCCACGCGTGAGCTGGCGTAGTGGGACAGCGCGTCCCGCCTGTCCTCCTTGTGTCAAGCCATCCAAGTCCATCTCGAACAGGTGATAGAACGCGTCTTCCGGCACGTTCGCCTTGTCGAGCTTGTTGGTCTCGGCGGCGAGTTGCGCGTAATGCCGACACCACGCGAACAAAACTTTCTTTGCGTCATAGGAAAGCGTCGGGCGCAGGAAGCTGCCGGGCTCTTTGAACGCCGTTGTGATGCACTCCTCGCTCGGCGAATCGCTGGTGAGGCCGCGCAGCAGGAAAATCCCGCCGCCGGGTTTGGACCACCAACCGTAATACTGATCGGACATGTGATTGAAGCTGCCGGGCACGCGCTTGGTGAATAGCAACGTGTCGAAGTCGCGCAGCAATGGAATGCGCAAAGCGAGCTGGCGCTGGAGTTGGCGGGCTTGGAGGTAAAGCGGCTGGGCGGATTCCCCCGCGGCGAGGCCGGCGAGTTTTTGCTCAAGCGAGGCGATCTTCGCCCCATGTTGGTAGGGACGCGTTCCACCCGCGTCCCCATTTTTCTCTTTGTAGTTTGGGACGCGGGTGGAACGCGTCCCTACCGATTGCTGGGTGGGATCGTTGCCAGACTCCGCGGCCAGTCTCTCACACACCGCCAAAGTCTCCCGCGCGCGCGCCACCCAATCCACCGCTTTGGTTTTCTCATGCGAGACGGACCACTGCGAAACGCTCACCTGATCCGCCGGTTGGTTCAGCGCGAGATTCTTAGCCGCATCAGCAACGCCAAAAACTTCCACCTCGTCGAGATCAAAGAAACTCGTGCCCGGCAAAGCAACACGGACAAACCGCGCTGACTCTTTCGACAAGGTCACCACCAACGGCTTGTTGTCCTTGAATCCGAAGAACACCGTGCCGTCGTGCTGATACACCTGCCGGAACTCTTTGCCGTCGTCCGAGAGCAGCACCTTGATGCGCGTCGCGCGTTCGGCGGTCGAGGTGCGATTCCAA
>CAYWCK010000356.1:0-5551 GCA_964456685.1 uncultured Bifidobacteriaceae bacterium | reverse complement strand
CGCGCTCACACCCCAGGAGCAACGCGAACTTGCAGAACAGCTGCGGAGCAGTCTGGGCCGCGACGGCGTCGTGGACCAAGCCGAGGAACTTCTGGTTTACGAGTGCGACGCCTACACGCTCGAAAAAAATCCGCCCACCGCCGTCGTGCTTCCGCGCACGACAGCCCAAATCGCCGAAGTCGTGAAACTTTGTGCCACGCGCAAGGTGCCGATTATTCCGCGCGGCGCCGGCACGAGCTTGAGCGGCTCCTTGCTGGCGGTATCCGGTGGCGTCGTCATTTCCCTGGCCCGCATGAACCACGTTTTATCGGTGGACGTCCGCAATCGCCGCGCGTTGGTCGAAGCGGGCTGCGTGAACGCGTGGATCACGAACGCGGTGAAAGCCCACGGCCTTTACTACGCGCCCGATCCCTCCAGCCAGACCGCCTGCACCATCGGCGGCAACGTGGCGATGAATTCCGGCGGGCCCCACACGCTCAAATATGGCGTCACCACCGACCACGTGCTCGGTTTCGAAATGGTTCTGCCCGACGGCGAAATCATCTGGCTCGGCACCACTCCGGACGGCGGCGAAGATGTGGACGGCTACGATTTGCGTGGCGCCGTGATCGGCTGTGAAGGGATGTTTGGCGTGATCACGCGCGTCCTCGTGCGGCTCATCCGCGCGCCGCAGGGATTCAAAACGTTGCTCGGCGTTTTTGAAACCGTGGACGACGCGAGCCAGACCGTAAGCGACATCATTGCCGCCGGCATCGTGCCCGGCGCGATGGAGATGATGGACCAACTCATCACGCAAGCTATCGAGGCCGCCTACAAGTTCGGCTTTCCGCTCGATGCCGGCGCCGTGTTGATTGTGGAACTCGACGGCCTTGCCGCCGGATTGAGTTCGCAAGCAGAGCGCGTCGGCGAAATCTGCCAACGAAACAAAGCCCGCGAAGTTCGCGTGGCGAAGAGCGAGCAGGAACGCGCCGATCTGTGGAAATGCCGCAAGCGCGCCTTCGGAGCGATCGGACGGCTTAGCCCGAATTTTCTGACCCAGGACGGCGTGGTGCCGCGCTCAAAGCTACCCGAGATCATGCGCTTCATCCGCGCTTGCTCGGAGACGTATGGCTTGCGCATCCCGAACGTTTTCCACGCGGGCGATGGGAACATTCATCCGCTCATTCTTTACGATGAGCGCGATCCGGAACAGGTCCGAAAAGCCATTCAGGCAGGGAATGACATCTTGGAAAAGTGCATCGAACTCGGCGGCAGCGTGACCGGCGAGCACGGCATCGGCGTCGAGAAAATGGATTTGATGGCGAAGCAGTTCACGAAGGACGACCTCGACGCGATGCAAACGCTGCGACGCGTGTTCGACCCGGAGCAGCGTTTCAATCCGCATAAAATGTTTCCTGGCTCGAAGCGTTGCTCCGATTTCGCGCCGAAGAAACAAGCCGCCGCATGAAGAAAGTGGCCGCAAGCGAGGTAGGACAGGCCTCCAGCCTGTCGGGTAGCGCGGGCTTCCAGCCTGCGATCGTTCACGTTCCCGAAGACATGACCGCCACCGTCGCCGCGAGCGTAACGCTGGCGGAGTTGCAAACCGCGCTGGCCAAGTCGCGACAGTGGCTGCCCATTGATTCATCGACTCCCACCTCGACCATCGCGGAGCTGCTCAACTCAAATGCCAGTGGGCCGCGCCGCTTTGGCTACGGCACACCCCGGGATTATGTCATTGGCCTGAAGGTGCGGCTCGCGGACGGTCGCCTGGTGAAATCTGGCGGGCAAGTCGTCAAAAATGTTGCGGGCTACGATTTGCAAAAACTTTTCATCGGCAGCGGTGGAACACTTGCCCTGCCGGTCGAGGTTACCTTCAAACTCCGGCCGCTTCCCGCGTGTGAACGCTTTGTCCAGCAACGCTTCACCAACCTCGATGCCGCCGGGCGCGTGATCGAGTCGGTGGTGGCGTCGGAACTCGCCCCGATTGTCTTTGATCTGCATCGTGCCGACGGCAGCGAGTTGGCGCTCGTGCTGGGTTTCGACGGCACGCAGGAAGATGTGGCCTGGCAACTCGCAGCAGCGTCGAAACTCGGCTTCATGGAAGAGGCCGGTCTGGAGTACGACCGCGCTTTTCACACTGCTTCACCACCGGTGCGCAAACACTCGGTGCTGCCGTCGCAGCTCGGGGAGTTCCTACGCACGCTGGGCGACGCACCATTCGTCGCGCGTGCTGGCAACGGAATCATCTTTCACCGCGTAAACCTACCGCCAGCGCCAGCGAGCCCGGCGACGCATCTGTTCCGCCGCGTCAAAAACGCGTTCGATCCGCACCACCTGCTGCCCGGCATTTCTGCATGACTACGGCCACGCAATCACCCGGGCGCTTTCTCGATGCCGACAAGTCGCTGGCGTGCATTCATTGTGGCCTGTGCCTCTCCTCCTGCCCGACCTATCTGGAAACCGGCAACGAAAACGATTCGCCGCGCGGGCGCATCTATCTCATGCGGGCGGTGCAGGATGGGCGGCTGGCGCTCGGGGCCGCGGCCATATCGCATCTCGATCGTTGCCTCGGCTGCCGCGCGTGCGAAGCTGCCTGCCCCAGCGGCGTGCAATATGGAAATCTGCTGGAACACACGCGCGACCACGTGGAGCGGAATTATACGCGCGGGGCGGCTCAGAATTTCCTGCGCCGCGTCGCCATTGAGAAGGTTTTTCCAAATCGCACGTTGATGAGGCTCGCGCTGCTGCCAGCGCGGTTCACGAAAGCGATCGGCGCGGAACAACTGTTGCCCCGGGTTGCTCGCGAAGCGCTGGCGTTGCTGCCCGACAAGATGCAAGCGGGCGATCTGCCCGCAGTTTCGCCCGCGCGCGGCCCACGAAAAGGTCGGGTGGGCTTCATCCGCGGTTGCGTCATGGACGTGATGTTTGGCCCCACCAACGCCAACACCGTGCGACTGCTCAATGCCGCCGGCTACGAAGTCGTCACGCCACCATCCCAGGGCTGTTGCGGCGCGCTGCATGCGCACAACGGCAATCTCGCCGCCGCCCGGGCCGCCGCCCGCGCGAACATCGAGGCGTTCGCGGCGCTGGAACTCGACGCCATCATCATCAATGCCGCAGGCTGCGGTTCGACGTTGAAGGAATACAGTCACCTATTGGCGGAGGATTCCGTCTGGGCCAAGCGCGCCGTGAAATTCAGCGCCAAGGTCAAAGACATCACGGAATTCCTGGTGGCCAACTGGACGGATTTTCGTTCCGCGCTTCGCCCCGCAAATGAAACCCGGCGCGTTACCTATCACGACGCCTGCCACCTGGCTCATGCGCAGCGCATCAGCAAACCGCCCCGCGAGCTGGTCCAGGCCATTGCCGGCAAGAACTTCGTGGAGTTGCCTGAATCCGATGTCTGCTGCGGCAGCGCGGGAACGTACAATTTGACGGAGCCCGAAATGGCCGCCCAACTTCAGCGGCGAAAGACGCAGAATATTTTGCAGACGAAAGCCGACATCGTCGTGACGAGCAATCCCGGCTGCCTGCTGCAAATCCGCGCGGGCCTCAAAGACGTCGGCCGGCAGGTGGAAATAGTTCACATCGCCGACTACGTCGCGCGCGCGTTGGTGGACTGATCGATCTTCTTGCAGAAGGCCAGAAGTTGAGCTGGCTCAACTTGCAATCTGCCGTCACTTCTTTCAGGCAAGGTTCAAGCCTCCCCTAAAAACTGCCGCGAATACGCGGCTGCATCGCGCTTCTCGATCGTTGGATTCGGGCGGCACAGAAACTGCAAACCGCCATTTCGTATTCCGCAAAAACCAAACCAAGGCAAATCCATGAAAAATGCACCAACTGTTCTGGCCCTCCTGACCGTCATCGCACTGAGTAGCCTGACCAACTCCGCCCCGGCCCGGCCGACGGAGCAACCCAGCTTGCTGGCCGCGAAAGATAAGGCTGAAAAAGGTGAGCCCTTCAAAGGCAAGGTCGAGGCGGTGGACGCCGAGGCCAAAACTCTAACCGTGGATGCTGTGGTGATGACAGTGACGGACACCACGAAGATCACCAAGACCGGGAAGGAAATTAAACTGGCGGACATCAAGGTTGGCGATCAGGTCCACGGCAAGGCGCACAAGACCGCCGAAGGCAAGACCACGGCGATCAAGATTGAAGTGGGTGGGGAAAAGAAATGATCGGGCAACGCGAATGAACCCGTTGCACCAGCAAACTCCGAGCTGCCAAGGGCTGGAGCGGAAGCCACAGGCGGAGGCGCCTGCGGTTACTGGTTAACCGAAACAAGTGCGCCCGTCTCGCGCGTGCGGGGCGGGCGCATGTTGCCGCAGCGGTCTGGGCGGGAAGCCCGCAGGTTGAAGCCCACCCGTTGATGCGCGGAATCGCACTTTGCAAGGCAGAGGGCGTTGCATCCTGCGAATTGCGATGAGATCGCAGAGTCTCCAGTAATCAGCGCGATCAAAAATGCACGATTTTCTAAGGCATCAGGCAAGTTTCAAAAAATTGTCATGGCTGGCCTCGATTAAGCTTAAAAGCAATCAACCCAAACGAAAGGAATCATCGTGAAAACGAAATTGAATCTCTTTGCGGTTGGATTGGCAGGTGGCCTCGCCCTTCTGGTCCAGGACGCGCAGGCTAACTTGGAAGTTTCCGTGGGTGTTAGAATTCAGGCGGTCGCGGAATTCGACACGCCCCTGCAGCCGCACGGCACCTGGGTCACCGTGGGCACTTATGGGCGTTGCTGGCGACCGGCCCATGTGGCCGTGGGTTGGCGGCCTTACTGCCAGGGTCAGTGGGTATGGACGGACTGCGGTTGGTATTGGGAAAGCGATGAACCGTGGGCCTGGGCCTGTTACCACTACGGCTACTGGGTTTATGATCCGGGTTACGGGTGGGTTTGGATTCCAGGAGTGGAATGGGCGCCGGCGTGGGTGGAATGGCGGATGGGTGGAGGCTACATCGGCTGGGCGCCGTGCGGCCCCGCACACATCAGCCTGTCGCTGGGGGCAAAGCATTTCGTGTTCGTCCAAACAACGCGCTTTCACGAACCGCTTCGGCCTTCACGGGTAATCGTGAACAACACCACCGTGATCAACAACACGACGGTCATTAACAACCTCCGGCAGGAAAACCGAACGTTCAACGGCGGCGCCTCGCAAAGAGTAATCGTCAATGAAGGCCCGGGAATCGAAGCCTTGCAGCGGGCGTCCGGCCGGAAGTTTGCACCCATGAAGATTCAGGATGCCGCGCGCCGCACCAAGGCGCCCGCCAGTCTTCAGCGCCGAAACGGCGAACCGCCACAGCGCGACCAACCAAATCCCAACTTGAACCACGTCCCCAAGGCATCGCCTGAATTCAAGCCTGCGCCCGAAGTCAAAAGTGAACGCGCCGTGTCCCCTGTGGTTCGGCCTGATCGCCGTCCATCGTACGGCAGCCCGCGTCAGCCCATATCACCGCATCGTCCCCCGCCCGGTCACGCGCCTGGGCGCAAGCCGGATAAATCAGTCACACCGCCGGCAGAACAAGCGCCAGCGCCGGAAGGATCCTGCGGATCCGGCGCTCGTAGAAGTGGCCG
>CAYWCK010000355.1:0-5599 GCA_964456685.1 uncultured Bifidobacteriaceae bacterium | reverse complement strand
TAGATCGTCCGGGTGCGTGTAGGCGGCGGGATCAATTTCTCGGACCATCTCCGGCGTAAAACCGAAAGTCCGGCAAGCGGCGGGGCTCGCATAAGTCAAACGGCCTTCAGGGCTGCATAACACCACCCCATCCGGGGCCTTTTCGATGATGCCGCGGAAACGATTTTCACTTTCGCGCAAAGCCAGTTCAGCTCTTTTGCGCTCCTCCAGTTCCCGCTGGCTCGCGCTGTAAAGACGAGAATTCTCCAAAGCACTGCTGGCTTGGGCGGCAATCGTCGTCAGCAATTCAACATGGTGTTCGTCAAACGCATTTTCGCGATCGTAATCCTGCAACGCGAGCACCCCGATGGCTTCGTCGCCTGCGCGCAGCGGCACCGCGACCAGAGAGCAAGATGGCCGACCAATCTGATCAATGCCGAGTTCTTGCAGCCTGGCCGCCATGTCCCGGCGCACCAGAAACGGGGCCTTGGTGCGGAGCACGTACTCGGTGATACCGTTTCCAATCGCCCGGTCCTTGCGCGGCTCTCGTTCACCACGAATCGTGTAGATGGGAAAACACATCTGGTCCCGACTCCAATCCGGCAGGGCAATGAAAAGATTCCGATTGTCCATGATCTTCCCGATCTCAACCACGATGCGCTCCAGCACCTCGACGGGTTCGGTCAGGTGGCTCAGCGCCTGCCCGATATCATTGAGCGTCTTAAGTTCCCGGCTACGCTGCCGGAGAGTCTCCTCGGCGCGTTTCCGCTCGGTGATGTCCTGGGCGATGGCGATCACGCTGCGTTTTCCAAAATATTGGCCCGGGTAAAGATGAACTTCCTTCGGGAACACGCGGTCATCCTTGCCCCGGCCCCAGAATTCAAATGACTGCGGCGTGCCAGCGAGAGCCAGCGCAAATTGTTCCATGACCCGCGCCAGGTCGTTCTTGCCCTCGGCGGAAACCCACGCGGGGTTGCGCCCGATCAATTCCTCGCGCGGGTAGCCATACATCCGCTCCGCCCCGAGGTTCACATCCACGAATGTCCCGGCCTCATCCATCACATAGACCGCTTCGTTCAGGGAATTCAAAATCCCGCGGTAGGTCGTCTCGCTCTGGCGCAGAGCGTGTTCCTCCTTCAAACGCTGCAGCGCCACGCCAAAACTGGAAGCCAGGCCCTCCAGATATTCGATCATCTGCAACGTGAAACAGCCTTTGCGCCGGTCGTTTAATTGCAACAATCCGATGACTTCCTGCTCCACGCGAATCGGAATCAAAGCCACGGATTGGTAGCCTTCGTAGATGCACCGGTTGCGGGGATGGAGTCGCGGATCTTCGTCGGCGGGGTAAAAAGCTGATTGGCCGGGTCGGTCTTGCCGGTGAGCACCAAACCACAGGTGCATTCGAGTTGAACCGCGCCGGTTTGATCGACGCAAAATTTTCCGTCCGGAGTCCGAACGGCAAGAAAGTTTTCCGCCTCCAGAAAACTCTCAGAGAAACCAGCCGACTCCGCATAAGGGAAATCTTTCCCCTGACGCAGCCGGATGCCGACGGCTTCGATTCCGGTGTCGCGCTTGATGGCTTCGAGGATCCGTTTGGTGGCATCCGGCAGAGCCTGCGGGCTGTTGAGAATCTGCAACACCTCGGCCGAGAGCGTGCGCAACTGCTCGCTGCGCCTTTGCTCGCTGATGTCCCGATGGAAGGTTTGCAGATACCACTTGCCCCCGAGGTCCACCCGGCTGGCGCTGACGCTGAGCGGGAAGGACGAGCCATCTTTCCGGAAATGCTCGACTTCAAAGGACAGCCTTTCGCCCGCGGCCGTCCTGCGCACTCGCTCGGCTGCGTGAAGTGCCGAGGCGGACGTATCCAGATTGGCCAATTGCAACGCCCCCATTTCCTCCGGGCGATCATAGCCATGCATCCGCGCAAACGCCGTGTTGAGTCCCATGATCTGTCCGTCCGAAGAGAGCAACATGATCCCTTCGGGCGCCTGGTCAAACAACGCGCGGTAGCGGGCCTCGCTCTCGCCCAAGGCGGTGGCTGCACGGATACGCTCCAGTGCTCCCGCGCAATGATCGGCGAGTGCCTGCAACAACTCGAGGTCCGAAGAATCGAATGCGTTGCGGCGATAACTCTGAACGGACAAAACTCCAGCCAGCCGCCCGGCCACCCGCATGGGTGCGAACATCAGCGAAAGCGAACGTCGCCCGTTGCCAAATGTGGTGAGCGACTGCTCGCCTTGCTGCTCACTCTCGCGCAGGACGAGTTGGGCCTCCGTGAGGGCCCGGCGGATGACCGGCGACAAATCAGCCATCGCCAGCGGGGAAGTCAGCACTTCGCGCCGGTCACCATCAATAAGATCGAACACCGCCAGATTCTGCCATTGTTGGGTGCTCTCTTCCCACGCCCGCAACCAGGCGCAATCCCAATCCAGCAGCGAGCGAGCGCTGGCCAGGATCGCCAGTGCCGCGGCCCGCGGTTCGACCGCCTCAGCCAGTTCCCGCCCCAGGTGTGCCAGCGTGGCGGATCGCTGATTCGTCCGCGCCAGCTCGCGCTCCTTGCGCTTGCGCTCGGTGATGTCCCGCTGGATGCCGAAGGTGCCCGTGATGCGCTTCTGCTCGTCATAGAGGCAAACGTAATCGCCCTCGATCCAGATCGGCGAGCCGTCCTGTTTCCGTTCCATTGTCTCCGCGTGCAACCGGCCCTCATCCCAAAGTTTCCGGCGCAGTTGCCGCCCATTTTCCATATTGTGCTCGAAAAAGCGGTCCACGAGCTGACCGATCAAACTCGCGCGCGTCATCCCATACTGGGAAAGCAGCGCGTCGTTAACTTCAGTGATGCGTTGATGCGTGGCGATGTATCCCAACACCTTGTCCTTGTCCGTGGCTTCGTCCCATGGCTGGGGCTCGTCCAATTGCGTGAAGTAATAGCCATCCAGCGATTGGTTGAAGAAAAGCTGCAAGCGGCGCTGGCTCTCGCGCATCGCCTGCTCTGTCTGGCGTCGCTCGGTAATGTCCGTCACCGAGGCAATCCGATGACTCACCGCACCGCTTCCATCACGCACGCTCACCACCTGAACTTCCGCCAGGAAAGTAGAGCCATCCCGGCGGACCTTGCGGGCCTCGTAAACGGCCCGGCCCACGCGATCCGATTCTCCGATCGCGGCCACGACCCGGGCATGTTCTGAAGGCGGGTACAAACTCAGGATTTCGGCCCCCGTGATTTCTTCAATCGTGCTTCCCAGCATGCGGGCCAATGCCGGATTGCAAACCTGCACCTGCGTCGAGTTCCCCGCCGCCATCGCGATCCCATGCGCGCAATGCTGGAATGCGTCGGCCCAGTGGCGCAGTTCCACCTCGAGTTGTTTTCGTTCGGTGACGTCCCGGAAATTGACCACCAATGCGCCCACGGCGGGATCGGTCAGGTAGTTGGTCAAGGTGGCTTCCTGCCAGCGCCAGGAGTCATCCCGATGCTGCAAGCGGGCCGTGATAATTTTGCTCTCGCCGGTGCGCCCGCGAACTTCTTCAAACGCGGCCCGCGTTGCCGCCCGATCTTCCGGATGGACCAGCTCAAGCACATCGTGGTCTTGCCGCTCTGCAGGCTCAAAACCTTGGAGCGACTTTAGCGAGGGACTTCGGTAGAGGATCTTGAAGTCAGCCCCCAGCGTGCAAATGCCTTCGTGACTTTTCTCAACCAAGGCCCGAAACCTCTGCTCGCTGGCAGCCAGAGCTTCTTCCGCTTGTTTGCGCCGGTGGATGTCCGAGTGCGTACCCACCATTCGCAGCGGTTTTCCGTCGGGGGCGCGGCTGGTGACTTTGCCGCGGTCCAGAATCCATTTGTAGCTGCCATCCTTGCAACGCAATCGATGCTCACTGACATAGCCGGGCGACTGACCGACGAGATGGAGTTGCAATTGCTCTTTGGTCGCAGCCAAATCTTCGGGATGAACGCGGGTCTCCCATTCCTCAAGCGTATCGCCGATTTCGTACGGAGCGAATCCGAGCATGGCCTTCCATTCCGGGCTGTAGAGCACTTGCCGCGTCTGGGGATTCCAGTCCCAGACCGCTTGCGATGCTCCCTCCAAGGCATGTTTCCATCGCGTTTCGCTTTCCCGCAATAAGCCATGAGAGCACTCCAGTTCCTCAAACCGGCGCCGCAAGACCAGCCAAAGCAAACCGGAAGTAACAAAAATAAAAATCCACCCCTTGGCAATCTCCAGGTGCGCATGCAGTGCCCCGTCACGCACAAATAGATGCAACAGCCAGCTGGAGCCAATTATCCAGAGGCCACCCCATATCGCGTAAAGTAGCGTGAGCTTGATGGCGCTTGAGTTCCGCCGGTGGTTGCCGAGGTTTTGCGGACGTGATTTCATCGGCGAAGTTGCAGACGCAGAAGATGAATCGGGATCTTTCATAACGCATCAATTGCTAGTTACCGCAGGCGGAGGGCCGTGGCTCTCCAACTGCGTTGCCCCCAATAATTGCAGGTTGGGAAAAGGAAGTGAGCGCGTTTTCGAAGCGACCGGGGGAAAGGAAGAGCGCGAGCATGACACTCGGACGCTACCTATGGAACGGTCAGCCGCCACAACCCCGGTAAGCAGTTTTCCCTGACGCCGACAATGGTCTATCGTGGGATAGTCACCGCGCAAGATGACAATGCGCCTGAAACGCTTGCTCGACAAGCCCGCTTTTCAGTAAACAGCGACAAGGTAGGCACCGGCTTGCCGCGGCCACACCATGAGTCAAATCAGCCCTTGAGCTTGCGCTCCAAGATCTCCCCGACGAGCGCCGGATTCGCCTTGCCCTTGCTCAGTTTCATCACCTGCCCCTTGAGCGCGTTGAGCACCGCGACCTTGCCCGCCTTGTAATCGGCGACAAATTTCGGATTCGCCGCGAGCGCTTCATCACAGAATTTTTCAATCGCACCGGTGTCACTGACCTGCGCCAGGCCTTTCTCCTGGACAATCGCGGCGGGGGATTTGCCCGTGTCGAACATCTCGGCGAACACTTGCTGCGCGGCGGAGTTGCTGATGGTTTTGGTTTCCACGAGGCCGACGAGTTCGAGCAGCGCGGCGGGTGGAAATTTCAGGTCGGCAATCGTCATCCGTAGGACAGGCGTCGCGCCTGTCTCTGATTTTTGAAACTCATCATGAAAGGAGACAAGCGCGACGCCTGTCCTACACTCCGCCAGCTTCGCCTGCAGATTGTTGATGATCCAGTTCGCGACCACCTTCGGATTCTTCGCCTGCTTCGCGATGCCTTCGAAATAATTCCCAAGTTCTTCGTTGCTCTTGAAGACTTCTGCGTCACCGGCGGGCAAGCTGTAGTCACGCATGAACCTTTGCTTGCGCGCCAGCGGCAATTCCACCACGCGCGACTTCACTTCCGCCAGCCAATCGTCGCCCGGCGCGAGCGGCATCAGATCGGGATCGGGAAAATAGCGATAGTCGTGCGCGTCTTCCTTCGTGCGCATCTGCTCGGTGATGCCCGTCACGTCGTCCCAACGGCGTGTGGATTGAATGAGCTTCTCCCCGCGTTTCACCGCCTCGATCTGACGCGGAATTTCGTATTCCAACGCGCGGCGCACGCCGGAGAAGCTGTTCATGTTCTTGATCTCGATCTT
>CAYWCK010000354.1:0-5681 GCA_964456685.1 uncultured Bifidobacteriaceae bacterium | reverse complement strand
CGATCAAGCGTTGTTACTACGGCAATCAACTCGGCTGGATGTCCGGCGCGTGGTTTTTGCGCGATGACGACACGCTTTGGCTGATCCCCGGCGATTCCGCGATGGGCCTGCGCCTGCCGCTCGATTCCATTCCGTGGGTCGCGGACAAAGAATTTCCGTGGCTGCACCAGCAAGATCCGTCGAACCCGAATCTGCCCGCGTTGCCGAAGGAATTTCCTTACAAAGTCCGCAAGCCCGAAAGCACCGGCCAATATTTCATCCGGCGCAAAGGCGGCGCGCCGCTGCCTGTCGGCTACGGCCCGGGCCAACGCGCGCAGGAACTCGGCGAACTCGAAGAAGAACGCATCGAACTGCCGCCGTTGCCGCCGGAAGCGGACTACGATCCGAATCGTCGTCCAGTTCAAGGCCAGAGCGCGCCGTGGATCGTTCGCACCGCGCTATGCGTCGAGCCGCGCGACGGACGTTTGCATGTCTTCATGCCGCCGGTCGCGAACACGGAAGATTATTTGGATTTGGTCGCCGGCATTGAAACCGCCGTCACCGAGATGGGCACGCCGGTCATCATCGAAGGCGAAACGCCGCCGCGCGATCCGCGCATCCAGAAGCTCGCGGTGACGCCCGACCCTGGCGTCATCGAAGTGAATCTGCATCCGAGCAAATCGTGGGACGAACTCGTCGAACGCACGACGGTGCTTTACGACGAAGCGCGCCAGACGCGGCTCGGCACGGAGAAATTCATGCTCGACGGTCGCCACGCCGGCACGGGCGGCGGCAATCACATCATCATCGGCGGCGAAACGCCCGGCGACTCGCCGGTGCTGCGTCGCCCCGATCTGCTGCGCTCGCTCATCGCGTATTGGCAGAATCATCCGTCGTTGAGCTGGCTGTTCAGCGGTTTGTTCATCGGCCCAACGTCGCAAGCACCGCGCATTGATGAAGCGCGCAACGACTCGCTTTATGAATTGGAAGTGGCGTTCAAGGAATTGGAGCGGCAAATCGGCGTAGGACAGGCGTCGCGCCTGTCTCCATCTGAAAGCAAAAAGTCAGAGACAGGCGCGACGCCTGTCCTACCCTGGCTTGTTGACCGGTTATTCCGCAACCTGCTCATTGACTCCAGCGGCAACACGCATCGTTCGGAGTTTTCGATTGATAAACTCTACGCGCCGGAAAGCAGCGCGGGTCGGCTTGGCCTCGTGGAAATGCGCGCGTTTGAAATGCCGCCGCATTCGCGCATGAGCCTCGCGCAACATCTGTTGCTGCGCGGCCTCGTCGCAAAATTCTGGAACGAGCCTTACAAGAACGGCCTCGTGCGCTGGGGCACGGACATCCACGACCGCTGGATGTTGCCGCACTTCTGCGAAACGGATTTCAAGGACGTCATCCGCGATCTGCGCGACGCCGGTTATCCGTTCGAGTTCGATTGGTTCGCGCCGCATTTCGAGTTCCGCTTTCCGTTCATCGGCGATCTTGCGCAGCGCGACATCAACATCGAACTGCGCACCGCGCTCGAACCGTGGCACGTCCTCGGCGAAGAACCCGGCGGCGGCGGCACGGTGCGTTACGTGGATTCCTCGCTCGAACGTCTCCAAGTCAAAGCGCAAGGCCTCACGGGCGATCGTTTTGCGATCACCGTTGGCGGGTATCGTGTGCCGCTGCATCCGACCGGTGTGAACGGCGAGTTCGTGGCGGGCGTCCGCTATCGCGCGTGGCAACCGCCGGAGTGTATTCAGCCGACGATTGGCGTGCACACGCCGCTGGTGTTCGATGTCGTGGACACGTGGAACGGTCGCAGCATCGGCGGTTGCACCTATCACGTAGCGCATCCGGGCGGCCGCAATTACGACGTGTTCCCCGTGAACAGCTACGAAGCCGAGAGCCGTCGACTGGCGCGCTTCTTCCGCAACGGCCATTCGCAGGGCAAATTCACCGTCGCGCCCGCCAAGGTTAATCCCGAGTTCCCATTCACGCTCGACTTGCGAAATGTCTGACGAAGCTCGCAAACGGCGTCGCAAACCTTTAGATTCTTCCGACCCGATGAGCGAAGCGTCCATCGAGCCGAAAAAAGATTCCGCCGCGCTGCTGGAAAATTGCCAGCGGCGCGAGTCGTCTTTCGATGAAGTCCGCGGCGACGACGGCGCGGTGCGGGCGCATTACGCGAAACTTTTTGGAGCGCTCGACGAACTTGGCGCGAGCGAACTGGGTCGGCGGCGCGACGCGTGCGAGCGGCTCGTCAACGAGCAGGGCATCACCTACAACGTCTACGGTGACGCGCGCAGCATGGAGCGTCCGTGGCAGCTCGACCCTGTGCCGTTCGTGATTCCCGCTGATGAATGGAAGGCGCTCGAAGCCGGGCTCATCCAGCGCGCGACGTTGCTGAACAAGATTCTCGCCGACTGCTACGGCGAACAGGAACTCATCCACACCCGCTGGCTTTCGCCCGCGCTTGTGTTCGCGCAGCCGGATTTCTTGCGCGCTTGCCACGGCATCAAGATGTCCGGCGACACTTTCCTGAATTTCTACGCCGCCGACCTTGCACGCTCGCCCGACGGACGTTGGTGGGTCGTCTCAGATCGCACGCAGATTCCGACCGGCGCGGGCTACGCGTTGGCGAATCGCCTCGTCGTCTCGCGCATTCTGCCCGAGCCGTTCCGCGATAATCAGGTGCATCGGCTCGCCGGATTTTTCCGCGATACCCAGTCCGCACTCGCAAAACTTTCGCCTCGCGGCACGGATAATGTCCGCGTGGTCATGCTCACGCCCGGCCCGCTGAACGAAACGTATTTCGAGCAGACTTATCTCGCGCGCTACCTCGGCTACACGCTCGTCGAAGGACAGGATTTGACCGTGCGCGACAATTGCGTGTGGTTGAAAACTCTCGCTGGCCTCGAACGCGTGGACGTGATCCTGCGCCGCGTGGACGATGACTTTTGCGATCCGCTCGAACTGCGCAACGATTCCATTCTCGGCGTGCCTGGCTTGGTGGAGGCAGTTCGCGCCGGCAATGTCACGGTCGCCAATGCCCTTGGCTCAGGCATCGTGCAAAGTCCGGCGTTCATGTCGTTCCTGCCGGGATTGTGCGAACACATTCTGGGCGAGCCGCTGAAATTGCCGTCGGTCGCGACGTGGTGGTGCGGTCAGAAGGAAGCGCGCGAATACGCGCTGGAACACCTCGATGAACTCGTGATCAAACCGGCGTTCCGTTCGCATCTGCGCACGCCTGATCCCGACAAGCCGTTGACCGACGCTGAGCGCGCCGCGTTGCGGAAACAGATTGAGTTCGATCCGGATTTATTCGTCGCGCAGGAACGCATCGAGCTTTCGACCGCACCGACGTGGGAAAAGACTCAACTCGCCGCGAAGCCCGTCGGTTTGCGCGTGTTCATCGTTGCCACGGAGAACGGCTATCGCGTGATGCCCGGTGGATTGACGCGTGTCTCGCCGGATGCGGGCGGACGATTCATCTCCATGCAGCGCGGTGGCAGCAGCAAGGACACTTGGGTGCTGTCGGATACGCCGGTCGAATCGGTTTCGCTCCTGCACAGCGCGGCCCAGAATGTGGAGCTGCGTCGCACAGGAAATAATTTACCGTCGCGTCTCGCGGATAATTTCTTCTGGCTCGGTCGTTATGCCGAACGCGCGGATGCCACGGCGCGTTTGCTGCGCAGCGCGTTGCGGCGTTTCAATCCGGAACGCACAAGCGGGCCGCAATCGCTGATCGCGCCGCTGGTGCGGACGCTGGAGTTGCAAGGGCAGTTGCCAGAGATTTCCAAGAAGGTCGAACTGCGCCAGAACGCCGAAGCGTTCGAGGCGGAATTGCTGGCGGCGATCTTTGATCCGTCGCGCGCGGGCAGCTTGCGCCAGACGGCGGATCAATTGCAGCGGCTCGCGACGCTCGTGCGCGATCGCACGTCGAACGACATGTGGCGCGCGTTGAGCCGCTTGAACGACCGCCTCGCGACGCCCACGACGAGCCTCGTGGTATTATCCGGGGACGCTACGGGAGTGTTGAATGAGACGCTGCTCGGCCTTGCGGCGTTCCAAGGTCTCGCGCGCGAGAACATGACGCGAGCGCAAGCGTGGCGTTTCCTCGACATGGGGCTGCGCCTCGAACGCACGGTCTATATTTGCACGCTGCTGGACGCGACGTTGCGCGCGGCGGAGGCGGAGAATCCCAGTCTGCTCGAAGCCGTGCTCGAAGTGGTGGACAGCAGCATCACCTTCCGCTCGCGCTACAATCTCGTCGCGACCTTGCCCGCAGTCTTCGATCTCGTGCTGCTCGACGACAAGAACCCGCGCTCGGTTTTGTTCCAAGTGAACCAGCTCGCGAAACATTTCGAGAAGCTGCCGAAAGAACGCGAGGATGCGCCGGGTTCGGGCAAAAACATTCTGGCGAAATGTCTGAAGCGTTTGAATCACGTGGATGCGCGCGAGCTGGCGGGGGCGGCGAACCGGATCGTCACGGATGTCAGCATCGCCATCCGCGAGACGCTGCAGGCGTTGCCGAAGTTGTCGGATGCCATCGCGGCGAGCTACTTCGCGCACGCGGAGATTTCGCGCACGGGGCGGGGGAATGAGGTGTGAAGGGTATTGTTACAGGCGGAGTGTTCCCCCTCACCCTGACCCTCTCCCGCCGGGAGAGGGAACAACTGCTGATCAATTTCCTAAAGCTCGTGAGTTCTAAAGCTGAAGCCGCTTCTTGTTTTGCCATGAACCGGAGGTGTGAATTTGTAAAAGGGCTGGAAGTGAATCTCCCTCTCCCAGCGGGAGAGGGCAGGGGTGAGGGAGAGCGTTCGAAATATTTTCAGCGCGCATGATCTACCGCATCACCCATCGCACGCTCTACGAATACGCCGCGCTGGTGAGCGTGTCCCAGCACGTCGCCCGGCTCACGCCGCGCGCGACCGTGGCACAGGCGTTTGGCGAATTTTCGCTGACCATCGCGCCCACGCCGGCGTTGCGCAAGACGCGCACGGACTATTTCGGCAACGAGTTGTGTTTCTTCAGCATTCAGGAACAGCACAAGACGCTGGAGATCGTGACGAAAAGTTTGGTCACGGTTGAGCCGCGCGAAAAGATCGTCATCGAGGATTCGCTGCCCTGGGAAGAAGTGGCGGCGTTGTTCCGCGATCCGGTTTCGCCGGAAGTTGTCGAACCGTATGAATTCGTTTTCGATTCGCCGCAGATCCGCGCTTCGCAAGAACTCGCGGCGTATGCGTTGGAAAGTTTCACGGAAGACGTGCCGGTGCTCGTCGGGGCGAAGGAGCTGACGCGGCGCATCTTCAAAGATTTCAAATATGATCCGAAGGCGACGACGGTTGCGACGCCGTTGGAGGAAGTCTGGCAAAAGAAACGCGGCGTGTGTCAGGACTTCGCGCATCTCGGTATCGCGTGTCTGCGCTCGCTCGGATTGCCCGCGCGTTATGTGAGCGGTTATCTGCGCACGCGTCCGCCGGAAGGTAAGCCGCGGCTTGTCGGTGCGGACGCGAGTCATGCGTGGTTCAGCGTGTTTTGCCCGAAGTTCGGTTGGGTGGATTTTGATCCGACGAATAATTGCTCGCCGAGTGACGAGCACATCATCATCGCGTTTGGCCGCGATTTCGATGACGTGAGTCCGGTGGCTGGCATCATCACCGGCGGCGGCGAACATCAAGTTAAGGTGGCCGTGGACGTTGAGCCGCTTG
>CAYWCK010000353.1:0-5695 GCA_964456685.1 uncultured Bifidobacteriaceae bacterium | reverse complement strand
CAGCCGTGTGGCGAACGGGTTGGGCATGCTGTTGTATCAAGGGACCAAAGCGTTGGAAATCTGGACTGGCCAGGCCGCCCCGGTCGAAATCATGCGCAAAGCTCTGGAAGAAAATGTTTATGGCCCCAAACCAAATTGAAGTCGCGGGGCTGAACTAAACTATGGAAATGTTCAAGGCGATCTTCGATGCGGAACGCTGGGCCAGTGTGCCGTTCGGGTTCTGGGCCGGAATGATGTTCGTCTTCGGAAGCATGGTGGGCAGTTTCCTCAACGTTTGCATTTACCGGATGCCGCTGGGCTTAAGCGTGGTCTCGCCGCCGTCGCATTGCCCGCACTGCAAGTATTCGATTCCGTGGTTTCTCAACGTGCCGCTGCTGACCTGGTTGTCCCTGAGTGGCAAATGCAAGAATTGCCGTGCGCCGATTTCGCCGCGTTATTTTCTCGTGGAACTGCTTACCGGCTTGGCGTTCCTCGCGTGCTGGCTTCGCTTCGGGCGGCTGTCACCGTGGCTGGCATTGGTCTATGCCTTGTTTCTGGCCGGACTCATCGTCGCGACGTTCATTGACTTCGAGCATTTCATCATCCCGGACGAGATCACGCTGGGCGGGATGGCCGTGGGTGTGGTTGTCTCATTTCTGCTCCCTTCGTTGCACGAGCAACCCTTTCTCACCGGTGGGATGAAGGAGAGCATCATTGGCCTCGCTGTTGGAGCCGGTTTGATCTACGCGATTTTGCGCGCCGGCAAATTGCTCTTCGGCCGGCAACGCCTGGCCTTTCCCGAAAACACCAAGGTGGTTTTCTCCGAAACCAGCGTGCACCTGCCGGACGGCGACATTCCTTACGAAGAGTTGTTTTATCGCAAATCGGACGCGGTAATTTTGCAAGCCCAGACGGTTGAACTGGTGGATCGTGGCTACAAGAATGTGCGGGTGCGGCTCGCCTTGCTCGGGAACAAACTGGAGATTGGCGAGGATCAGTTTGATCCGGGTACATGCCAGCACATGGAGGTGGTAACTTCGGAGATGGTATTGCCGCGCGAGGCGATGGGTTTGGGTGACGTCAAATTCATGGCCGCGATCGGCGCGTTCCTGGGTTGGCAGGCTGTGGTTTTCACCCTCATGTTCAGTTCAATGATTGGCGCCGCCGTCGGCATCGGCTTGATCGTCATCGGCAAACGGGAATGGTCTTCGCGCCTTCCTTACGGACCGTACATTGCCATGGCGGCCGCCATTTGGCTCTTTGCTGGCAAGGCGATTATGAACTACTTTTTCCCCTCGTTAGTTTCACCGCTATGAAATTGAAATACGCTGTTCGGAGTTCCCGGCGCAATCTTGTTGCCGGCTTTTTGTCCTTGGTATTGGTCGCCACCCCGCTCCTGGCCGGAGGGCGATACCTTGAACCCGAGCACGTTGATGGAATCGCGTTGCTCCCGGCGCCGCCGGCCCCGGATTCCGCCGAGCAGGTGGCCGACCTGAATTCGGTGCGTGCCGTTTTCAAAGGCCGCACCCCAGCGGAGCAGGCACGCGCGGAAATAAGCGCCACTCTTTCGATCTACAACTTCGCGTCGGTCATCGGCGATCATTTCAAGAAGGGCCGGTATCCGAAGCTCGACGTTTTGATGGAAACCGTTAAGACCAACATCAGTCAGGTAATCAACACACCCAAGGATCACTGGAAGCGCACGCGCCCTTACGTGATTGATCCGGAACTATCGTTGGGCAAGCCCGAGGTAAGTTTCAGCTATCCCAGCGGACACTCCACCCGCGGGACGATGCAATCGTTGATTCTCGCCGAGGTCTTTCCTGAGCAACGGCAGGCCATTCTCGAAAATGGCCGCGCCATTGGCTGGGATCGCGTGATCATCGGCAAACATTATCCCACCGACGTCAACGCGGGACGCGTGCTCGGTCAGGCCATCTTTCGGGAACTGATGAAGAACCCCGACTTCCAACGCGACCTGGCAGCCGCCAAGGCGGAGGTGAGTGCTCTGCGTGCGGAGAAAAATTGAGCTGCGGTCGCGCGCGAACCACGCCCGCGAAAAATCTCTTTGAATTCCGGCGATTTCCTCGCCATTCTCCGCGTTCGCTTCGGGCGGTGGAACACAGGTAAACGCTTGTTTTCCCGTTCCGGGCACGCCGGAGCAAGCGAAGGCTTGACCTCCCACACGAAATGAAACGCACGCATCATTGCAACGAACTGCGCCCGGCACACATCGGGCAGACCGTGACTTTGACCGGCTGGGTTCACTCCCGCCGCGATCTCGGGGGCCTCATTTTTATTGATGTCCGCGACCGGGAAGGCCGGACGCAAACGGTTTTTGATCCTTCCGATTTGCCGAAGCCGTTGTTTGAACAGGCCGCCGCGCTGCGCAGCGAATGCGTCGTGGCGATCACGGGCAAGGTCCGCCAGCGGCCCGCCGGTACAAACAATCCCAAGATCGTGACCGGTGAAGTGGAAGTGATGGCGGCGGAACTGCAGGTGCTCAACATGGCCGAGGTGCTGCCTTTCCCGGTGGACGATCCCGAAGCCGCCAGCAAAGTGAATGAGGAACTGCGGCTGCAGTATCGCTATCTGGACCTCCGCCGGCCGGAGATTGCACGCAATCTGCGCCTGCGCTCCAAGGTGGCCACCGCGGCGCGTGTGTTCTTCGACGAGCAGGGATTTCTCGAAGTCGAGACGCCGATCCTTTTCAAATCCACGCCGGAAGGTGCGCGGGAGTTCATCGTGCCCAATCGCCGCGAGCCGGGCACTTTTTACGCGCTCCCGCAATCGCCGCAGCAGTTCAAACAAATCCTGATGGTGGCCGGCGTTGAAAAGTACTATCAGCTTGCCCGCTGTTTCCGCGACGAAGATCAGCGCGCCGACCGGCAGCTGGAATTTACACAGGTGGACATCGAGATGAGCTTCATCGAGCGCGAGGACATTTACGCGCTGATTGAAGGCTTGTTGAAACGTGTCTGGAAGGTCGCCCTTAACATGGACGTGCCGACTCCGTTCAAGCGTATCACCTTCAAGGATGCCCTGGACCGTTACGGCATCGACAAGCCGGACACGCGTTTCGGAATGGAAATCGAGGACTTCACCGAGGAGTTTCGCGCCAGCAGCTTCAAAGTGTTCAGCGGCGCCATCGCCAATGGCGGTGTGGTGAAAGCGCTCAATGCGAAGGGGCTTGCCTGCGCGACGCAAGGCCAGATCGAGACCATGACCGAGTACGCCAAGAGTTTTGGCGCGAAAGGCCTCGCGTTCATCAAGGTGGAAGGCGGCGAATGGAAGTCGCCGATCGTCAAGTTTTTCAACGCCGCCGAGAAGGCGGCGCTCACAAGCAAGCTGCAGATCGCGGAGGGAGATCTCATTCTGTTCGCCGCCGACCAGTGGCTCACCGCGTGTGAGATTCTGGGCAAGATTCGCCTGTACGCCGCCGATGTGCTCAAGCAGAGCGGAAAGCTGACGGTTCCGGCTGACCGGTTCGATTTCTTGTGGGTCGTGGATTTTCCGTTGCTCAGCTTCGACAAGGAGCAGAACCGATGGTATTCGAGCCATCACCCGTTCACGGCACCCGTCGCGGAGGATATTCCGTTCCTCAAGAACGATCCGAAAAAGGTTCGCGGTCAGCATTACGACATCGTCGTGAACGGCTGCGAACTGGGAGGCGGTTCGATCCGCATTCATCAACCGGACGTGCAAAAGACCGTGTTCGAGGAAGTGCTGCAAATTCCACCGGATGAGACGAAGCTGCGGTTCGGTTACATGTTGGACGCATTCCGCTACGGAGCGCCGCCGCATGGGGGCATTGCCCTCGGCTTTGACCGGTTGATGGCGATCCTCTGTGCAACTCCAAGCATCCGGGACGTGATCGCTTTCCCCAAGACCGCCAAGGGCACGTGTTTGATGACGGATTCACCCGCGCCGGTTGCGCCCAAGCAATTGCGTGAACTGCATCTCGAGTTGAAGGTGAAAAAACCGGAAGCGCCGCCCGCCGCCTGATAGGGTGGTGGTCGCGCGAACCGAGCACTTACCGTATCCGCAGCCATTGGCCTGAGGAATTGGCGGATTGCCAAGACACCACGCCATTGGCCGGCAAGTTGGTCAACGAATCACCGATCAACACGGTCCCGCTGACCGTGACGCTCGTAGCCCCACCCGCCGTGATATAACGCACGATCTGCCCCGGCGAGGAGGAGGTCGGTAGCGCCAGCGTGAAGCCTGGTAAGACGGCTGGGTTCGAATTAAAGATGGTTTCGCTGTAACCCTGATTGTTAAAGGACGCCGTCGCGGACGAGTTGGCCGTCATGGTTACAAGATTGGTCAGGGCCGAAGCGTCGCCAACGAAGCCGTAATTGGCGCGGAATTTCCCGTTAGGCAAAAAGCTGCCGACTTGGTTGTAATAACCTTGGGCAAACTGCGGGCCTCCGGCGCTGGTGGGCGAGTTTAGAATGGTCGCATTTTGATTGCCGGCAAGCGCGAGCTTTGAGCCGTCTCCGTCCCCGCCACAAAACCAGAGAGCCGAGATGCTGCACCAACCGCCCAGAAACGTGGACCAACTCCCGCAGGTGTTCCCGCCGTTAATCACGAGCGGTGATTCGTTTCCCTGGGCATAAACATTCAGGGACGCCAAAGGCTCCTTGGGGCTGCTGGCATAGTAATTCGCCAGCCCAAAGCGCTGTTCGAATATGCTGAGCCACCACAATCTGCCGGTATAAGTCAGGTGCGGACTCAACGGGCTGATGACAAGATTGTGCTGCAACATGTAGTCCCAACTGATGAACGGAGTTCGTGAATCGAAGTACTGAAAGCCGTTGGCGACCGCATTGGTGTAAAAAAAGATGTCCTCTTGAATGGTAGCCTCGCTGTCGCTTCCCCACCAATAGCCGCCCACGTAAATGACATCAGCGCTTGATTGAGCGAGCTTCAACCAGCGATTGACCTCCTGAATGCAGTAGGCCTGCGCTGGGGTCGGGGTCTCTCGATTATTCAGAATCACCATGGCCGGTTTCATGTTGGTCAGAATCACATCGCGAATGGCCGCGTCCACGTTGGTGAAGTCTCTGAAATCGAGTCCGGGATGGGAGATGCAGGCGTAACGCACTCCTTGAAGGCTGTCCAGATAGGGTGCGGCGGTAATGATGTAATTGGTGGAAGCGCTGGCGTTGACCACGCGGGGTTTCGTGTAGTTAAAAGGAACGTTCAGATTTGTGTAAGCGCCGCGTCGAGTGGGTGCGTAGCCGGTTAAGCGGACGACATCTGTCCAATTGCCGCTTCCGCCGGACATGACCTTCACGTCGAACTCACCTCCACCGGGATGTTGAATCCAGTAAACCTCCAAATGATTGCTCAGCGGCCCGTTGGTTTGGTCGGTGCCGCCATAGGCGACCGCATCGCCAATCGAAAAAAGCGCGTGGTAGTTTCCGATCCAGTTCGTGTCACCGGAAAGCGTTACCGCGTTCCCTTCATTCGTCGGCCAGGCTTCATGCCCGAGGTAACTTTCCGCCCACCAGCCGTTCAAACTGAATCGTTTGGCGAGCTTGGCCACCAGCAATGAAGTGAAATCGGCGTCGGCAGCGATGCTGTCGCCGATGGAGAGGATGGTCATCGGATAATGGTTCGAGTAGTTGAGCCAGTTTGGAAACGCCAACACCTGACCGACGGCGGGCGTGGGCTTGGGGTCGGGTTTCTTGTCCTGGGCAACCGCAAGGCT
>CAYWCK010000352.1:0-5720 GCA_964456685.1 uncultured Bifidobacteriaceae bacterium | reverse complement strand
CCCCCACACGAACGCGCGCGCCTGCTCAAGGCAGAATTGCGTGGAAAATTTTCGGTCGAGCAACTTCAGCGGCTCCTTGGGCGCAAACTCGGCCGGCCACAAGTCGTCGTACGGCGGTTGCGTGAGGGACGAGTAATTGCCAAAAAACACGGCGTATTCGTGATAAACAGAATGGAAGAAGGGGATCGTCTCCCAGCCATCGGCGCCGGCGTATCGTTCGCGGCTGACTTGCAGGGCGAGCATGAGATCGAGGTGCGGCAGCCAGTTTTCACCGCAACCTTCGCCGGCAAGTGCCGGCCCGCCGCGCGAAAGGTTCCGCCGCCGAATTTCACCGGCCAACGTCTGAAAGCCCTTCATCCAGTACGTTCCACCACCAATAGGGTGGCCGTGGCTGGTGTCAAAGCAGGCGAGACTGGAACACGCTTGATCCATGTAGATGCCATCTACGCCCAGCCCCGTGAAGGCGGTCGTGGCCAGGCCGGCGTATTTGCCGCGCCAAAACTCCGTGCCCATGCACATCGAGGCGCACGCTTGGTGGGTGAAGGTGTTATAAACTTCTGGTCGGATTTTTCCGTCGCTGGTCTTCACGGCAAAGCGCGCTGCGTTCTCATTCGTCCAACTCGCCGTTGTCATGCCCCAGAGCCGTTGATTCATGTAAACGATGCCCCGCACGTCGTGCGCGTGGGCGCCTTGCAGCGCGGTTTGGAATGAGGCTTCCCCCTCGCGCGGCGGCAGATACTCCGGAAAACCGGCGTCGTAGGCGCAACCATGCCACCAGTGCCAAAAGACGCTCACGGGCAGGCCGAGCTTTTGTTGCAAAGCGATGGCTGGCTCGATCACGCCGGTGGAGCGGCCGCGATTCCACACCCACAACGCCGTGTTCGTGACCCACGGCGGGATCAAACCGCGCGCCAGCCGGCTTTCCTTGATCCAAATCTGATTGGTCGCCCAGGCGCGATAAATTTGCGCCGCCTCAAACCAATCGCCATGAAAGGTTCCGAGCACGATCGAGTAGGGCAGGGTGTAGTCCCGGGCGGCGACGGCTGGCAGTTCGGGGCGATGGCGGATCTCGAAATTCATCGCCGCATTCGCTGTCCCGAAGACCGCAAAGTCTTTCAAGAAATCGCCGGCATCGTCGCAGGCAGCATACAAGCCCGGCCCATCCCGGTTGGCGACGGCGAGGCATTGCAACGAGAGCAGTCCGGGATAATTCCACTCCAGTCGCTTGGGTTCACCCTTGGCGGTGCGCAGGATTTGCCGTGGGTTTTCCGCCTGCTGCCCAACCCAGAGCGGGACGGCCAACTGCTCACCGGTTTGATCGCGCAAGTTGAGCAGGCGCGGAAAGCGGATGGCTTTGAGCGGCAATCCATCACAATTCTGCAGCGCGATCTGCCAGCGGCTCAGCGGTTGGTCCAAGTCGAATCGGACCGTCACGGCAACCCTGAATTGCGGCGAGTGCAGCAGGCCGAAATTGCTCCAGACGAACTGGTGTGCGCCACCGGGAAGTGATTTTGCTTCAAACTGCCGGGCGTGGGCCGGCGCGAGGTTGGTGTGCGCCAACTCCAATTGCCAAATCCCTCCGTCGTCACCGGAAACCTGAGCCAGATTGAAACGCGTCTTTCGTTCGATCAACTCGGTGAGCTGGCCTGAGGTTGGTTCGATTCCCACTTGCAGCCAGCGGCTTTTGGCTCGTGCCACATCCGCCACGGCCGGATGTGCCAGAGCCAAATGCGAAAACGCGACCAGCACCGGCAACCATCGCAAGGTCCGCGCGCCTGCGCGATTACAGCTTCGGATCAAAGGCTCACCCCTCCGACACAAACCGTGATTTCGGTCAGCGGCTTCTTACGATCTGCTTTGACGCAGCCGCTAGAAAATCCACGGGAACGACGCTGAGACATCATGCCGGCAGCTTGCCTGTGGTGTTGGTAGAACGCAATCATCGCGACGGTTGTTCGGGCGTACTCGGCTCCGTTTGCGCGCGAACCTGGAATTGAACTGGCGTCGAGTCGGTGTGCCCTGAGCACTCTTCTCTTAACGCCACGCGATTCAATCGAGGGTGCGGTGACCTGAATTCCGGTTGCTGGGAAAGTGCAGCTCCGCTGAAGGGCGCGAGATGTTGTTTTCCGCATCGCACCCGGCGAATAGAAATGCAGCATAATCGCATTGACCCTCCATCCAGCCCAAACTATTCCATTCTCAACGGGCGGGCCCAGCGCGCGAGTCGCGATGCGGGCGTCCGGATTCGGTTGAGCAATGCGAGCAGAATATCCAGACGAGAAACTCCGGTTGGCCGCGCGGCTTTATTACGTGGACGGCCTCGGCCAGACCGAGGTGGCCAAGTTGGTGAAAGTTTCGCAAGCCAAGGTGTCGCGGTTGCTTGCGCTGGCCCGGCAGCGGGGCATCGTGCGCATCTCGGTGGCCGAATACGAGCCGCGCGCCGCGGCGCTGGAAAACGCGCTCGTTAAAAAGCTCTCCCTCGATTCTGCGGTTGTGATCAAAACCATTGAAGGCGCGACCGGCGAAGAGGCGCGGCGCACGCTGGCCCATTTCGGCGCCGCGTTCGTTGCGCCGATGATTCCGGCGCATTGCGTGGTTGCCATCGCTGGAGGGCGCACGATGCGGGAACTGGTGCAGCATCTGCCTGAAGACCGGGAGCGCCGGGTTACCGTCGTGCAAGCCATGGGGAGCGTCGATTCCAATGTCGGTCCGGTGGATGCCTTGGAACTGGGCCGCGCTTTGGCCCGCCGGTTTGGCGGGTTCTTTGTCAGCTTGAATACGCCCGCCTTCGTACCGGATCGCAAGACCCGCGACGCGCTCCTGGCGCTGCCGCAAGTGCGCACCGTCTGGCAACATCTGGCGGAAGCGCATGTGGCGTTGATCGGCATTGGAACGTTGGACAATTCCGTGTTTGTGGATCGCGGCGCGTTGGACAAACAGGATTTCGCGCGGCTCGCGGCGCGCGGTGCGGTTGGCGAGATTTGCGGCCGCTTCTTCGACCGCAACGGTCAAGAATGTGATTCGCCGTGGCGCGATCGCGTGATCGGAGTCGAGTTGGAACAAATCCGGCGCATTCCCCAGGTGATCGCGATGGTGGCCGGGGCCGACCGCGCGGAGGCCATTATCGCAGCAGCGCGCGGCGGCATCCTGAAATCGTTGATCATTGACGAAGCGGGCGCGCAATCGCTCTTGGAGAATGAGTCGGTCGTCAAGCCAGCCAAACAATCATGAAATCCCTTTGTTGCATTCTCGGCGCTGTGGGCGTGCTGATCTCCGCTTGTGCCGCTCCGGGTAATTGGACGGTGCGCGGCCATCAGCCGCCGGAGAAGTTCGTCATTCAAAGCCATCGCGGTGCGGGTTTCCTCGCGCCGGAAAATACTCTCGAAGCTTTTGAAATGGGCTGGAAGATGGGCACGTGGCCGGAATCCGACCTGCGCACCACGAAGGACGGCGTGATCGTGGCCTTTCATGACGCGAACTTTGAGCGCACGGTGAAAAATGTGCCGGCAGCGCTCAAGAAGAAGGGTGTTAAGGACATTACCTACGCCGAGTTGCTCAAACTGGATGTCGGCGGCTGGCATGGCGAAAAGTTTGAAGGCCGGCGCGTTTCAAAAATCTCCGACGTCTTCAAACTCATGCGCGGCAAGCCGGAGCGGATGCTCTACCTCGACATCAAGAACGTGGACCTGAAGCAACTGGCCCGCGAGGTGGGGGAGACTGAAGTCACGAAACAGATCGTTTTCACCTCGACGAAATACGACATGATTCGCGAATTCAAAAAGCTCGTGCCGGATTGCCAGACCTTGAACTGGATGGGCGGCACGGAAGCGGAGTTGAAACAGCGCGTGGCCGAGGTGCGGGCCGCCAATTTTGAGGGCATCACCCAGTTGCAGCTGCACGTTCGGCTCAATACCAACAGCGCCAGCACCGAGCCGTTCAATCTCTCGCGGCAGTTCATCCGGGAAACCGGCGATGAACTCCGCAAGCATGGCGTGATCTTTCAAATTCTTCCGTGGGATGTGAACGATCCCAAAATTTACTGGCAGCTTATGGATCTCGGCGCGATGGCCTTTGCAACGGACCACCCTGACGTGGTGGTCAAGGCCGTGCGCGATTATTACGCCAAGCCGGAATAAACCTTTCCCCTCATGATTCCCCCTACAGAAAAACTGTCTCTGGCCGCGGCTCTGGCCGCCGCCCGTGAGACGCGCACACTCGAAATCGGCACGCACATCCTCGGTGAGACGCCGCGCGTCTTCGGCAAACATTTCAACGGTCAATCCGCGGTCATTGTGGCCGACGAGAATACTTTTCGCGTCGCCGGCCGCGCCGTGAACGAGGCTTTCAAAGTGCAAGGGCGCCCGGTGCTGGAGTCGTTGATTCTCCGGTCGCCGGATTTGTACGCCGAATCGCGCTTCGTAAATGAAGTCGAAGCCGCTCTGCGCACGCACAACGCCATTCCGGTGGCGGTGGGGTCCGGCACGATCAACGATCTGACCAAGCTCGCGTCGCATCGCCTGGGACGCACCTACATGTGCGTGGCCACGGCAGCCTCGATGGATGGCTACACGGCATTTGGCGCGTCCATCACTCACGAAGGCTTGAAGCAAACGTTCTTTTGCCCCGCGCCTGTCGCGGTGCTGGCGGATCTGGAAGTGATCTGCGCCGCGCCCGGGTTGATGAATCCGTGGGGTTATGCGGATCTGGTGGCGAAGGTACCTGCGGGCGCGGATTGGATATTGGCGGATGCGGTGGGCGCGGAGCCGATTGACCGCCAGGCCTGGAACATTGTGCAGGGTCGCCTCGCGGAAATGATCGCTGATGCGCCGGGAGTGGCGGCGCGCAAGCCTGCGGCGGTGGAGCGCTTGGTGGAAGGCCTGATGCTCGGCGGGTTTGCGATGCAGTCAGCCAAGTCATCCCGGCCCGCTTCCGGAGCGGAGCACCAGTTCAGTCACTTGTGGGACATGCAGCATCACACGCACAACGGCCATGCGCCCTCGCACGGTTTCAAGGTGGGCATCGGCACGCTGGCGGTGACCGCGTTGTACGAGGAACTTTTCCGGCAATCGCTGGAGCAACTGGATGTCGAACGTTGCGTGGCGGCCTGGCCGGAGGAAGAAGTTTGGGTGGCGCGCGCGCGTGAACTGCTGGGTGAAGGGGAGCTTGCGGATTCAGCGGTGAAGGAAATCCGCGCCAAACACTGCACGCGCGAGCAATTGCGTGCGCAATTGACGTCGCTGCGCGCGGGCTGGCCAGCGCTGCGCGGACAATTGCAGGCGCAGCTCCGGCCCTTCGCCGAATTGCGGCAGAAGTTGCAGGACGTGGGCGGGCCGACTGAGCCTGAGCACATCGGCATCACGCGCGAGCGTTTGCGACGAAGCTACTGGCAGGCGTGGTGCATCCGCCGACGCTTCACGGTGCTGGATCTGGCCGTGCGCACCGGTTTGCTGGATACCTGTTTGGACCGGATTTTTGGACCACGCGGTGTCTGGCCCATCCGAAATTGAATTCCAACCAAGCGACAAGAATGAAAGTGGCAATTGACTGCGATGATGCGGGCGCGCCGTTGAAACCCGTGATTCTGGAACAACTGCGCAACCTCGGCGTGGATGTGGTGGATTTGAATCTGCTCAGCCAATCCAAGGTTGATTACCCGGACATCGGGCACAATCTGGCCCGTAAGATTGCCGCGCATGAATTCGACCGCGGCATTCTCATCT
>CAYWCK010000351.1:0-5723 GCA_964456685.1 uncultured Bifidobacteriaceae bacterium | reverse complement strand
CCACATCTCGATGCCGTCATCGCTTCCGCAAAGCAACGTCTGCCCATCGGGCGCGAACGCGAGTGCGTTTGCCGGTCGCGCACGATTGGTAAGCACGAACGCCTCTTGTCCTTTTGCCTGTTGCCATAACCATCGCCATTCGAATCCACGCAAATCCTTTCCCGCGGACGGACCCGCAGCCGCGGCCGGCCGTTGTTCGTTCAAGAGTTGGCGAACCTGAGCCAGGTCAGAAATCGCGAGGGCCTTCGCGGCGGCGTAAATGTCCGCTGCATAGGAGCGCTCACGAGCGTTGTTGCGTTCGCGCCGCACGTTCGCGCCGCTGACCACCAGGACCGCAATGATCACCACTGGCGCCAGGATCGCCAGACCCATCAAACCGGCGCGCGCCGGATGGCGTCGCACCCACTTCGCCCCCACCTCCCACACGGTGTTTGGCCGAGCCTGAATCGGTTCGTGCCGCAGCCAGCGCTCCAAATCCTCTGCCAGCGCCTCGGCCGATGCGTAGCGTCGGGCCGGCGATTTCTCCAACGCCTTCAGGCAGATCGTTTCGAGGTCGGAATCGATTTCGGTTGTCGGATCCAGGAAGACCGATTTGTCCGCGCGCGTTTCCTTGAGCTGTTTCGTCCGGAGCAACTGACTGGGCGGCGTCGGCTCTTCTTCCAGAACTTTGCGCATCGTCGCAAGCGGCGTCTCGGCTTTGAACGGTGCGCAGCCCGTCAGCAACTCGTAGAGAATCGCACCGAGGCTGTAAATGTCCGCAGCGGTCGTGACTTGGTCATTCTTCCCTGCCGCCTGTTCGGGCGCCATGTAACTTGGCGTGCCCAACACCGCGCCGCTCATGGTCAATTCTGTGGAACCCCCTAGGCGTTTGGCCAAACCGAAGTCTGTGATGTGCGGCTCGTCTTGCGCATCCAGCAGAATGTTCGCCGGCTTGAGATCGCGATGGAGGATGCCGCGCTGATGCGCGTAGTGGACCGCGCGCGCGGCTTGCGCAATGAGTCGCGCAGCGGCAGATGCGGCAAAACGTCCCTGTGGCTGGCTGAGTCGTTTCGCCAGGCTGCCGCCCGTGATTAACTTCATCGTGAAGTACGGCCGCCCGTCCGCTTCGCCGACGTCGTAAATCGGTACGATGTTGGGATGCTCCAGCTTCGCGGCGGCCTCGGCTTCCAACCGGAAACGTTTCACCTCCGCTTCGCTCGCCAGACGGCCGGCTTGAATCATTTTGAGCGCGACCACGCGCTGCAATGTGCGGTGCTGCGCGCGATAAACCACGCCCATGCCGCCACGTGCTACTTCAGCCAGCAGTTCGTATTCGCCAATCTGGCCGATGGGTTTCTCCGCTTGGTCGGCCGTTGAACTTTCGGCACCGCTTTCAGCGGCGAGATTTCCCGCCCACCGCAGGAGCAGGCATTTGCGACAAAGCCCCGCCACCGCGCTGCCGGCAACCGGAGCGCCGCATCGGGGACAGATGCCGGCCGTGGACATGGTAAATTCTTTTGCGGACGTCGTTCGTTACAGAAGGATTTCCGGCAAAAAGTTCCGGACCTTCAGCGCGACAGCACCGCGACGAAGTGCCGCAGCTCTTCTTCCATCTCCTGCGGATTCGTCACCGTGTTCGCGATTTCGGCGCGGAGCAATTCGCCGTAGCGCTGGCGCATGCGATGGATGGCGGATTTCACGGCACTCTCCGTCAGCCCAAGTTGCTGCGCGGTTTGCGCGTAGGACGCCGGTTCTTCATCCGCGAGCAGAAAAACTTTCAACGCCTGGAAACGTGCCGCCATGCCGGCGCCGCTAAACTCCGATTGCAGGCGGGCCGTAACCGCATCCACCAAAGCTTCCGCCCAGCGCCGATCAAATAGCACTTCGGGAGTGGCCTCGTCCGGCGGGTCCAACTGGTAACGATCCTCGGCCGCCAGCGCATCGAGCGAGAAATGCGCCGCGCCGCCGCCGCGCTTCTGGGTTTGCGAGCGATGCCATTCGTTCGCCAGGAGATGCTTCATGGCCGCGAGGAGAAAGGAGCGGAATTTGCCTTTATTCGGGCTTACGCGCGCCAGGCTGTTGTCCGCGAGCAGCCGGGAGAAAAATTCCTGTGTGAAATCGGCGGCTTCTTCCGGCCCGTGACCTTCGCGACGGACGAAGGCGTAAAGCGGATACCAATACGTGCGGCAGAGTTGCTCCAGCGCGGCGGCGGATTGTTGGGAATCATCCTGCCCCGCCTGCGCGACCACACTCCAGTGCGTCGTGGCAAAAACGTCACCCGCTCGTTCATCCGGCTTGAGCACGGGCGGAGGTTAGGCAGGGCTGGGAGAGACGGCGAGTGAGAAGTTTGCCGATCGCTTAATCAGAGCCGGATCAACTTCTTCGCATTCAGGTAGAGCAGCTTCCGCTCGATCTTTTTGGTCGGGGCAAATTTGCGGACGGCGGCGATGGTTTGGACGCCCTGACATTTCTCGCCTTCGCCGACGAGGTCGTTGCAGTCGCTGCCGTAGAGCAGCTTGTCTTGATGCCGCTCGAAGAAACCGGTCGTGAACGACGGATCGCGGGTGAGCGCATTCAAGCCCGAGCCGGCAGAGAGATCGCCGAACATGTTCGGGTAATCGGCGAGATAACGCTCCGTCAAACCGCCCGGCGTGATCGGGCCTTTCGGGTAGAGCACGGCTTGATCCTTGTGATCGCGGTCCACGTTGGCCCACCACGTTTGCGCGTGGCCGATGAAGTTCACGCGCGGATATTTCTCCAGCATCTTGTAGAACCGGTCAAAGCCGAGATTGTACATCTTGTGCTGCCAATGCATGAGCACGGGCACGTGATAGGCTTGGGCGAGTTCGTAAATGCGTTGCATCTCTGGCGCATCACATTCCACGCCGAACTTGGATTCCGCGATCATCACCGCGCCGAGCTTCAAATATTTTTCAATCTCCGCCGTCGCGCCGTCGAGGTCCGGCACTTCGTTGGCGGCAAAGCGAAATTCCTTCGGATGCGCCTTCGCGAACTGGTAGCACGCCTCGTTGCCAAACGCCTTCGCCGCGAGCCCGTTCGATTTGCCGTTGTGCGTGGACGGCCGGTCGCACGGCGTGCCGGCGGGCAGCAGAATGGACGTGGTTATACCCATCAAGCGCTGGTGCTTGAGCAGGATTTCGTCCGGCCGGTCGCTGTAATTGACGTGCTGATGGATATCAACGATCGGTTCGGTCGCGCCGGTCGTGGCGCAGCCAGCCAACGCCGCGCTCGCGAGGGCGAGGGCGGATTTCGCGAGAAAATCGCGACGGGAAAAATTCGGCTGGCTGGTTTCGGTTTGAGAGGTGGCCCGCTGCATGACGCGATGGTGTTGAACGCGGCGCGCGAATTCAAACGGAAATTCCGCCGCTACTTCGCCAGTTTCTCCCGTGCGGCCTTGGCGGCCTCCGGATGCTGCTTCTCAATCGCGTTGGCGATCCGCGTCACGGCGGCATTGGCTTCGGTTCGGATCCCGGGCATTTCGCGCAACGCCAACGCCAGCATCATGGCATCCGGGTGTGCCGCGCCACCGAGGGCGCCGAGGATGAGTTTGCGTTCGTCATCGGTTCGGGCGCCGGCGAGCAACTCGCGGTAGTGCGCAATCAAACTTGCGTCCACTTTGGCATTGGCTTCATCGGCGAGGCGCACGAGGCCGCGCAGCGCCAGCGAACGGCGTGCCTCGGTGTCGGCTTTGTTCCAGATTTCCGCGAGTGAATCCCATGCAGCGATCGTCGGCCATTCCGACAGCGCGCGGAGGGCGGCCTCGCGCAGTTGGGCATCGGAATTCGCGGAGACTTCCTTGAGCGCCGCCAGCGAAGTTTCATCGGCACACGCGGGCAGCAAGGCGAGCAACGCGCAACTCGTTTCGACATCCGGCGCGGCTTTCAGCGCGGGCAACACCGCAGCGCTGCGTGCGGTCGCGGGTTCGGTGGCCGCCACGGCTTGCTCGACAAATCCTGCCACCTCCGCGCGCAAGGCGCCGTTCCGCAGCGCCGCAAACTTGGCGACAAGTTTGGGCAACAGCTCGCCATCGGCGGTGCGCGCCAGCACGCGATACGCGGCACGGGCGACGGCGGGTTCGGAATTTTCGGCTTCCGCCAGCAAGGCCGCGTTCACTTCCGCACTCGGACGGCTGGCGAGGGCGTTGATCAACTGCGCCCGCGTCTCGCCGCGAGCGGCTTTGATTTCGCCGATGATGGCGCGGTCCGTTTCCGGGCGACGCGGGAAGGCACCGAGGGCGGCCACCAACGCGCGCGTTTCATCGGCGTCCGCCGCAGCGGCAATGGCGCTCGCCAGACCGTGCACAGCCGTGAAATCGCCCACGCGGCTCAGCGCGGCCGCGGCGGCACTGCGCACCGTGGCGTGGGTTGAACCGAGGCTGACCACCAGGGCCGCGCGGGCGGGCGAATCGCCACGGGCCGCGAGACTTTCGATCAACCAGATTTGTTCGTGCGGCGGCAGGCTGGGCAATTCCCGGATGAACGTGGCAGAAGCGTTGGGAGACGGCAACGAACGCACCAAACCGATGGCGACCGGTCGCAACGTGGCATCGCTGCCGCGCAAGGTGGCAAGAACGCGTGCCTCGCCGCCGTCTTGATCGAGACGCGCCAGCGCGGTGTATGCGCCGCGTCGCAGGGCAGCGGTTTGGTTTGGGGCAATGTAGCGTTCGTAAATCTGCGTCGCGGTTTTACGGTCGCCCGCGGCGGCGAGTTGTTCCGCGATCTGCAATTCCGCTTCGGCCAAACAGAGCGCCAGCCCGGGGGTAACTTTTGACTGCAATCCGGCAATGGCTTTTTGCGCGGCGCGGTTGCCGATTTTGCCGAGCGCTTGCAAAGCGGCTTGCGCGACGATTGTTTCGGTTTCGCGGGCGGCTTTGGCGAGCAGGCTGACGGCCTTGGCGTCCCGGCGATTGCCGAGGGCGGCGATGATTTGTGCCCGGCCGGAACCACGCGCGGCGGACACGGCACTGCGTAGAGCGCGATCGGCTTTGGCCGACGGGCGATTGCCAAACGCAAGGCAGGCAATGCCGATGGTTTCGTTTTCACGGAGCAGCTTGGCCAGCGCGGGCACGGAGGCGTCCGAGCCGATGATGGCCAGTTGCTGGCAAGCGAAGCGGCGGGCTTCAAACGTGGCAGTCGGCGCGAGCAATTGCGTCAGCGCGGATTCGACTTCGGCGCGCTGTTTGCGTTGCCCGGCGGAGTCGCGAACGATTCGCTCGAGTTGCCACAAGCATTCGGCGTTCTGACCGGATTCATGTTTGGCAACGGCGGCGATCAGTTGCGTGAGATCGGCAGCGACTGCCCGGGAGTTGAGCGGCATCGCGAGGAGCGCGGCCCCGAGCAGCAGGTTCAAGAGAGAGAGCGGCTTCATGGCTGAGACGAGGAGGTTGGAAGTTTTCATGCTATTCACTCAGCTGTTTTCAAACGCACCACGGAACGCGCGGTTCGCGCCACAGCATCCGGTTGGCTTCTGCGCAATCGAACACCTCCTTGACCGGATCCCATTTCAGTTTCCGATTGAGCCGGGCGCTGATCGTCATGGATTCCACGATGCTCTGCGCGCGGTGAGCGACTTCCGGATGGCAAAGCGTCGGTTGGCGGCTGCGAATGGAACTCAGCAGATTCCCAATGTGGCCACCGGCATCGGCCCAGCTCGGGCCGCCGGAGCCTTTGAGGCGCAAGATGGATTTCGGATGGGCCGTGACGACGTCGGTCTCATCGTCCACT
>CAYWCK010000350.1:0-5766 GCA_964456685.1 uncultured Bifidobacteriaceae bacterium | reverse complement strand
GACTAATTTGTTTTCGACGGACGCAATTTTCCTGTTTGGCACGGCGCACTGCGTTTGACTCGCGGGCGCAGGAGGAGTAAAAGACCAGCGTGACACTTGAATTACCAGACCTGCCCGCCCACGAGCGAATGACGCCCGAGGAGCTTCGCTTGGAACTGGCCTGTGCGTTGTATGCGCGCGGGCGCATCGGCAAGGTCGCCGCCACACACATATCGGGTGTGGACTTGTTCACTTTCCAACGCGCGTTGAGTGAACGCGGCGTGCCGCTCTACACCCTGCAGATGTTGGCGTCAGACCTCCAGTCGCTCAACGAATCATTTCCCAAGTGATCGTCGTCGCCGACACTTCTGTGCTGATCAATCTTTGTCGCGTCGGTCAAGGCGGCCTGTTTCAAAACCTGTTTCACGACGTGGTCATTCCGCCGGAAGTGGCTGGAGAATTTGCGCGGCTGGCGGGCGGCCATCCGCGCTTCGCCGGTTTGAAACTGCCGGAAGGAATTCGCCAACAAGCGCCCGCTTCGTTGCTGCCTGCGGTGCGGGCGGCGTTGGGTTTAGACCCGGGCGAAGCGGCGGCGCTGTCACTCGCGGTGGAGATTCATGCGGACGCAATCCTCGTGGATGAGAGACGCGGGCACGAAGTCGCCCTCCAGCTTGGTCTGCGTGCGATTGGAATTCTCGGCATCCTGCTGCGCGCAAAATCCACCGGATTTCTTCCCGCGATGAAACCGGTGTTGGACGCTTTGCAACGCGATGCCGGTTTCTGGCTTGGGGAACCGTTGCGGAAAAAGGCTCTTCAAATTGCCGGCGAAAGCTAGTGGCTAGGTCAATCGGTTCCATTGCACACTCAGGCACGACCTCCCCAAGGAAAGGGCACGGCCAGGGCCTGCTCTCCGTTTGCTTGCTGAAGCCCCTGCAAACTCCACCGCACCATAGTTCAAAGAACCGGTGAACGATTCCCCTTCTCCCGGGAGAAGGTCGGGGTGTGGGCGGGCGGGTCCACCATCGGAATAATGCTTTCCTCGCCGGCAGTAGAGTCGCGCTCGGCGAATATTTTCCTGTTTGGCGCGTCAGTTCGTGCTCTGTTAATCTGCGGGCATGGAATTGTTCTACAAGATTCTCAAGACGGCGATGGAGGGCGGCGCTTCCGATGTGCATCTGAAGATCGGCACGCCGGTGGTTTACCGCATCAATCGCGAACTCATCGCCGTGGAGTGTCCTTTCCCCACGCTCGAATGGATGAACAACGTGGTGGCAAACATTACGCCGGCGCACCTCAAGCAAAAGCGCGACGAGCAGCGCGAAATTGACTTCTCGTACTTTGTTCCGGGCATCGGACGATACCGCACGAATTTGTTCCAACAACGCGGCGAGTGGTGTCTGGCCATGCGCTACGTGAAGACCAAGGTGCCGAGCTTCGAGGAATTGGGCTTGCTGGATTCGATCAAAACGATTGCGGAATCGCCGCGCGGCATCGTGCTCGTGGCGGGTTCGACCGGCAGCGGCAAATCCACCACGCTCGCGGCGATGATCGAACACATCAACGCTCATTCCAAAAAGCACCTCGTCACACTCGAAGACCCGATTGAGTACGTGTTCGAGGACAATCAATCCGTCATCGAACAGCGTGAGGTGGGTCTGGACACGCTCTCGTTTCATCATGCGCTGAAGCACGTGCTGCGGCAGGACCCGGACATCATCATGGTTGGTGAAATGCGCGACAGCATCAGCTTTACCGCCGCCATGAGCGCGGCAGACACCGGGCATCTCGTGCTCTCCACGTTGCACACCACCAACGCTTCGCAATCGGTTAACCGCATTCTGGATTTCTTCCCGGCGGACGAACGCGAGCAGATTCGCCGGCAACTCGCGGGCTGTCTGCGCTCGGTAATCTGCCAGCGCATGGTCACGACGGTGAACAACACCATGACACCCGCCCTGGAGATTCTCATCAATACGCCCATCGTGAAAAAGATGATGGAGGAAAACCGGCTGGAGAAACTGCCGGCGGCGATCGAAACCGGCACGGAGGACGGGATGATTACCTTCAATCAGTCACTGTTCAATCTGGTCAAAGCGGGCAAAGTCACGGAGAAGGAAGCCTTGGCCAAGGCAAGTAATCCGCAGGCGCTGGAAATGAACTTCAAGGGCATCTTCCTCGACGAAGGCCGGCGGATTCTCCAGTAACCGGAGCGCGGGCAAATCACAGCGTCGGCGCGACGTAGAATTCGTCCTTGTCGAGTTGCTCGACGATCATGTCCACGGTCCGCTCGATGGCCCCGAGGTTTTCGCGCACGACCTTGAGCGCATTTCGCCCGAGCTGGGATCGCCGGTTTTCATCCGCGAGCAGCGCAGCCAACCGGGTCTCCAACTCGGCGGCATCCTTGACTTGCTCGGCGCCCTCCCCCGCCACGAAACTGCGAGCTACTTCCGCGAAGTTTTGCATGTTCGGGCCAAAGACCATCGCCTTGCCGAGCGCGCCGGGTTCGATCGGATTCTGCCCCCCCTCCGCCGTCAGGCTTTTGCCGACAAAAATGACATCGGCTTGCTCGTAAAAATATTTCAATTCGCCGGTGGAGTTCACGAGCAGGCAGTCCAAGTCACCCTCCCGATGCTGGGTACGCGCCGTGAGTTCGCTGCGGTAGGCGAACTTGACGCCGCGAGCCTCAAGTTCCCGCCCGACTTCCCGGCTACGCTCGAAATGACGCGGGACGAGAATGAGGAACAGCTTCGGGAAGCGGAGTCGCAGCCGCTTGTAAATCTCCGCCAGAATGCCCTCCTCCCCGGCGTGCGTGCTGCCACCGATCAATAGTTGGGCATCCGGAGCAACGCCCAGTTGTTGCAGCATGGCAGGGATGTTGAGCGGTCTCCGCTCGTTAATGCGCGCCGCATCAAATTTCAGGCTGCCGACCACGCGTATGGCTTCTGGCCGACAACCGAGTTCCCGAAGCCGGGCAGCGTCGGCTTCATTCTGCGCGCCGACGCCAGTGAAAGCCGCGAACAGCTTGCAGAACAGGAAACCAAACCGTTTGTAGCCGCGGAAAGATCGATCGGACAGCCGGGCGTTGACCAGGAACAGCGGAATGCGCTGCTGCTGCGCGCGCCAGATGAAGTTGGGCCAGATTTCCGCCTCCACCAGCACGATGGCTTGGGGCCGCAAGATCGCAATGGCCCGCGTCACGTATGGCCGGCGGTCGATCGGGTAATAGACTTTGCTGATGTGGATGGGCAGCTTCTTTTTCAGTTCCCCCATGCCGGTGGTGGTGGTGGTGGAAACGACGATCTTGGCGTTGGGCACGCGCGGTTCGAGCGAACGAATGAGCTGGGTGCAAAGGTTGACTTCACCCAAGCTGACAGCATGCAGCCAGATCACCTGACGGTTGGTGATGGCCTGCTTAACCTTCGTGTCGAACGACCCAAAGCGCTGGAAGAACCCATCTTGCCAGTCTCCACGCCGACGCATACGCCAGAAATAGTACGGCGACGAGAGCAGAAAGAAGAAGGTAAAAAGGATGTTGTAGAGTGTCCGCACTGGTGCCTAAGCCACTTGTTGTGCCTGAGTTTCATGCAAACCGGTGCACATCGCAAAGCAAATGTTGGTACGAAGCCGGAATTTACCCGCCAATCAGAGGGTTCTGGCCATCATCCTCCAAAGGCTTCCCAGTTTAGCGGAAGAACAACCACCAAACCAAAATCAGCATGGGCAGCATAAATGGCAAAGTGTAACGGAATACAAAGCCCAGAAACGTCGGCGTGTGAACTTTTTGCTGATCGGCGATGGACTTCACCATGAAGTTCGGACCGTTACCGATGTAAGTATTCGCGCCGAAAAACACCGCGCCGACGCTGATCGCAAGAATGAATTTGTTGAAGGCAGTGTTCCCCAGCAGGAAAGCCACCTCGATGTGCTCCACGTCCACGGCCCCCTTGGCCAGATCCGCGGCGTGGTAGGTTTGGAGGGCAGCGAAAGTAGCCCGTACCTGCTCCGCGTGCGGTCCTGTCACGGCGGCCAAATCCGCCCCGCCGCCAGCGATCAGGTGCTGCACTTGCTGGACGACTTCCGGGCTGATGGATGATCCGAAAATGGCCTCAAGGAAACTCATGTACGTGGGCACATTGTCCAGCACGCTCGAAAGCACGCCGCTGCCCCAGTAGAAGAAGGCGGGTGAAGGATGGCCCAGATCCGCCGACTTGAGCGCCAGCCAGTCCAGTGCCGGCATCATCGTCGCAAAAATGCCAATGAAAAGGACCGCCACTTCCTTGATCGGATGGAAATCGAAATGATTCGCTTCATGAACGGATTTATGGGTGGTGAAATATGACCCCAACGCCGCGGCGATCATCAATGCCTCGCGCAGAAACGGCGGTGCCTTGACGAAGACAGCGGCAAGAATCACCGCCAGGAAGAAGAGGTTCACCAGCCCGTTAAAGCGCCAGGTTTCCTGCGCCGTTTCCCGGTCGCGCACCGGCTTGGGAGCACGGCGATAATTCAAACTGTCCACGAAGAAAAACATCGCCAGCAATGTCCCGATCCCAACCGCCCACATGGGCCAGCAATGTTCAGCCACCCACCAAAACGGAACTCCCTTCAAGTAACCCATGAACAAAGGCGGATCGCCGATCGGCGTGAGGCATCCACCCACGTTTGACACAATGAAAATGAAAAACGCAATGTGATGTCCGGTGATCCGGTACTTGTTCATCCGAATCCAAGGCCGGATCAGGAGCATCGAGGCTCCGGTGGTGCCGAGGAAATTCGCCACGATGGCGCCAACCAGGAGAAAAACCACATTGGTCATCGGGGTGGCCTCACCTTTCACCGTGATATGAATGCCACCGGAAACAATGAACAACGAACCAATGAGCGCTATGAAACTGACATACTCATGCGCCACATGCAGAACGCGCGGATTGGCCCGGGCACCAAAAGCCAGGTAGTAATAACTCAGGGTGACCGCGCCCAAAGCATAGGCGACTTTGGGATAATGCTTGGACCACCAACTCGCCGCGAACAATGGAGCCAGCGCGATGGTCGCCAGCAGTACGCCGAACGGCAGAATCATCCACGGGTTGGGGACCAAGGTCTCGTGATTCACGGGACGCAGCTTAAGCAGCCCAACGCCGCCCTTCAATTGAAACCGAAACGCGTAGGAAGGCCAGACCGCGCGGAGTCGTTCTCACCGAAACGATTACTCCGGCGGCCTGTGCCTTCCAAAGTTTTAGCTGGACGACGGTTTCGCGGCAGTTGCATCCGCGGATGCGGGCTTGGCCCGCGGCAAGGCTACCGTCGCCCAGTTAAAATGGAGGCTTCAACCTGATGGCGGAGGCCACGGGAAGCCGGGGACAAATCCGCCAGGCCAGCGCCCAGGCGATTTTGTCCGCGACTTCCCATGGACCCGCCGTTGAATTGAACGAGCACGATGTTCATGCGGCCAGCAGCTCGCGGCTGCGCTCGCGGATCAATTCCTGCCGGGCCAATCGGACATACGCCGTGCGCGCCTTTTCTTCAAACAAGGCCGGGAAGATCAGGAGCGGCACTTTAGTTATCCAAGCGAGCGCGGCCGCCTCGTTGGCAGCGCGACGCAAGTTGGCATTGACGGCCGCCGTGGCTGCGCCCGCCAGTTCATTACGCAGCAACCGATCCTTCAGTCGCTCCAACTCATTCTCAGCCGTCGCCCGAAAAGGCGCGGCTGGCAACGGCCGCACTTCAAACCGGGTGTCCGGCTCGAACCGCGCCCTCAATTTTCGATTCATTGTGTTCATTTGCTTT
>CAYWCK010000349.1:0-5769 GCA_964456685.1 uncultured Bifidobacteriaceae bacterium | reverse complement strand
GTCGCCACTTTGGGTGACGACTCTCGACTCCATGCCCAGTCGCTGCGCGGTGATGCCGCCATGCATCACCCCGCCGCCATACAGGATTTCGGTTTTTCCACGAACGACGTTCTTGTCCACGCAAACGTGGCCGACAAATGCGATTTTCATTTTAAGTGGTTTTCTTGGAGCGGCCAAAGAACCAAAGCGAGGCCGCCAGTGCGGTGGAAAGTGCGAGCGCGCAAATCCAGACGGTGAAAACCGTCCGGAACGAGTAGGTGGTGGTTCCGTTCACCACCGTTCGCGATGCGTCGAGCAGGTAGCCGCTCAGGGTATCTTGCACCCCGGCCACCAAGTAACTGAACAAACCCACCAAGCCCATGGCTGCACCCGCCGCGCGGCGTGAAACCAGATCGATGGCCATGAGCCCACCGAGATAAACCAACAGGCCGCCCATGCCGAAGCCGAATACCGCCAGGGCCGCCGAATCAAGCAGTGGATTGCCCGGAGGAATCCAGTAGAGCGCCAGCAAGGAGACAATTTCCAAGAGGCCATAAATCAAAGCCGGAATGTTACGCCGCGAACCGAACAGGTAGTCGGAAACTGCGCCTGAAGTCACCGAGCCAAGCAGGTTGGCGATTGGATAAGCGGCCATGACCGACCCGGCCGCGGTGGCGGAATAGCCTTTTGCCAATTGCAGATAGAGCGGCCCCCAATTTCCCATGCCGTAGCGGCCCACATAAAGGCATCCGCTTGCCAGCGCCAGAATCCACACGCCCGGATGCCGAATTACCTCCCACTGCAATTGCCCGACGGAAGCCTGCTCGCCGGTTTCCGCGGGCTCGTTCTTGTACTCGTGAACAGGGGGCAAGCCGTACGTCTTTGGCCGGTCCGCCAAACTGCGGTACATGACCAACGCGGCCAACGTGCAAATCAATCCCGGTCCCCAGAAACCCCACCGCCAGCCAAAGTGGGCCACCAATACCGCCGTGCCCACGAACGTGATTCCTTCCCCGATGCTATGGCTGGCGCTCCAGATACCGTACCGCGTGCCCCGTTCAGTTTTTGCGAACCAGTGCGAAAGCGCCACCACGCTGGGCGCGGACCCGACCGACTGAAACCAGCCATTCAGTCCCCAGACAATCAGGAAGATCGAGAAGGTGCCGTTGAATCCCAACAGGAGATTCGCCAGACCCGACAGCAATAATCCCGTGGACATGAACCGGGCGATGTTGGCGCGGTCCGCCAGAAAACCATTGGTGAATTTCCCCAGCGAATACACGAACAACAATGCCGAGCCGACCATTCCCATTTGCGTGGCGGTCATCACGCCTTCCTCGAGCATGGCTTTCTTCGCCACCGAGAAATTCATCCGGCTCGTGTAGAACAGGCCGTAGCCGAAAAGAATGGAGAGAAACACCGACCAACGTTTCCGCTCGTAGATCCTCCGGATCGTGTCAGGTTTCTCGGAAATGGGCTGCCGGTCCGGGCGGGTTTTGAAGAAGGACAATAAGCTCATGCGGGCGGTGCGGCTTCTTTTTCGCGGTTCAACGAGATTTTCGCAATGAAGATTTTTGTGCAGCCGCGCCGACCTCCTTACTGGTCACCGATTCACGCGCGGCGTGTTGGTGCAATCTCCACTGCTCCTTTGGCGACTGGAGTGCATTCCCGGTTGCGGCGGTGTAGCTGTCCGGTTAGCCTTCTCGCCGGTGGCCGCACTCTCGTTCGCAATCGAATGGAGAATTCGCGTACCGGCTGTCCGACCATGATCCAGCTAACCAATCTTCAAAAGCGCTTCGGCGAACGGCTGGCTGTGGATGCATTGAATCTTCGCGTCCCGCGTGGGGAGATATTTGGATTGCTCGGGCACAACGGCGCGGGCAAGAGCACGGCCATCGGCATGATGCTCGGGCAAGTGTGGCCGACCAGCGGCGAAGTGAGCGTATGCGGTCATGATGTCACACGACATCGCGCGCAGGCATTGCTCAAGGTCGGCGCGATCTTCGAGTCGCCGGCGTTTTATGATTACATGAGCGGCTGGCGAAACCTCGAAATCCTCAGTCACTACACCGCGCGCACTTCGAAGGAGCGGATTCGTGAGGTCGTGGATTGGGTTGGTCTCACCGGTCGCGAGCACTCGAAGGTGAAAACCTATTCGCACGGCATGCGAGCGCGGCTGGCGCTGGCGCAAACGTTGTTGCCGCAGCCGGAACTGCTGATTCTTGATGAACCGGGCGGCGGGCTGGATCCCGAAGGCATCGCGGAAATGCGCCAAACCATTCTCCGGCTGCATCGCGAATTGGGACTAACGATTCTGTTATCCTCGCATCTGTTGACCGAAGTGGAGCAGCTCTGCACGCGTATCGCGGTGATGAACAAGGGCGTTAAAGTTTTTGAAGGTCGCGTGGCAGAGATTAAAACTGCGCGCAGTCGCGTGGCCCTGAAGACGCCGGACTTTTCGGCTGCCGCAAAATTACTGCGCGAGCGCGGACTGACCACCGGTGAACAGGACGGCGAATTCATTACGCTCAAAGATGGCTGCTCGACGGTGGACGTCTCGCGGACGCTGGTGGGCGCGAATATTGCAGTTGAGGGTATCTGGCAGCACGAGCAGACGCTGGAGGATTTCTACCTCGACCTTGTCAAGTCGCCGCCGCCGCTGCCGCCGAGCCAGAATTGAATCATGTTTTACCACCAACTGCGCAACGAACTTTGGAAGCTCTTCGGCAAGAAGCGCACTTACATTGGCTTTGGGGCGTTCCTGCTAGCGCAGGCGGCGATGCTGTGTGCGTTCAAGTTCACGCGCTGGCACGAGGACATGGAGCGGCTGCTGACGAACAATGGTTATCTGCCGACCGAATTCATCTCGGTGCTGACGGTTTCCGTGATCATGCTCATGCCGCAAATCATCATGTTGATGCCGCTTTACGCATCACTCGTCGGTGGTGATTTCGTGGCGAAGGAATACGAGGACGGAACGCTGCGGATGATTTTATCGCGGCCCATCTCCCGGCTACGATTGCTTTTAGTGAAGTGGATCGCGGGCGTTATCTTCGCGACGTCGCTGGTCGTCGTGCTGGGTTTGCTGGCGCTCGGGTTCGCAAGCTTGGTGTTCCCATGGAAGGGGATGTTCGTGTTTGTGCCCGGTCAGGCATTCAGCGTGTTTCCCGTGGGAGAAGGGCTCGGACGCTTCGCATTCGCGCATTTGTTTCTGGCGGTCAATGCCAGTGCCGTGCTCTCCATCGCGTTCATGTTTTCCTGTTTCAACATGAAACCGGCGGCGGCGACGATTGTGGCGCTCTCCTATCTGTTCGTGAATCTGGTGATGGAGGGCATTCCGTTCTTCAACCGCTTCGACAACTGGTTCATCACGCACCATTTCCGCTGCTGGTTGCTGGTGTTGCAGGATCCGATTCCGTGGGCGCGCATCGTGCAATCGGAGTTCATCCTCGTGGCGATTTGCGCCACGGCTTTCGTCATCGGCAGCACGGTGTTTCAGGTGCGGGATATCAAATCGTAGTTTGGCACGCTTGAATGTGGGGTCGCTTCATCAAAGCCTGTCCGGCGAAGGGGCGAAGGAGGCGAAGGGCTGACAGTCTCTTGCGGCTTCGTTGCCCTCGCTCGTTCGCGGGAAATATTTTGATCTCCCAGCCAGCTTCGGTTGTCCCCGTCTTGACGCGGTGCGAAATTTTCAGCTAAGGAATAAGACTCATGAGTAAGACAGAAACACATCATTTTCAGGCGGAGATTCAGCAACTGCTGAATATTGTCATTCATTCGCTGTACACGGACAAAGAAATCTTCATTCGCGAGCTGATTTCCAACGCGGCGGACGCGTGCGAGAAATTGCGCTTCACGCAATCGTCCGGGAAGGCGGTTCAGCAATCGGACGTCGCACCCGGCATCGCGATCACGACGGATGACAAGGCGGGCACGATCACCATCACCGACACGGGCATCGGCATGACGCACGGGGAGTTGGTCGAGAACCTCGGTACGATTGCGCACTCGGGCACGAAGGCATTTCTGAAGCAACTCGCGGAAGACAAGAAGCCGGACGTCGGGTTGATCGGGCAATTCGGCGTTGGTTTTTACTCCGCGTTCATGGTGGCGAAGAAGGTGACCGTGCTCAGCCGTTCCTTCGTGTCCGAGGAACAGGGCTGGCAATGGACGAGCGAAGGCGGCGGCGGTTACGAACTGGAGCCGGCGGCTGATTTGCCGCGCGGCACGAAGATCACGCTGGAGTTGAAGGAGGAGGCGAAGGAATTTGCGCAGGCGGATGCGGTGGAGCGCATCATTCAGCGCTACTCGAGCTTCGTGCCGTTCCCGATCGAACTGAATGCCAAGCGGCTGAATACGGTGCAGGCGATCTGGGCGCGCAACAAGAGCGAGATCAAGGAAGAGGAATACAACGAGTTTTACACTTTCGTCGGTCATGACCACGACAAGCCGCTGTTTCGGCTGCATTTCACAGCGGACGCGCCGCTCGCGATTCAATCGCTGCTGTTCGTGCCGGGCCGCAATTTCGAGAGCATGGGCATGGGCCGGATTGATTCCGAAGTGAACCTGTATTGCCGCAAGGTGCTGATCCAGGCGAAGGCCAAAGGGCTTTTCCCGGACTGGCTGCGCTTCCTCAAGGGCGTCGTGGACAGTGAAGACCTGCCGCTCAACATCTCGCGTGAGACGATGCAGGACACGTCGCTGATGCAGAAGCTGAACAAGGTGCTGACGGGACGCTTCCTTAAATTCCTCGACGAGCAATCGGAGAAAGAGCCGGAGGCGTATGAGAAATTCTACGCGGAATACCAACGGTTCTTGAAAGAGGGCGTGGTGACGGATTTTACGCACAAGGACGCGCTGGGCAAGTTGCTGCGCTACGAATCGTCCACGCTGGATAAGGGCAAGACGACCTCGCTGGCGGATTACGTGAAGCGGATGCCGTCGGAGCAGAAGGAGATTTATTGCCTGCTGGCGGCCAATCGCGCGGCGGCCGAAAGCAGTCCGTATTTCGAAGTGTTCAAGGAGCGGAAGTTCGAGGTGCTGTTCCTTTACGATCCGTGGGACGAGTTTGTGATGGAACATTTGCATTCGTTCGATGGCAAAACGCTGCGCCTCGCTGAAAAGGCGGAACTCGATCTGAACGAAGCGAAGCAAGACGGCGCGCTCTCCGAAGACGCGGCGAAAGAACTCGCGAAGTGGTTGAAGGAATCGTTTGGCGACAAGGTTGGAGAAGTGCGCGTTTCCAAGCGGCTCGTGGAAAGTCCAGCCGTCGTCGTGGATGCAGATAAATTCATGACCTCCAGCATGCGGCGTATCATGAAAGCCGTGAAGAAAGAGGGCGAGGAAGCGATAACCACGAAGCACGATCTGGAAATCAATCCGGCGCATCCAATCATCTCGCGTCTCGATGCGATGCGGCAGAAGGACGCCGCGTTGGCGGGCAGTGTGGCGGAACAAATCCTCGACAACGCGCGCGTCGCCGCCGGTTTGTTGGAAGACCCGCGCGCGATGTTGAACCGGTTGAATCAGCTGCTTGAGCGGGTTCTGACCAAGGAATAGGCGCACGGTCGGGATCGGAATTTTGCTTCGGTTTCGCAGTGGATTTTTCATCCCGTTTTGGGGTGGAAAATCCGCTTTTTCGTGCGGAGAAGCTGCCACAATAGGCCGGGGAAGGCGCGGTTGTGCGGCCCAACTAATGGTGTTTTTCTCGCCGAAACTTTCCTAAATAACCATTGTGTCGAACGGCTGAATTTTCTAAACTTTTCAGACCGAAATTTCGCGGGTTCAACG
>CAYWCK010000348.1:0-5775 GCA_964456685.1 uncultured Bifidobacteriaceae bacterium | reverse complement strand
ACAGCGCATTTTTCTTTCTCCGGTGTTCGTCGTCACCCTTTTGCCGGCCGTCATCATAGCGTGGCATGTCGTTGACGCTGCATTTGCTCGCTTTCCCGGTCATATCTTCCCAAGTGATTCGACCAAGGTTTCCGTGGGGATGACACCAGAGCAGGTCATTAGGAATATCGGCCAGTTTGATATGGCGACAAGCGACAGTGCGTCAAACTGGGAGACCTTTAGATATTACGTGCAGCGGCCTTGGGGATTTGATGATCGAAAATTTCACGTCAGATTTAGAGACGGGAAGGTGGTATCGGCAGAATTTAGGACTGGGATTGCAGCAGACATTTTGACACCTTAACTGCAAGGTCGGCGGGAGTTAGAGTCCCGGTTGAATCTTATAGACTTTGGGTTTCACAGCGCCTCGCTCAGATGTCGCATCATTCCTTCCGCCACGCTTCGGGGTAGCAATCCCACTTGAGTTCATTCGTGGAGTTCAGTTTCACCCACGAGCAGCGCCGCGCGATGATCGGCATGGCTGCAGATCGTCTATTGCAGTTCCGGCGCTGGCGACTAAACTGCCGTCCATGCGTTTCATCGGCAATGTGATTGAGAAGTTGCAGCGGCATCCCAAGCGGGTGGTTTTTCCCGAAGGCGAAGAGCCGCGCGTGCTGCTGGCGGCGCGGCAGTTTCAAGCCCTGCGCCTGGGCGCCCCCATCCTGCTCGGGCCGCCGCAACGCATCAAAGGCATCGCCTCCGATTTGAAAGTGCCGCTCGACGGCATCCGCATCATCAATCCCGAGGAGAGCGACGAACTGGAAAATTTTGTCCGGCGCTTCATCTCGCTGCGGCGGGACAAGGGCGCCCGGGCCACGGAAGCGCGGGAAGCGCTCATGCAGCCGAATTATTTCGGGGCCATGATGGTGGCGATGCGCCAGGCGGACGCGCTGGTTTCCGGCGCGAGCCACACGACCGGCAGCGTGTTGCGACCGCTGTTCCAGATCATCAAGGTGGCGCCGCAAAACACGGTGGCCTCCAGTTGCATGGTCATGGAGGTGGAGGATTCGCGGCTCGGCGAGAACGGGGTGCTGTTCATGGCGGATTGCGGCGTGATGCCGGAGCCCACGGCGGAACAACTGGCGGAGATCGCGGTGGCCACGGCCCAGCTCGCGCGGCACTTGTTGAACGTCAAGCCGCGCGTCGCCCTGCTTTCGTATTCGACCAAAGGCAGCGCCACGCATCCGAGTATCGGCAAGATGAAGGCGGCCACCGCGCTGGCCGAACGCAAGGCGAAGGACAAGTTTCTGGAGGCGGAATTTGACGGTGAGATGCAGGTGGACACCGCGCTCGTGACGGAAATCGCCGGCCGCAAGACCAACGATCCCAAGGTCGCCGGCCACGCGAACGTGCTGATCTTTCCGGATCTCAATTCCGGCAACATCGCCAGCAAGCTGGTGCGGATTGTCAGTCGCGCAAACGCCTACGGCCAGATTCTGCTGGGGCTGAATCGCCCCGCGGCGGATGTCTCGCGCGGCTCGAACGCGCACGACGTGCTCGGCGTGGCCGCGATCGTCGGTTTGCAGGCGAACGATTTCCAGGCGCTCTACCCGAATGCGGACACGGCGCTGCCCGGAGAATGAATTTCCCCGGCATGCTTATGAACCGGCCAAGCTCGTGGCGGGCGTTCCGCTTTTGCGCGGCCGGCTTCACCCCGCGATCCACGTAAGCGCGCGACTCCCCGCATGAACACCACCACGCCCCGCGTTTTCATTGCCGCCACCCGCCAGAACGACGGCAAAACGACCACGTCGCTCGGGCTGATCGCGACGCTGCAATCGGTTTTTCCGCGCGTCGGCTACATCAAACCGGTAGGCCAGCGTTTCGTGGAAGTGGCGGAGCAGAAGATTGACGAGGACACGGTGCTGATGGATTCCGTGTATCAACTGAACTGCCCGTTGGTGGACATGAGCCCCATCGCGGTGGAGCCGGATTTCACGCGCAAGTATCTCCAGTCATCCAACAATGATGCGCTGGTGAAGCGGATTCAGAAGGCGTTCGACCGCGTTTCGTGGGAGAAGGATTTCGTGCTGTGCGAAGGCTCCGGCCACGCGGGCGTCGGTTCGGTGTTCGATCTGTCGAATGCGCAGGTCGCAAAGATTCTCGGCTGCAAAGTCATCATCGTCACACGCGGCGGCATCGGGAAGCCGATTGATGAAATTGCCTTGAACCAGGCGCTCTTCGAAAAGGAAGGCGTCGAGATCATCGGCGTGATCCTGAACAAGGTTCTCGGGGACAAGGTGGAATACGTCACCGACTTCGCCCGGCGCGGACTCAAGCGGCGCGGGCTGGAATTGCTCGGCGTGATTCCCCATCAGCCCATCCTTTCCCGGCCCACGGTCGATTCCATCGGCGAGGAACTCGGCGCGGAGTTGCTGAACGTGCCTCGCTCGCTGCACACATTGGTGGAGGACGTGGTGGTCGGCGCAATGGGCGCGCAGAACGCCATGAAGTTTTTCAAGCGGGGCGTTTTGCTCATCACGCCCGGCGACCGCGAAGATATCGTGCTGGCCGCCTGCACGGGCATCGAGGCCCACAGTGAGAACCAGATGGCCGGCATCGTCCTGACCGGCGGGCTGCGACCGAGCGAAGCGGTTTTGAAAATCATCCGCACGCTCCCGATCCCCGTTCTGCTCGCGCAAGCCGACAGTTACCAGGTTGCCTCGCGCGTCCACGACGTGAATGTGAAAACCCGCCCCGCCGATGCCGAAAAGATTTCCGTGATTCGGGATCTTGTTGCCCGAAGCGTCAACGTGAAGAAAATCATCAGCGCCCTCTAACATGCCGATCCCTGAACTCAGCAACCGCGAACTGCACGACCTACCCAGCTATCAACCGGGTCGTCCCATCGAAGAAGTCGCCCGCGAACTCGGCCTTCCGGCCAGCGACATCATCAAGGTCGCCTCGAATGAAAACCCGCTGGGCCCGTCCCCCGCGGCCCTGAGCGCCATGCAACGGGTCATCGCCAACCTGAATCTTTACCCTGATGGCAATGCCTTCTACCTCAAGCAAAAGCTGGCTGCGAAACTGGACCTCCGCCCCGCGAATCTCATTCTCGGCAACGGCTCCAATGAGATCATCGAGTTTGTCGGGCACGCCTACATGTCGCCCGGCGTGGAAGTCGTCGTGTCGCAATACTGTTTCGCGGTCTATCCGCTCGTGACAAAACTGTTCGGCGCGAAGCTCGTCACGGTGCCGGCAAACAACCTCGGCCACGATTTGCCCGCCATGCTGCGAGCGATTACGCCGCGCACGCGCGTCGTGTTTGTGGCCAATCCGAACAACCCGACGGGCACAGTCGTAACGAAGGAAGAGTTGCTCCGCTTTGTCGCGCAGGTGCCCGCCCACGTGCTGCTCGTGATGGATGAAGCGTACATCGAATTTTTGGATGGAGCGGCGGACTTGGTGGCGCTCATCCGCGCGGGCACACAACCGAATCTCCTGTTGATGCGAACTTTTTCCAAAATCTTTGGGCTGGCCGGGTTGCGGCTCGGCTATGGCATTGCCCATCCGGATTTGATCGCCGCCTTCGAGAAAGTGCGCCAGCCGTTCAATATCAATTCCATTGCCCAAGCCGGCGCCCTCGCCGCGCTCGACGATGAAGCGCACATGCAGCGCACACGGGAGAACAACACGGCGGGATTGAAATTATTCGCGGACGCCTTCCGGCAATTGAACCTGGAGTTCGTGCCTTCCGCCGCCAATTTCGTGCTCGTGAAAGTGGGCGACGGCCAGAAAGTTTTTGAAGCGATGCAAAGGGCCGGCGTCATCGTGCGACCCATGGGCGGATATCAGCTCGGCGAGTGGATACGCATCACCGTCGGCACGCCGCAGGAAAACGAGCGTTGTCTGAAAGCGTTGCGGAGCGCGTTGAACCGTTGATTCAGTTGACCAGCACCGCGCGGTAGAAACGGAGACTGCCGTCGAGCGGCATGGGGAGAATTCGGCAAGCGTGCATTCGAGCGGACGGCCAATTCTCGCCGTAATGCGAATTGAGTCAGCGCCGGAGCCAACCGCCGATTATTAATCCGTGGGGAAAGCACGCCCCGACCCGGCGCGGGCCGCACAAGGCCCAGCGACCTCGCACCGGCGGGAAGACTTCGGCCACCAAATAATTCGATTGAATCGCATGACGTTCTCCCATTTCATCTGCGCGAACAGCGAACAAGAAGAGCACAAGTGAAACTGACCGACCTGCGGGGCATCCTGCAATACATTCCACGTTTTCGGGAAAAGACATTCATCATCAGCGTGGATGGCGCCATCGTTACCGACGAAAATTTTGCCAACATCCTGCTCGATATCGCGGTGCTCCGTTCGCTGAACATCCGGGTGGTGTTGTGTCACGGCGCCGCGGCCCAGATCAAGGCGCTGGCAGAGGAACAAAAGATTTCGACCTCCAACCTGGATGGCGGCGGGATCACGGACGCCGCTACTTTGAAGCTCGCGCTCACTGCCGCCAACCGGTTGACGCATGAGATTTTGGAAGGCCTTTCGGCGAACGATCTGCGCGCCGCCTCCACCAATGCGATCATCGCCCATCCGCTGGGCATCATCGGCGGCGTGGATCATTTGCTCACCGGCAAGGTCGAGCGCGTGGACGTGGAACTGCTCCAATCCTTGCTGGCGCAGGGCGTCATCCCGGTCATCCCGCCGCTGGGTTTCGACGGCGACGGCAAAACGTATCGCGTCAACTCGGATCACGTGGCGGTGGCGGCGGCGGATGCGCTCAAGGCCGTGAAGTTGATTTACATCACCACCAACGACGGCCTGCTGTGTCAGGGCAAGTTGATCCGGCAGATGATCGTGGGCGAACTGGAAAGTTTGCTCGAGAAGAACAAGTGCGAGTTCCCGCCGGAAACTCTTTCCAAAGCCCGGCACGCCGCCAGCGCGTGTCGCGCGGGCATCCAGCGCGTACACGTGATCAACGGCCGGGTGGAAGAAGGTTTGCTGGCGGAAGTGTTTTCCAATGAAGGCATCGGCACGCTGATTTATGCCAACGAGTATCAGCAAATCCGCGCGGCCAAGAAAAAGGACGTCCGGGCCATCCAGGTGCTCACGGAGAAGGGCGTGCAAAGTGATGAACTCGTCAAACGCACCCGCGCCGGAATTGAGAAACAGATTGGCGACTACTACATCTTCGAAATTGATAAGAATCCGGTGGCATGCGTCGCCCTGCACATTTACGCCGAGCAAAGCAAAGGCGAACTGGCCTCGTTGTACGTCAGTCCCTCCCACGAGAACCAGGGCATCGGCCGCAAGTTGATTCAATTTGTCGAAGCCAAGGCCCGCGAGTTGGGCCTCGCTGCCCTCATCACGCTCTCCACGCAAGCCTTCACCTACTTTCAATCGAAAGGCGGCTTTGCGGAGGGTTCGCCCGACGATCTGCCGCCTGCGCGGCGTGAAAAATACGATCAGAGCGGGCGCAACTCGAAGGTGCTCGTGAAAAAACTGAAGTAGTTTTTTGGGCGCCGATCACCTCGACCGAGCGGTAACTTGCTCAAGCTCATAGTCGCCCCGCCGATAGAAGGGCAGCATGGCAAATATGAGCAAAAGGGATTTCAGCTGCGCGACGGTGACGGCGAAGACGCCCGCGCCCGACCTGGTGAGCGAGTTGCTCGAAGCGTTCCGCGATCCCGATCCGGACCTGGATCACATTGTGGACTTGATCGCGGATGATCCTTCGCTCAAAGCGGAAGTTCTCCGCCGCGGTAACAGCGTGATCTTCGGCGGCGG
>CAYWCK010000347.1:0-5809 GCA_964456685.1 uncultured Bifidobacteriaceae bacterium | reverse complement strand
CACCGGCTTCATCCGCCTGAACGGCCTGCGCCTGAAAGTCGCGGCGAAGGTGCATAAAAAGAAATGAGTTTGACCGCGCCAGATTGTTCGCCACTTCCGCTGGCCTTAAACGACCTGAATTTAGGTCGAAAAGGAATCACCGCGGCATGGGGCGAATGTCTGGCGCAAGCCGCAGCGGTTTGTTTGGAAGAACAAGGCCACACGAGTCCAAAAGAAATTCGGATCTCTGGTGATTTTGAATGTCCCGGCAAACTGGAGTGGAACACGCCAACAGAACAATCGCGCCGTTGTTGGAATGATGACGGGTATGCCACAGAGCATGGAGCATACGGAATCGCTGCTTTGCTTGTTGAGCGTTGCGGGCTAGAAGTGGTTCAACGCTCAAAAAAGAAAACTGGTTTTGATTTCTGGCTTGGGGCAGCAAACAACAATAATGCACTGTTTCAAGGATTAACGCGTCTTGAAGTGTCGGGGATTCGTAGTAGCGACGATTCAACTATCAACACAAGAGTTAAACAAAAGTTGAAGCAAACAAACCCGTCAGATGGAAAACTGCCGGCGATTGTTGTCGTGGTAGAGTTTGGGAATCCAATCGCGAAAATTGTTGAGAAATGAAAGAAGTGAACGCATTGCACCAAAAAGCTATGGAGCTTGCTGACCTAGCGGCGGCTGCTCGCATGGCTGGTGCAATGGATGAATTCAAGCGATTGACAATTGAAGCACTAAAGTGCGAATCAGAGGCCGCTAGAACTTTTGCGGCTGAGAGCAATCTTGAGCCGACGCGTTCTGTCTTGTTTCGTAGTGCAGCCACACTTGCGGTTGAGTGCCAAGAACTCCGAGTAGCAGAGCAATTGATCAGTGCAGCCCTTGCAGGAAATCCACCAGCGGAAATTGCCGATGAGCTTCGCGATCTATTGGAAGACGTTTACTTCAATCGGCACTTGGAATTGAGAGGCGTCAAACTTGCACCAGGCGAAGTTCAAATGATGCTCGAAGGTGACGGTGTAGGTTTTGGCATGACCAGAAGCGAAGCGTTTATCCAACGCGTCAACGTGCTGGAAACCATGCTTTATCGCACTGCTGAACGTTTGTTGGGGCGTGCATTTCGCGAAGCGGGGCGGAAGAAAAAGAAATTGGCCGAACTATTCGATTTATATTTATCCGTTCCAAGAGAGGCAAGTTTCGCGGTCACGCTTAAGTTAAGCCAGAGCAATCAACCAGATTTGCCGGGTGTAGGTGATTCCACCTCAACACGGACAATGAAGGAGTTGCTCGACAATTTGGAGCTTCTTAACAAAGGGGATATCCAGGCGCTTGAAAAGCAAATCACTGACGAACCGTATCGTCGTAATTTCATCGCTTTGGCAGAAAGACTCGCCCCTGACGGCAGCGATATACGAACTGTTGGTTTTACATCGGTAACCGGAAAAGAAACCAGAAAAGTTGCTCTGGCAGTTCCTCGCAAGATGTTACGCGAACGAATCCACAGAGGAACACGCAAACCTCTCTCAAAATCGAAGGACAAAGAGATTCAAATTCAAGGGACGCTCCTCGAAGCCGACGCAACGAAGGAATTGGAAGGACTTATTCGAATTGTTGATTCCAAAGGAGAGGAATTCAAAATCAATGTCCCTCGTGGAATGATGAGCGATATCGTCAAGCCAATGTTCGAGGAAGAGGTTGTTGTCTCAGCAATACACAAAGGATCGCGAATTGATTTGGTGACGATTGATTTGGCCGAGTCTGACGCGAAGTCGAGCTAGACGTTTCGTCGCTTCGAGAATCCCAACGGGATTCCATCATTCAGCCCAGGGTTGGCGGTCCGAGCCAGCCGGGCGAGGAACGCCTACCCTGGGTCATCGTTCCAAACCCATTTCAACCCCAACGGGGCTCCATCATCATTGCCGGAGTTGCTTCAACTCCTTCAGAGTTGATTTCATTTTGCATTCCCCACCCAGCGTAGCCGCTACGCGGCAACACTGGGCTGAAGGCTGCAACCGCGTTGCGGTTGTCCGAGCGCCGTAGGCGCGCCATCTTTGTAGAAACCCGTCGCAGAAATTTCCCAGCTCCGTCAGGAGCGACATCTTCCGGTGCTTGCGCACGGCCACCGTGCCGCCCCAGACGGGGCTTTGTGATTTTGTTGAACGCCGTTCTACAACTATGCCGCGCCTCCGGCGCTCCGATTCGCGATCGAATTTTCAACGCAAAGGCGCAAAGGCGCAAAGACGCGAGGACGCGAGGACGCAAGGCATCAAGATTTTTCTTTGCGGCCTTCGCGCCTTTGCATCTTTGCGTTAAATCCGGTCGTCGCAGACCCGCACTCTGAATCCCAACGGGATTAGATCACTCAGCCCAGGGTTGGCGCGAAGCGACTACCCTGGGTCATCGTTAAAAACCCATTTCAACCCCACCGGGGTTGCCTCAAAAATCTCCCGTCATCCATCTGAACCGCGAACCACGCGAAATTGGCTTCCCAAGCCCGCCACAATTTGGTTTCCCCAAATTAATAATTCGCTGGCGCGAAACGTGGTCACGAAACCTTACCCTCTCTCCCCGCCAAACGGGGAGAGAGCCGGAGAGAGGGGAATGATCAAGCTCCACCTCACCCCGACCCTCTCCCCCATTTCATGGCGGAGAGGGGGAACACGTTCGCGTGTTTGGGGTATTTCGCGGTTCAGGTTCCGGTCGGCTTCAACTCCTTCAGAGTTGTTGAGGTGCGGGAATAATTGCTCACAAAAATTTGGCAGCAACGTAGGCGCGCCATCTTTGTAGCCACCAGCCGCAGAAATTTCCCCGCTCCGTCAGGAGCAACACACACAGGGTTTGCTCAGCCAGCCGATCAGGCGGGGGTTTCGGCAGCCGGGTTCTGAGCGTTGTCGGCGGGGGACGCGTCTGCCTTGGCCTTGAACGGTGAATCCGCCGGAACTTTCACTTCGGTGGTTACCGGTTTGGCCGTGGCGAGTTTGGCTTCGAAATCAGACGGGATGCGGATCAGTTGGAGTTGTTTGGCCAGTTCGTCGAGGAAGACAATGAGCAGGCTTTGCAAATTACGTTTCTGGCGGTGCAGGAAATAAGCGAACAGCGGCAGGGTGAGCAACAACAGCGCGAGCCACTTGTGCCAGCCCCCGAAGTAACCGACCACGATCGCCTCGAGGCCGAGCAACGACCAAAACGCCAGGTGGGCCTGCAACGACCAGCGCGCGTGCAGCCGGCAGCGAATCATCTGCCGGCCGCGGGGATGATCCTCGGCCGCGGTGATGAGCTGGAGTTTGCTCCAGCGGCTGCCGTAGATCTCCACATCGAATTCGCTCCAGCCGATGTCGGATCGATGCGGCCAGCCACGCCGATCCAGTTCGGCGAGGACGCGCATTACAAAATCCACCCGCTCAAGTCGTCGCTCCGCCCAGTAACGCACTTCATTCAAGCCGCCCGGGCTGTCGCGCAGCGCCACGGAATCCAGCGATTCGCGCGCGGCGTCACCGGCCAGGCGCAAAGCGAGGCGGTTCTGATATCGCGCAAAGCCGCGGGCCACCGGTTGCAACAGGAACAGCAAGGCCACCAACGGGCGGGACCACCAGCGGCGTTTGCGACGCGGCAGGGCGGCCTGCACACCTGCGGCGAGACACACGGAGAGCGAGGCCAGTGCGCTCGCGAGGGCCACCGGGAGCAGATATGGAAAGGTCACGGACAACACCGCGAGCGGCAGGGTGATCAAGATGTGATACTCCAGGGTGGTGAGCAGCATCAACATCACCGCCGGTTCGGAAGCGTAAATCGTCTGAAACGGCGCGCTGCCGAAGACGCCCCGGTAAATGATGGAGCGCCCGAGCAAAATGCCCAGCTTGGCTGGCGTATAAATGCGCCCACGCCACACGCTGTCGCCAAAGGAATTGAAATACTCAGGATGCTTGCGCACCAGCAAGGCTTCGGCCTCGCCGTAGCCGCGTTGCTGGCGCAGGTAGGCGCGCACGTTCGAGCGCCGGTGATGCCAGACAAACGCGGCCGGGCTGAAGCCGATCTTCATTCCCGCCTGCTGCAAGCGCCAGCAGATGTCCACATCGTCGCCGGCTTTCGTGAACAATGGATCAAAGCCGCCGATTTCCGTCAGCGCGGATTTCCAGAAGGCCATGTTGCAACCAGGAATGTGTTCCGCCTCGCGATCGGTCAACATGACGTGCGCCGGGCCGCCGGGCGAGACCATGACGGCAGCGGCGACCGCCGAATCATCGGGCGGCAGCAGGTTTGGGCCGCCGATGCCGGCGAACTCGCTCGCCAGCAGATCGCTGACGAGATAGTTCAGCCAGTCCTCATCCGCGCGGCAGTCCGAGTCAGTGAACGCGACGATTTCACCAGCGGCCGCGGCAATGCCGGTGTTGCGCGCGACCGAGAGGCCAAGGTTGGTGCTGTGCCGGAAATAACGGAACCGTCCGTGCTCGGTGGAGATGACCAGTTGCGTGGGTTCGGTCTCCGGACGGGAGGGAATGTCCGAAGCGGCCCAACGGAATTGCTGGGCGAGCTGCGGCGTCGTGTCCGTGGAGCCGTCATCCACCAGGATGACTTCGTAATCGGGATAATTCAGTTTCGTCAGCGAATCGAGGCAGGCCTTGAGCGTCCTGTCGCCGTTGTAACTGGCCACTACCACAGAGACCTTCGGCACCCGCGGCAACGGCAGCCGCGGCATGGCGCGAAACGCCTTTTGCACAGCGGCGAAGGAATCCTTCTTTTCGCGCGTCACGGTGGTGAGTCCCAGTTTCCAGTCCAGCACGGGTTGCCCGCCGCGATGCCAGTCGTCGGTGAAGCTGAACACAACGGCGCCCGCCAGGCCGGCGCGGCCGGCGAGATCGATCTGCCAGGAAAGGATTTCGCATTTCGCCGGCTCCCCCTCGCGCAGCGAATCAATTCCAAATTCGCCGAGCACGAGCGGTTTGCTGTCCGCCAGCATTTGGAGGCGGGCGAGGTAGCTTTGGAACGCCTTGGGCTGGTGCAGATAGACGTTGAAACAAAGAAAATCCAAAGCCTGCGGCTGGAGAAATTCCGTGGAGGGAAAGTTGCCGAACGTGCAAAGGCAATCGGGATCAATCCGCTTGGCTTCCAGGACGAGTTCGTCAATGAAGTCCGCAACCTTGGCCGCGCCGCTCCAGCGCACAATGTCCGCCGGGATTTCGTTCGCGACGCTGTAGGCGAAGATGGCCGGATGCTGCGCGCCCGCCGCCACGGCATTGCGCACCGCGGTTCGCGCCGCCGCGCGCTCGGCCGCCGAGTCGAGAAAGCACAGGTGCTGGTTCCACGGTATGTCAATCAACACCAACAGGTCGTTGGCGAGCGCCAGATCGAGAAACCAGCGGGGCGGGACATGATAAACGCGGAGCAGGTTGACGCCCAGCTCGCGGGCGAGGAGGAAATCCGACGCGGTCTGATCGGGCGGGGCAAACGGCTGGCCGGCGGCATCAGGCGCAAACGGTCCGTACGCGACGCCTTTGAGAAAAATTTTCTCGGCGCCGCGGCGGAAGAATTTCCCATCCACGGAAATTCTTGGGCGATTGGAAACCGTTTCGGCCATGGCGGAGTTTAGACGGAACGCGGGCGAAGTTTAATCAGGAAATTTTTGACAACCGGCTGAACGCTTTGCGTTCACGCTTTTTCACCGTAATTGAAACTCATCGCGCCGCCGATCAGATTGACGACGCGGACGTTTTTCAGGCCGAGCGCGCGCATTTTTTCCTCCACGCCGCGCTGCGCCGGATAATTTTTCAACGATTCGAGGATATAGGCGTACGCGCTGATGTTACCGGCGAAGAGCAACCCGAAG
>CAYWCK010000346.1:0-5811 GCA_964456685.1 uncultured Bifidobacteriaceae bacterium | reverse complement strand
CCGAACCGTACCGGCTTTTCATTCGGGATCATTCCGTTTCTGGCCAAGTTCAAGGTTGGCTTCGACGAAGCAGGACGCTTGCGAGCCGTGCGCGCGCACTTGTGGTCGAATGGCGGCTGGTCGCTCGACCTTTCCCAGCCAGTCACGGATCGCGCTTTGTTTCATCTCGATAACTGCTACTACCTCCCCGCGGTGGAATTTCGCGGGCAAGTGGCCAGGACAAATCTCTCTTCCAATACCGCCTTCCGCGGCTTTGGCGGTCCACAAGGGATGCTGGTTATTGAGGAAATCCTCGACCGCGTAGCGCGGCGACTCGGCTTGCCGCCGGAAGTTGTGCGCGAATGCAACCTGTATCGCGGCACGGGCGAAACGAATACGACGCATTACGGGCAACTCATCGAGGACAACCGGATTCAAACCATCTGGCGGGATTTGAAGGAATCGGCGGAATTGGAAAAGCGCCGCGCCGAACTCACGCAATGGAACGCAACGCACCCGCACACCAAGCGGGGTCTTGCCATCACTCCGGTCAAGTTCGGCATCAGCTTCACGGTCACTCATCTCAATCAAGCCGGCGCGCTGGTGCTGATTTACCAGGACGGCACGATCCAGGTGAATCACGGCGGCACCGAAATGGGCCAGGGTTTGCACACCAACATGGCCATGATTGCGGCGAAGGAACTTGGCGTGAAGCTGGAGCAAATCCGGGTGATGCCGACCAGCACGGATAAAGTGCCCAACACTTCCGCCACCGCGGCCTCAAGCGGTACGGACCTGAACGGCGCCGCCGTGAAGAATGCGTGTGAAATTTTGAGGACGCGTTTAACCGCCATAGCAGCCGAACTCGTAGGACAGGCGTCGCGCCTGTCTCCATCAAAAGACCTCAAGGAGAAATTAGAAACAGGGACGACGCCTGTCCTACACCCTGAGGAATTTATTTTTGCCGGGGGCTTTGTTTTTCATAGCGCCGCTCCGGATACAAAGATTTCTTTCGCCGAACTCGTGCGACAGGCCTACACACAGCGCGTGAGTCTCGCGGCGACCGGGTTCTACGCCACGCCCGGCATTCACTGGGATCGTGCCGCCGGCGGGGGCAAACCGTTCCACTATTTCGCCAATGGCGCAGCGGTGACCGAGGTGGAAGTGGATGGCTTCACCGGCATGCATCGCGTGTTGCGCGTGGATATCCTTCACGACGTCGGCGATTCGATCAACGAAGGGATCAACCGGGGGCAAATTGAAGGCGGCTTTGTGCAGGGCATGGGCTGGCTCACCGCGGAGGAACTAAAGTGGGACGACCACGGCCGCCTGCTCACTCATTCACCAGACACGTACAAAATCCCCTCGGTCGGCGACACGCCGGAGATTTTCAACGTCACCCTTTTGAAGAACGCGACGCAAAAAAATGTCGTCCACGGCAGCAAGGCCGTGGGCGAACCGCCGTTCATGCTGGCCATTTCCGTACGCGAAGCGATTCGCGATGCCGTGGCGGCGTTCGGCGCAGGCGCAGGCGAAGTGCTGCTGGCGTCACCGGCCACGTGCGAAGCCATCTGGACGGCGATTCAACACCGACGACGGGCCACGTCTCCATGAATGCTCCGTCGTGAATTTCCCCCTGCGGCACGGTAATTCTTCGCGCCTTCGGCTTGAGACTCAACCATTGCTCCGCTAGTTTCCCTCAGTGATCTACGACGCTTCACTCGACGACTTGCTCCAGAAGGTCTGGGATGGCCGCCGCATCAGCCAAGCTGAGGCGCTGCGGCTGTATGCGTTGCCGCTCGAGGAACTCGGCGCGCTGGCCGATCGCCGGCGGCAACTGGCGAAGGCCAAGGCTTACGGCGGGCGCGGCAACGAGATCGTGACTTACAACGTTGATCGCAACGTCAACTACACGAACGTCTGCAATGTCTATTGCAAATTCTGCGCGTTTTATCGGACCGAGAAAGACACTGACGCGTACGTGATCACCCACGCCGAGATGGATCAGAAAATCGAGGAGACGCTGGCGTTGGGCGGCACGCAGATTTTGATGCAGGGCGGGCATCATCCCAAGCTGACCAAGCAGTGGTATCTCGATCTGCTGGCGCACATCAAAGCGAAATTTCCGCAAGTGAACATCCACGGTTTCAGCCCGAGCGAGTTCATTCATTTTCGCGAGGTGTTCAATGAACCGCTGGAAAAAGTCATTGGTGATTTCCGAGCGGCCGGCCTGGGCTCCATCCCCGGCGGCGGTGGCGAAATCCTCGTGGATCGGGTGCGCCAGCGAATCTCCCCGCTCAAGGCCATGAGCAATGACTGGCTCGAAGTCATGGACGTGGCGCATCGGCTGGGACTTTTTTCCAGCGCAACGATGATGTTTGGCCACGTGGAAACGCCGGAGGATCGCATTGAGCATTTGGAGCGGTTACGGCAGCAGCAGGACAAGTCACTCCAGCGTAGGACTGGCGTCGCGCCTGTCTCAAACTTTTCAGAAACAATGGAGACAGGCGCGACGCCTGTCCTACCTGGCCATTTCACCGCGTTCATCTGTTGGACGTTTCAGGCGGAACACACCAAGCTGCGTGCGCCCACGGTGGGGGCGCACGAATATCTCCGGACGCAGGCGCTGGGGAGAATCTACCTCGACAACTTTGAGAACATCCAAAGTTCCTGGGTCACGCAGGGATTGGAGATTGGACAGGTCGCCCTCAAGTTCGGCGCGAACGACCTCGGCAGCATCATGATCGAGGAGAATGTCGTCTCGCAGGCAGGCACGACGTTCCGGATGACCGTCGCGGACATGCAGCGACTCATCAATGACCTCGGCTACGAGCCGCATCAGCGAAACAATTGGTACCAATTGGTAAATTGATTGCCATCAATTCCGCGCGCTGAACAGGCTCTCCAAAATCACTTCCTTGGTTTTCCAAATCAGCGCCATCGTCATGGCCAGCGGCAGCAGAATGAGGAAGACCATGGCCCACAAGCTGTATCGCTCCAGCAACAGGGCAACCACACGCAGAATCGTCGGCAGGTCCGGGAGGTGCAGGAAACAAAAATACGCCGCCGCAATCAGCAGCAGCGAGATCAACAACCCGCGATTAATCGCCGTGAATTGCTTTGTTTCCAGCCGCAAGGTTTCATCCGGTAGCATCGCCCCGAGCCGTTCGATCACGATGTTCAGGTTGAATAAGAACAACACGGCGGAAGCACCTAAAATCAGCACCGCGACGGCGAAAAATTCCTCGGCCGGCATCCGGTTGGTCCAATAAAGAAACGGCGTCAGCCCGAGATTCACCATGCCCAGGAGTCTGGCCCGGTCCAGTGCGCTCTGCCACGGACGCTCCTGTTTCTGGAACGCGCCCATCTGCCAGAGGCCGTAAAGCAGCAATCCGTTCAACATGAAGACGACGGCCACATCGAGCAGCCCGGTCCACTCAGATTTGGCTGCCCGCACTCCGATGATCAAGGCGGCCGGCAGCCCCCAAAAGAGAGCGGAAAGTCCGCGCGCGAGTTTGCCCAGCATGCGCAGCAATTCTGGATTGGGTGCAGTTTCAGCCATTGACGCCGGCAGCATGGGCGATTGGGCGGGAAAAATGGAGTGCATTCTGCGCCAGTCGAATCGCCGGATGCCCGCTGGTTAAGGCGCTCAAGCGGGCGAAGTGAAACTCAAGTAGGTATAAGCCTTCAGCCCGCGCTCGTAATCGTCGAGCAGCCGCATCGCTTCGGAGGGTTTCATGCGGTCAGATTTGATCGCCTCGTCCATTTGCGCCTTCATCTGCCGCTTCAATTCCTTTTCGTCGTACTGCACAGCTGCCAGCGCCTGCACGATGGTATTGCCCTCGATGATTTCCTCGATGTAATAGCCGGCTGGCTCGTCCGGCTCCAAGAAAACGTGCACCTCGTTCACCCGGCCAAACAGATTGTGCAGGTCGCCCATGATATCCTGATAGGCCCCCATCAGGAAGAAACCGATGTGATACGGCTCCAACTGCCCGTTGCCATTCGTGTTGAGCTTGTGCAAAGGCAAAGTGTCTTTCACGTCGCGGAGATCAATGAACTTGTTGATCTGGCCGTCGGAGTCGCAGGTGATGTCCGCCAGCGTGGCCTCGCGGGTCGGACGCTCGTCCAGCCGGTTGATGGGCATGATCGGAAAGAGATGGCCCAACGCCCAATGGTCGAGGAGCGACTGGAAGACGGAAAAATTGCAGAGGTACTGGTCACCGAGGCTGTCCTCCAACTTGCGGATTTCTTCCGGGACGTAGGCCTGCCCTTTGAAACTCTCCACCACGTCCTGGCTGATCTCCCAGTAAAGATTCTCAATCTTCGCCTTGTCCGGCAGGTCCATCATGCCGAGCGTGAACATGTGTTGCGCGTCTTCGCGCCGTTCGAGCGAATCGTGATGCGCCTCGAGTTTGTTCAGCTTCCCCAGGTTCTTCTTGATGTCGAGCAACTCCTTCACCAACGGATGCTCGTTGTCACCGTACTGCAGAAAATCACCGGGCCGGACTTTTTCAATCGCGCCAAACACCTCCACCACCAGCACGCTGTGGTGGGCGACGATCGCCCGCCCGCTTTCGCTCACAATGTCCGGGTGCGGCACTTTCTCCGCGTTGCAGACTTCGCCGACGTAATAGACGATGTCGTTGGTGTATTCCTGGAGCGAGTAGTTCGTCGAACTGTCGAACGCCGAGCGGCTGCCGTCGTAATCCACACCCAGACCGCCACCCACGTCGAGATACTCGATGCGGAAGCCCAGCTTGTGGATCTTGGCGTAGAACCGGGCAGCCTCCTGCACGGCCTGTTTGACCGTGAGAATGTCAGGTACTTGCGAGCCGATGTGGAAATGCATGAGTTTCAGGCAATGGCCCAAGTTCTCCGCCTTCAACATTTCCGTGGCAGCCAGAATCTCCGCTGTACTCAAACCAAACTTGGCGTTCTCGCCGCCACTTTCGGCCCAACGACCGGCGCCTTTCGCCAGGAGTCGCGCCCGAATGCCCACCAACGGTTCCACTCCCATTTGTTTGGACACCGCGATGATCTGCCGCAATTCCTCCAACTTCTCGACCACCATGATGACCTTCTTGCCCAGTTTGATGCCCAGCAAGGCCATCTTGATGAATTCGCCGTCCTTGTAGCCGTTGCAAATGATCAGGCTGCCGATTTGATTTTGCAGCGCGAGCCCCGCAAAGAGTTCGGGCTTGCTGCCGACTTCCAAACCGAAATCGAACGGCTTGCCCGCATCGAGAATCTCCTCCACCACTTCGCGGAGTTGATTCACTTTGATCGGAAACACACCGCGATATTTTCCCTGGTAGCCAAACTCGGCGATCGAACTGCGGAACGCGAGATTGATGGATTCTACCCGATGCCGCAGGATGTCCTGGAAGCGGATCAGCAGGGGAAATTTGAGTCCGCGACTTTTCGCCTCCTCGATGACGTCCGTGATATCCACCGCCACGCCGGCGTCCTGCAATGGTCGCGCCACCACATGACCCGCGTCGTTAATGTCGAAATACTTCGCACCCCACCGGTGAATGTTATAGAGGTTGCGCGCCGCCTGAATGTCCCACGGCGCCGTGGCATCGGTCGAGTTGCTCATCGCTTGTGCTTCAAATCGAGCGCACTATAAAAAGCGCTGCGCAGAATGCAACAGATGCTGTGAAAAAGTTTTTCACAATCACCTGGCTTTACCGGCTGCGTCACCCAGGCCGCTGTCCCTTCGCCGGAGATTTTCTTTGCCCTGCGCCGGCGAGGATTCTATTTTAGCCCCGGCGTGTCCGATGGTGTAATGGTAGCACAAGGCCCTTTGGAGGCCTTTGTCATGGTTCG
>CAYWCK010000345.1:0-5818 GCA_964456685.1 uncultured Bifidobacteriaceae bacterium | reverse complement strand
GCGCCTGCAGAAGCAAGGGCTGCGGTTTCTGATGCTCAATCTCGACGACTATTTCTGGTCTCTCGTCGAGCACCCGACCGATTGGATCAACGATCGCAACTACGAAACGCCCGAGGCGCTGGACATCCAATTGCTCAACTCGCACCTGCGCGCGTTGCTGGACGGCCAGACGATTGAGAAACCGGTTTACAGCTTCAAGGAGGGCCGGCGCGTAGGCTCGAAACCGGTAAAGCTGGAGCGCGACCAAATTCTGCTCCTCGATTGCCTGCATGGATTCTATCCGCCCATGACCGAAGGCATCGACGCGAGCGCGCAGTTCCGGCTCTACATTGAGGCGCAAAATGTTTTGTACGAGGGTGACGGCAGCACCAATCGTCTGACGAAGTTCACCGATGTACGCCTCGTGCGCCGGATGCTGCGCGATGCCCGTCATCGCAATCACCGTCCCCTGCTCACTTTGTTGCACTGGCACTACGTGCGTGCCGGAGAGTTGTTCAGCATCATCCCCCTCATGGGCACGGCGGATCACATTGTGAATGGAGGCTTCCCGTTCGATCTGCCTGCGTTGCGGCCGTTTTTCGTGGGGGCAACCGGCTTGCTACCGAAGCGCGAGGACGTTCAATCCTACGGCGGTTTCCTCGACGCCCAAATCCGCTACCAACGCGTGCGCAGCTTGCTGGAATCCGTTGAAGGATTCACCGAGGAGCAGGTCGCCAGTTACGATTTGCTTCCCGGCGACATCGTGATTCGCGAGTTTGTCGGAGGCGGCACGATCAAGATCCCGCACAATGAGTAAAATTGTCGGCGGAACGCCCGGCGCATCACCTAGTGACAAACGGATCGCCGACCGGCTGAAACCTTTCGGTTTTCTGTGAAGCCCACGCAGCGATTCCGAAATTCTTGCCCGCAGCCCACAGCCCGAAGTAGATCGCCGAGTCATTGACGCCGCTTAGCCCCTGCCCCGGTTCGTCGCAATGCGTAACGGCCCCAACCGGCACGCATTCGTAATTTGCCCCAACAACCAGATCCTGTTTCCGCGGAAAGCTCTCCCTTTCCAAGCGATGCACCGAGCGACACAGGCGCATCGAGCAATTCCGGTCCGGAAGCGGTTGATGCGCGTGCTGGAGAAACAAGCAAGGCGAGGAAGATCGTCAGTATCGCTAGGATCAGGCCGTCATCCCGGTCGGTCATTCTGGGCCATTACAACTTGATCTCACCTTTTGATCAATCTCGATTCCGGCCAAATTCCAAAGCAGCCGCGGCCGCCGATTAAACAGCGATCCATCGCACCAAAATCAGGATTACTCCACCAATCGCAAGAATTGCGACGCCACCAACGCCCAGTGGCCTCCACCCGGATTGCTTCATGGCTGAGATCTTTGTCTCCAATCCCACTGCGGCCATGCTGATGACGATGCAAAACTTCGACAGATCCTCGGCCAAGGTGGCGAAACTGTATTGATGCGCTCCCGGATTCAATAGTTTTCCTCCCTCGAAAGTAAGTTGGGGAAGCAAGCCGAAAGTCTTGAGTAATGCCATGCCCAAAAAGCCGATGATGAAGAAGGGAAAAAGCTGGAGGTAGTTGATCCGATGCCGATTTCCCGCCCGCCCATGCGCCGCTTTTTGTCGTGCGTATATCACACCGATCACAAACACAATCGGAGCAAGCAGACAAACGCGCGCCAACTTCACGATCGTGGCCGTGTCGCCAGCTTCCTGGCCGTAAGCGAACCCAGCTGCGACTACTTGCGGCGTCTGGTGGATGGCCAAACCTGCCCAGATGCCAAAGGTCTTTTCGTTCAATTCGAGCAGATGGCCAACCACCGGCAGCAGAAACATTCCAAGCAAACCCAGTAACGTCACGGTGGCCACGCTCATTACGACGTCGCCGTCTTCGGCTTCGATCGCCGGTGCTGTGGCAACGATGGCCGTACCACCGCAAATCGCCGTGCCGACACCCAACAACGTGCCGAGTTTGGCTGGAATCTTGAACAAGCGCCGCAATGCCATGAACACGAGCAACGCCAGAATGATCTCGAACACGCCAAGGATTAATCCCTCCAGTCCGACCCGCTGCAAGGATGCGAAATCCAGTCGTGCCCCAAGCAACACGATGCCGATGGGCAGGATCTTCTTTACCGAAAACTTGATGCCGGGCTGAAACGCCTTCGGGAGTTTCCAGACATTGCTCACGACCAACCCGAATAGAATGGCGAGCATGACGGGTTCAATCGGGTGGCGGCCGGAAATGGTGAAAGGCCAAAAGGAAAGTTCGCTGAAGAAAATCGCCACCACGGTAACCAGGATCGCTAGCAACACGCCCCAAAGCGGCTGTTCCCGTTTTGCATCAACCGGCTTGAACGGACTGGCCGCTCCCGGAAAAGTGATGATGTCCGAGCCTCCGCCTTCCATGTAATCGAGATAATTTGCCCAAGAATAGTCCGGTCGGTTCTGGCTCATGTGGGTGATTCGTGTGTAGGCGCATCAACCAAAACCGTCAACGGGTATTTTGCTAAACGCATTCTGCGGCTGGGTTTCCGAACGAGTGAAGTTGGAAACCATTTTGCCCTGCCCCAGCTTTTTGATTTGGTTTCCGGTGGCGTTGCCGAAACAATCGGGCTGAACGATGCACGTGGAAACGCAGCCACTCACGCCGGCGAGGTGGAGGGATTTCACCCAACTTTTTGGCAAGAGCGGCGCCTGCGCCGGTTGCTGGTGCATGTGGTGGCGATTGCCCCACAGACAGTGGTTGGCCCAAAAGGGCGACCGCAATCGAGCCGCCATGCGCAAAGTGGCGCGGGCCAACCGACCGCCGGGAATACTTGCCTACGTGGACGGCCAAGTTGCCGGTTGGTGCGCCGTGGCCCCCAGAATCGATTATCCCCGACTGTCCAACTCACGGGTGTTGCGACCGGTTGACTCAGAATCTGTTTGGTCGGTGACTTGCTTCTTCGTGGCACGTAGATTTCGTCGGCAAGGCCTCACAACTCCCCTGCTGAATATAGCCGTGGATTTCGCCCGCGCTCACGGTGCAAATCTCATCGAGGGCTATCCGACTGATTCCACCCGTGACCAAGCGGATGCGTTTGTCTATACCGGTTTAGCTTCGACCTTTCGCCTCGCGAAGTTCCGCGAGGTCGCCCGCCGTTCCCCCACCCGGCCAATTTTTCGCCGCCGACTGAAATCAGTCCCACGATCAACCAAATCATCATGACCGAAACCCCAAACCCGCGCCGCGTCTGGCTGCTGCGCTTCCTCGCCTTATTCGTCCCGTTCTTAAGCTTATTTCTGCTTTGGCGCAGCCCTCGCTCGGTCATGCGCAAAATCATCTACACGTTTGGGCTGATCTTTTACGGAATCGTTTACCTGGGTGTCATCGCGCTGTTGCTGGTAAAGTTCGGCGGCGCTCAGATGGATTGGCGCGGCGGTTATATCCCCATCCTCACGTGGAATAAGACCCACACGGATCTGGAGGCCTTGAACCGAAGCCGGGCGACGCAGACAAACGCAACGCCGACGACGCAACCGACGACCGCTCCTCCCTATTGGACTGGGTTCCGTGGTCCAAATCGCGACGGCATTTACGCAGAGCAACCCATTCTGACCAACTGGCCGCCCGGCGGCCCCAAGCTTTTGTGGAAACAACCTTGCGGTGGCGGTTATTCCTCTTTTGCCATCGCTGACGGACGCGCATACACGATGGAACAGCGCGGAGAAAACGAAGTCGTCGTGGCCTACGAGGTTGAAACTGGGCGGGAGTTGTGGACGAATGGCTGGCCGACTCGCTTCACTGAAATGCACAGTGACGAAGGTCCACGCACAACTCCCGAGTACAATGACGGCCGGCTTTACGTGCTTGGCGCGAAAGGCGAGCTGCGTTGCCTCGAATCTACCAACGGCGCGACGGTGTGGCGCAAGAATCTGATCGAAGATAACACCGGGGTTGTGCCCGACTATGGCCACGCCGGTTCTCCGCTGGTGGCGGACGACCGCATCGTCGTTCAGAATTATTGGCCCAAGACCAACTTGTCCCGCGCCATCGTTTGCTATCGCAAATCCGACGGCCAGATGCTGTGGCACGGCGAGGACATGACCATTGGTTACGCATCACCTAAACTCGTTACGATGTTTGGCGAACGCCAGGTGATCATCGGGGGCCGGCCGGATGTCTTTGCCTTGCGGCTGGAGGACGGGGTGAAACGCTGGTCGGCGCCGTGGCACATCCTGAACAACGAACGCCCGATCGCGCAGCCGTTGCTGCTGCGGTCAAATCGCGTCATGTTTTCCGCCTCCTACCTGACCGGAGCCACCGTCTTTGAGATCAGCAAAACTGGCGACACGTTCTCTGTGAGCGAAGCTTGGAAAAGCCGCAAATTGAAAAACCGCTTTGGCAGCTCGGTGCTTTGGGAAGGCTACATTTACGGCCTGGATGAAGACATCCTCACCTGTCTGGACGCGGAAACCGGTGAGACCAAGTGGAAAGATGGCCGCTACGGTTACGGGCAGATCGTGTTGGCCAGCGGTCACTTGATTATCCAATGCGCCAATGGCGATCTGGCCCTGGTGAAAGCCACTCCAGCGCAACACACCGAGCTGGCGCGTGTGCCGGGTATCAAAGGCAAAACTTGGAATTATCCCGCGATGGCTGGTGGCCGATTATTGATTCGAAACATCGCTGAAATGGCCTGCTTCGACCTCAGCGTCCCGAAATGACGCTCCCTGCATATCCAAAGATCGGCCGGCTGGATCAAACCCTAGCGCTGTTCTGATACGTCGCCCGATTCATCGGGAACCATCACTCATAATGTGACAGCAACTGCCCGGAGCGTGTCCAATGTGGCTCGGCGCGACACAAAAAAGATTGCCTGCCCGGCGGTGCGAAGTCACATTGACGACACTTGGCGGAGAGATGGCTGAGTGGTTTAAGGCACACGCCTGGAAAGCGTGCGTGGCTAATCCCCACCGTGGGTTCAAATCCCACTCTCTCCGCCAGTTTTTCCTCAATCCAAGTCCAGCGATACATGCTTGGTTTCCAGGAACGCCTCAAGTCCTTCGCTTCCAAGTTCGCGCCCCCAACCGCTTTGCTTCATGCCGCCGAATGGACAATTCGAGGTGGTCGGCAATCCGTCATTGATGCCAATAGTCCCCGCCTCAAGCGTCTCCGCCAGACGGAATATCCTGGCCGTATCCCGCGTGAATGCATACGCGGCGAGCCCGTAATTTGATCCGTTGGCCAGTTCGATGGCTTCGCGTTCAGTCTCAAACGTCGTGATGGGAGCAATGGGTGCAAAGGTCTCCTCAAACATGCAGAGGCTGTTGCGGCTGACATTGCCCAAAACCGTCGGCTCGAAGAAAAAGCCTGGGCGATCCATGGCTTTGCCGCCGCACAACAACTCCGCACCGCCTGCCAACGCGTCGTCGACATGCTCTTGGGCCTTGCCAACAGCTTCCGTATCAATCAGTGGCCCGATTTGTGAATCGGGATCAATGCCATCGCCCACCCGCAACCCGCGTACCTTCTCCGTGAAGGACTCCACAAACCGCGCCCGGACATCGCGGTGGACATAAATGCGGTTGGCGGCAATGCAGGACTGGCCGGCATTGCGAAACTTTGCCATCATCGCGCCCTTTGCGGCTTGCTCGACATCACAATCGTCGAAGACCAACACCGGTGCATTGCCACCCAATTCGAGCGTCAATGGTTTTACCGCTTGCGCGGCCCCGGCAATGAATTTCCGCCCCACTTCCGTCGATCCGGTGAAATGAATTCCAGCCAGCTCGGGATGGCGCCCCACGCGAGCTGGAGCCGGCCGCGGCC
>CAYWCK010000344.1:0-5838 GCA_964456685.1 uncultured Bifidobacteriaceae bacterium | reverse complement strand
AAACTTTCCCGCCGGCTGAAGGAGAACAACGAAGTGCTCAAGGCACTGGGCGCAAAGCCACTCTCGTTCAAACAAGTACTCGCGGACTATCAAGCCGCCGGAAAGACATTGAAACCGTTCGTGACGAACACCGTTGTGTTGCTTCATGAAGTCATGCGCCGCGGTGAAGACATGTTGTTCGAAGGCGCGCAAGGCACGTTCCTGGACATTGATCACGGCACATATCCTTACGTTACGTCGTCGAACACCACGGCGGGCGGAGCGTGCACCGGTTCGGGCATTCCACCGCATCGCATGGACCGCGTCGTTGGTGTGATGAAGGCCTACACCACGCGCGTGGGTGAAGGACCGTTGCCAACTGAAAACCAGGAGATTTCCGATCTGTTACACGGCATGGGCCGCGAGTTTGGCGCCACCACCGGCCGGCCGCGCCGTTGCGGTTGGTTTGATTCGGTCGCGACGCGCCATGCGACCATGGTGAACGGCATTGATGACCTCGCCGTCACCAACCTCGACGGACTCGACACCGTGGAGACGATCAAAGTTTGCATCGCCTACCGGCATGGGAAAAAGCGGTACGATTTCGTGCCGAACGACGCGGAAGTGCTGGCCCAATGCGAACCGGTTTATGCTGAGTTTGAGGGCTGGCGCACGCCGACGGACAAATGCAAATCGTGGAAGCAGCTTCCCGCGAAGGCGCAGAAGTATTTGAAGGCCATCGCCGAATTGACCGGCGCGAAGCTTTACATCGCCTCGGTTGGGCCGGGCCGGGATCAGACGATTTTTGTTTAAGTCGGCCGCAAACGAGCGATTTATTAGACGGACGTGGCGGCTCAACCCGTGTTTAGTTTCACGAACCTCCATCACGAAGTCACTCTACCGATTTCCACTTGCGACCGTTTCTATCGGCTGAAGGGCCTGTGAAACGAGTGCAAAGATGGATTGGATTCCTCCCAGGATAGTCTTATTTTCACAGCATGAAGACGCTGGACAGGATCACTTTGAATCCAAATGTGATGGGCGGGCGAGCCTGCATCCGCGGGTTGCGCGTTACCGCCGGAACGATCGCGGGCCTGATCGCCACCGGTCATGAGCGCGCCGAGATTCTGAAGTTATATCCGTACCTGGAGGCTGAAGACATCACGCAGGCGCTGCAATATGCCGCCTGGCGAGCGGAGGAGATCGAATTGCCGCTGCAGCCGGCATGAACCTGGTGTTGGACATGAACCTGTCGCCGGATTGGGTGGCGGTTCTCGAAACGGCAGGATGGAAGACTGTTCATTGGTTCAGCATTGGCAACCCTCGGGCGGCTGACTCCGAGATCATGGCTTGGGCGAGGTTGAATGGCTACGTGGTCCTGACACACGATCTGGATTTCGGCACTATGCTCGCATTGACCCAGGCGGAGAGCCCGAGCGTCTTTCAGGTGCGCACGCAAGACGTAAGCCCCGCTGGAATCAGCAAATTAGTGATCACTGCCTTGCGTCAGTTTCAATCTGAACTTGAGCGGGGTGCGTTGGTGGTAGTTGATCGTGCGAACGTGCGCGCTCGAATCCTGCCTTTGAAACGTTCTGCAACATGAGTTCTACCAATCCACAATTGTCTACCGAAGCGAAAGCCTCCCTGCCGCAGCATGTGGCCGTGATCATGGACGGCAACGGGCGGTGGGCGAAGCAGCGACATCTGCCGCGGGTGGAAGGTCATCGCCGGGGCGCGGATTCGGCACGCGAGATCATCCGCACGGCGGGCGAACTTGGAATCAAATATCTCACGCTCTACGCGTTCTCGGCGGAAAATTGGAATCGCCCCAAGGATGAAGTGGACGCGTTGATGAAATATCTCGTTCACTACCTCAAGTCCGAGACGAAGGAACTCGACAAGAGCAATGTCAAACTCGAGGTCATCGGGCAGATCTATCGCCTGCCGGAAAACGTACAGGAGCATTTGCGGAAATCCATCGAGACGCTTTCCAAGAACAACGGGCTGACGTTGATCATGGCATTGAGCTACGGCAGCCGCATCGAAATCGTCGAGGCCGTGCGCGCCATTGCGAGCAAGGTGAAGGCCGGCAAACTGGATCCCGCGGATATCACCGAGCGTGTGGTCTCGGAGAATCTTTGGACGCGGCACTTCCCCGATCCCGACCTGCTCATCCGCACCAGCGGTGAGATGCGCGTGAGCAATTTTCTCCTCTGGCAGATCAGTTATGCGGAACTCGTGATCACGCCGACGTTGTGGCCAGACTTCCGCAAACCGCAATTTGTCGCGGCACTGGAAGAATACGCCCGGCGGCACCGGCGGTTTGGTGGAGTCTGACCTAAGCGAAGCGCTCCGTGTGAAAATCACCTCGCGCTACACTTTGCTGATAGGAGCAATGCTTCTGCTGGCGGGCTTTCTCTGGCTATCCCGGCCATTTTCCCAACCACGGGTCGCCGGCAGGAACCTTGATGCCTGGGTGCTTCAGCTGTACAACGATTACCCGCAATTAGATCATGAAGCTGTCGCAGCGCTACAGGCGATGGGTGAGCCCGCAGTTCGCCAGCTTGCGCGCAGGGTGGCCGCCAATGATTCCAAGCTTGCTACGGCGATGCTTCAATATGCCGAGCAGTTCCCGGTGTTGGGAAAGATTTTTCCCAGTCACTACTGGGATCGCTACATGGCGGCGAAGGCCTTGGGAGAAATCGGCACCAATGCAGCCGCGGCAATTCCCGCCTTGCAACAGATGCAAGCGGATACCAACCGGCATCTGACTCGGGTTGCTTCGGCAGCACTGGTGTTGATCCGAAATGAATCCATCACCGAACTGGCTCGCACCTGCGTCGATCACGCGAACACGAACTCGACAAAAGCATTTGGCATACTCCTGGAACTTGGCCCGCATGCCACCGGCGCGGTGCCTATAATCCTTAACGAACTTCAATCCACCAACGAGCATGTGCGCTTGCGCGCCAGCATATTACTTGGCAACGTCGCCTTCGCGTTACCCGAGGGAGTTTCAATTTTCACCAACCTGCTGAGTGACACCAACAAACTGATTTGCGCCCAGGCAATCGCTGGGCTTGCGAATTGCGGCGCCCGGGCCAAACCAGTGACGCCCTTGGTGACCAGGTTTCTTGACGACGCAGATGCCAACTGCCAAAGCGGTGCTCTGGCTTTTCTATGGACCGTATTCTCGCCAGCGGAACTTGAGCAGTTTCGGGACAAGGCTCAGACCATGACCGCCTCCACGAATGAAACCACCAGACTCTGGGCAGAAAAGCTTATTCGCGAGATGCCGGCCTCGCGTTGAAGTATGAAAACAGGTCCAAAGGCTATGAAAGACGAGCACTCCAAACCCTAAGGAGTGGGCCTAGAGTTCAGCAATCGCAACTGTTCCTGCGCCGCGAGGTAATCTGGTTTGATCCGCAACGCCTCCTCGAAATGAGCTTTCGCCTCATCGCGCCGAGCTAAGCGCACCAACACACAACCCAGATTAAATTCCGCTTCCGGATTATCCGCCTTGAGTTTCAGCGCCAGCAGGTAATTGGTGCGCGCTTCCTCCAACCTCCCCTGCTCTGCCAGCACGTTGCCCAGGTTGTTACGCGTCTGCGGATCGTTCGGGGAAAAACGTAACGCTTCCGTGTAATGCCGCACCGCCTCCGGCCAGTTCCTCTGCGCGGCGAAAGCGTTACCCAGATTGCCGTGTGCGCCGGCATCGGTGGGCTTGTATTGCAAAGCCAGATTGAAATGCTCCATCGCCTCCGCAAGCTGACCACGCATGGCCAGCGCGATGCCGAGGTTGTTGTGGGCGTCGGCGTGCTTGGGATTACGCTGCAGCACGAAGCGATATTCCGTCATCGCACCGTCCAGATCACCCGTCTCGGAGAGCGCGTTGCCCAGGTTGTTGTGGATTTCGAGATTGTTCGGCGCTGCGGCCAGGGCGAGGCGGTAATGTTCGATGGCTTCCGCAAAGCGGCGTTGGCCGGCCAACACGTGGCCGAGATTGTTGCGGGCATCGGCATAGTCCGGTTTGACGCGCAAGGAAGCTTCGTAGTTGGTGAGGGCTTCAGCCGAGCGGCCGTGATTGGCGAGATAGAATCCAAGGTTGTTGTAGGCCAGATAGTTTTTATCCGTTACGCGCACCGCGTTCGTGAAGAGCGTCTCGGTATTTTCCCAAATCTGCGTTTGCCGGAACGTGAGTCCGGCGCAGGCGCAGAGCACCAGTCCACCTGCCACCATGGCGGGAACTTGCAGTGAAGGCCAACGCATCACCAACGCTGCTCCGGCCCAGACAACCGCGATGAACAGGCCTAGGTGCGGCAGGTAAGTGTAACGGTCCGCCATCGACTGAATGCCCACTTGCACCAGACCGATTACCGGCACGAGCATTCCGACAAACCAGAACCAGCCAACAAAAAGAAACGGCCAGCGCTTACGCCACCAAATTGCCCCGAGCGTTAAAACCGTGAGCAACACCATCGCCGCGACAATTGTCCCTACCGGCCAGTGGCCGGGATGCGGATAAAGAACGGAAAGGTCGTCAGGCCAGAAGGTTTTTCGCAAGTAGCGGGCATAGGCGACCACGGCATTGCCCAATCGTGCGCCGATGGGCAATCCGTCCAGCGGCGAAACTGCGCCACCAATTCGCTGCACGAGGAAGGTGACGATCGAAGACGCCAGGCTCAGCAGCAGGAAGGGAGCTTTCTCCAAAAACAAGTTCCGCGTGAAGGCGCGTTGGAGCGGCCAGAAATCCAACAGGAGTAGGATCAACGGCCAGGTGACGAGCATGGGTTTGCACAGCAAGCCGAAGGCAAAACATCCGAGGGCTATCGCATACCAACGCTTGGCGACTGGTCTTTGAGTCTGGGTTGCCACCACGTAGTGCAAGTAAGCCGCCAGCGTCAGCAACGCGAAAAATGCGCTCAGGACATCTTTGCGCTCCGAGACCCAGGCGACGGATTCGACGTGCAACGGATGCCACGCAAACAAGGCTCCCACCAAGAAACTGCGCCAACTCGTGCCGGTCAGCGCGCGCAGGACGAGAAAAACCAGCACGGCGTTGGCGGCGTGCAGAAGCAAACTGGCGAGGTGATGGCCGCCCGCATTTTGACGGAACACACTCACATCGAGCATGTGCGAAAGCCAGGTGAGCGGATGCCAGTTGCTCGCATGCCCGGTCGCGAAGGCCCACTTGATTCCGGCCCAACTCAAGCCGGCTTGAACCTGCGCATTTCCGAAGACGTAATCGCCGTCGTCATAATCCACGAAACCATGCGTCGTCACGCGCCAGTAAACGCCCAGCGTGCCCACCACGAGCAACAGGCACGCGGCGAGCGGCGGAATGGAACGTAACGCTTTCACGCGCCGCACAAGTAACCAAACCGGGCGCGTGACGAAATGCAAATTCCTTCCTCATCGTAGCAGCCGACGTGAGGAGGCTCATTCTGAAACGGGGAACGAGGTTTGAGCCTCCTTACGTCGGCTGCTACAAGATCAGCATGAAACCGTCTCCAGGCTTGCCAACCGTTGCCGGTTCGGTTGTCTTGGCGACGTGAAATCCATTTCGATCCTTCTACTTGTCCTCACGCTGCAAGCGCCGTTCGCGCGCGCGCACGGCCCGGCCGCCGAGATCGCCGCGGCCGCGAACAATCTTCTGGCCACCCTGACACCCGAGCAACGGGCAAAGGTGAACTTTGAATTTGCGAGCGACGAGCGCGTGAACTGGCATTTCGTTCCGCGCGAACGGAAGGGCCTGCCCTTCGCCGATCTGACGCCGGCGCAGAAGCATCTCGCCCACGTGGTCATCAGCAGTGCGCTCAGCCAGCGCGGCTACTTCAAGGCGGTGACGATCATGAGTCT
>CAYWCK010000343.1:0-5849 GCA_964456685.1 uncultured Bifidobacteriaceae bacterium | reverse complement strand
AGGTGATCTTCGGTTTGGCGGCGAAACGTTTTTGCTGCAGCGCCCGCGCCGCCATGACGCGCTCGCGAATCTGCGCCGAACTTTCGCCATTCTTCTCGCTGGTCATCTCGCGGAACTTCACCGCCGGCACTTCGACATGCAGATCAATACGGTCCAGCAGCGGGCCGGAAATGCGGCCGAGATAATTTTGAATCTCGCGCGGCGACGATTTGCTCTCGTGCGGCATCTTGCCGTCGGGCGTGGGATTCATCGCCGCCACCAGCATGAATTGCGACGGGAACGTCATTGTGCCGGCGGCGCGTGAAATCGTGACGCGACCTTCTTCGAGCGGCTGCCGCATCGTTTCGAGCACGCTGCGTTTGAACTCCGGCAATTCGTCGAGAAACAGCACGCCATTGTGCGCCAATGAAATTTCTCCCGGCGTCGGATTGATGTTGCCGCCGAGCAGGCCGGCGTCGCTCGCCGTGTGATGCGGCGCACGGAAGGGACGACGCGTCACCAAGCCGCGCTTCGCATCGAGCAGCCCAACAATGCTGTGAATCTTCGAAGTCTCGAGCGCCTCGTCGAGCGAGAGCGGCGGAAGAATCGTCGCGAGCCGCTTCGCGAGCATCGACTTGCCTGTTCCAGGGGGACCGATCAAAAGTAAATTGTGCCCGCCGCTGGCGGCGATTTCCAACGCGCGCTTGACGGATTCCTGTCCCTTGACTTCTGAGAAATCCACATCGTCATCCAGCGGCTGATCGAAAATTTCCGCGAGATTCACTTTCGCCGGTGCAATCCGGATTTCGCCTTCGAGAAATTGCGCCGCCTCGCGGAGATTCTGGACCGGGATTATATTCAGCCCGGCCACTACCGCCGCTTCCGCCGCATTCTCAGCCGGCACGAGCACGCCGGTTTTTCCCTCCTGTTTCGCGCGGATTGCGATGGGCAGCACGCCTTTGCAGGGCCGCACTGCGCCCGTCAGCGCGAGTTCGCCGACGGCCACAAAGTGATCGAGTTGATCGGTTTCAATTTGTTCGCTCGCGGCGAGCATGCCGAGCGCGATGGGCAGATCGAAGCTCGGGCCTTCCTTTTTCACGTCGGCGGGCGCCAGGTTAATGGTGGTGCGGCCGTAGGAGAACTTGTAACCGGAGCTGGCCATCGCGGTGGTCACGCGGTCGCGTGATTCCTTCACCGCGGCATCGGGGAGACCGACGATGACGATGACGGTCTCGCCATAACCCGCGCTGACTTCGACTTCAACCGGATAAGCCTCGATACCATTGACCGCCGCGGAAAAGACCCGGGAAAGCATGGGCGAACCTTAACCGGAGGCTGCTTGGCTTGGCAATTTGAGAAACAGTTCGGCTGGACGTTTGGCCGCCGCCACAACGTGATACCCTCATTTGTGGGGGTTGCTGCCGCAACCGCAGACTTTTAGGCTCGGGCTACACGTGAAGGCCACTCAGCCGTCCTGGTGGCCACGACCCGCTATAAACATTGATGTAAGGTTGTGTTGAACTCGCCTGCAAGGACCGTCGAAACTTTCCGCGTGGGCAGGGCACTGCGCTTGGCCGGCTGGGGTGTTTGTGCTTGTGGGATGATGTTCGCCCTCGGTGCCTCGGCCCAGGTCCTTCTTGCCGACAACTATAATGTTGCAAGCAGCGGAACAGGATTCGCGCTCAACAGCGGCGTGAACGCTGGCATTAGTCCCCCCACTACCCGATTAACCGGCCCGGCCGCCGTGGGCCTGCGTTATAATTCCACGGCCTCACCCAGCAAGGCCGACACGGCGTTCGCCATCAATGCCAGCAAACTGCGCGTGACAGCCGCGGCAAATCCGGGCCGGTTTACTTTCTCCGCGGATGGCAGCACGTCGTTCAACTTTGCGCCCGCCCTCGGCACGGGCGTGGCGACGCCGGCGAACAAAATCGTTTACGAATTCTCGATCAAAATGGCGAATGCCTCACCCGGGGTGCAGCGCTGTTCCTTCGCGCTCGCGGCTTCAGAAGGCGACGCAACGACATGGGATTTCGGGATCCAGCTTTTTCACACCGCAACCTCGGATAATTTTTACACGATCGGCAAACGCGTGGACACGGCGGCGTCTGGCTTGGCAGCAGATATAAATACGTTCATCACGAATTCCGCACCGGGTACGTATGGCACGGAGATCACGTTACTGTTACGCGTGACGGATGCGGGATCGGAAACGACGACGTTCAATTCGCGCGTTCAAGTTTCGACCGACGGCGGTGCGACGTGGATTTATGATTCGGCCAGCGATCCCGATTTGCCGAACGGCTGGCGGATCAATGGCACGGGTCGCTATATTCTTTGGGACATCGCGCCGGATGCGGGTAACGTGACTTACGATGATTTCTCGCTGCGGCTCCTGCCGATCGCGGGAACGCTGGTTGCGCCACCGGACAACGCGCAGAATCTCGGCGCGACCGCGACCTTGAATGTTGCAGTTTCAAACACAGCGCCGGGTGCGTTGACGGTTACGTATTTCACGCGCGAAGCGCCGTTACCTGGACCGGGGACGGATTTTTTGATTCCCGTTTTGCCGGACACGCAAAATTACGCACGCGAAGCCGCTGGCAGCGGAACCGCCGTGAAGGAAATGTGGTTCTCGCAAACGGAGTGGATCCTCACGAACCGCGTATCGCAGAACATCCCCTTCGTGGCGACGCTTGGCGATTGTGTGCAAAACGGAGAGGACTCTTCCGAATGGAGAAACGCGACCAACGCCTACTATCGGCTCGAACTTCCTTCGCGCACCTTGCTGAGCGAGGGCCTTCCTTACGGCGTGACCGTCGGCAATCATGACCAGGAGCCAAACGGTGATCCCGATGGCACCACTACACTCTATAATTTATACTTCGGTTCGTCGCATTTCAGCGGGAAGTCGTATTACGGTGGCCACTACAGTTCGAACAACGATAGCTGGTATGCCATCTTCAGCGCGGGCGGGGTCGAATTCATCGTGATTTCCTTCGAATACGGTCGTTACGGCTCGGGCATCCTGGATTGGGCGGCGAATCTGCTTGCCACGTATCCAAATCATCGCTGCATCGTGCTGACGCATCACGCGGGTGACGATAATTCCGACGTCAACGCCACGACGACGACGTTCAGCACGCAAGGACAGGCCATTTACGATGCGTTGAAAGTTTATCCGAACTTCTTCCTGATGCTGGGCGGTCACGTCTTCAACGAAGGCGGTGAAGGTCGTCGCTCCGACACGTTCAGCGGCCGGACGGTGCGCACGTTGGTCTCGGACTACCAGGGCCGCTTCAATGGCGGCAACGGTTTGATGCGCCTGATGTATTTCTCGCCGAGCAACAATCTCGTGAGCGTAAAAACTTTTTCGCCTTACACTGGCATTTACGAAACGGATGCCAACAGCCAGTTCACCTTCAGCTACAACCTGCAGCCGAACGGCGCGGGTTCGCCTGGAACTCCGTGGGTTGCGGCGGGAACAAATTCCGGCCTCGCGCCTGGCAACGTGAGCAGTTTCGTTTGGAAGGGGTTGCAGGCGAACAAGAATTACGAGTGGTACGCCCAAGTCACCGATTCGGTTGGCAGCACGTTCATCACGCCTCGGCGAAAATTCAAAACCACCGTCAACGCCCTGCCTATCGTGAGTAACATCACGGTGACGGTGACCGGTGATCGGCCAATGCAACTGACGTTGCCTGCGTTCGATGCGAATGGCGATGTATTGACATTCCGCACGAACAATCTTCCGCTGCGCGGGCTCAGTTTGAACTTCGATACGAACAACGGAACGCTCGCGTATTTGCCAGCGCACGGATATCGCGGATTGGATCGCATTAATTATGTCGCGAACGACAGCGTGGCCGATAGCGCGGTGGGGCAACTCAACTTGAATGTCGTCGCGCCACCGGACACGAACGCGAACGCCTTGCCCGACGAGTGGGAGGCTGCCTTTGGGATCACTGATCCCAATGGCGATGCGGACGGAGACGGCGAAAGCAATCTCGCCGAATATCAGGCGAACACGAATCCGACGAACGCTGCCTCTGCGTTGAAGATTTTGAGCGCTGGTGTTCTCACGAACGGGAGTTTCAGTTTTTCGTGGTCCTCTGTGGGTGGCACGCGCTATCGCGTTCAGTACGCGAACAACATTTCCAACGCGACCTTCACTGATTTGATTCGCGGCATCGACGCCGAGATGGACACGAATGCCTACGGTCAGGTTTCTGCCCAGTCGTTTACCGAAGGTTTGTCACCCATGAACAACGCGGGCTACTATCGCGTCCGAGTTACGCCATGAACCAGTTGGGGCGATTCTCTATCCGGATGTTGCTTCTCGCTCTCAGCGGGGCGCTCGTGCACCGCTGCGCAAGCAATCTGCACGCTGCCGCCGGTGCCGGCCACACGTACCAAAATCCCGTATTTGCCGGCGATATGCCCGATCCGACGGTGCGCAAACTGGGCAAGTACTACTATGCCGCGGGGACCACCGGCGCGAAGCGAATGCCCGACGGGCGGGTGTTCCGCTGGTTGCGTTCCAAGGATCTCGTGAATTGGGAGGAACTCGGCGGCGCGCTGGTGCCGCCCACGAATTCGGCTGGCTTTCACTACTGGGCGCCGGAACTCACCCAGAATCGCGGCCGCTTTTATCTCTACTACACGTTTGGCCAGCCGGCAGAGGAGCGCTTTTCAATCCGCGTCGGCATCAGTGACAAACCGGAAGGCCCATACGTGGACCGCGGTGAAGTCGTAACGGCAACGCAGACGAACCGCTTCACGATCGATCCGTTTCCGTTCCGCGACAGCGACGGGCAATGGTATTTGTTTTACGCGTGCAATTTTCCGTTCGCGAACGACGGCTTCCACGCTGGGACGGGTATCATGGTGGACCGCTTGGTGAACATGACCCGGCTGGAAGGCAAGCCACGCGTGGTCGTTCGCGCGGCCCACGACTGGACGCTCTTCGAGGCCAATCGCCGGATGGATGTATACAACGGCACGTTTGACTGGCACACGATCGAAGGCCCTTGCGTCTTCAGGCGTGGGAAGAAAATATATTGTCTCTACAGCGGTGCGAACTGGCAGACGCCGCGCTATGGCCTGGACGTGGTGACCGCGGCGACGCCGCTCGGGCCGTACGCCGGCGCAGCCGATTCTGCACGGGTTCTGCATGGAATTCCTGACGTGGTGCGCGGGCCGGGCCACAACTCAGTTGTGGTCGGGCCGGACGGCAAGACCCAATACGTCCTCTACCACGCGTGGGATCAGAAACTGAAGCGGCGTCAGCTTTGCCTGGATAAACTCGATTGGACTACCGACGGCCCGCGCTGTACGCCGACGATCACGGCCCAGCCGATCCCTTGAGCCATCGCAGGACAAATGCTTTCCGTCGCCTCCTGGCGCCGCTCGCCGCATCGGTGCTCGTTGCTACCATTCCGGCGAATGCGGTCACCACGATCGTCAGCGATAACTACAATGTCGCCGCCAGCGGCACCGGTTTCGCACTGAACACCGGCGTGAATTCGGGAATTAATCCGCCCACCTCACGACTGAGCGGAACGGCCGCAGCGAACTTGCGCTACGTCAACACCGGCACGAAGACGACGAACGCATTCACGATCAGCGGGAACAAACTTGAGGTTTCCTCGGCTGCCAATCCCGGTCGCTTTGTGCTTTCAGCCGACGGAGCAACGTCGTTCGACTTCGCGCCAGCGCTGGGCATCGCCGCGGCGAATGCGACGAATCGCATCATTTACGATCTGGCGATCAAGATCGCCAATGATTCCGCCGCCGGGCAGCGCTGCTCGTTCGCCATTGGCACAGCAGAAGGCGACGCGAACACGTGGGCTTTCGGCATTCAGGTCTAT
>CAYWCK010000342.1:0-5851 GCA_964456685.1 uncultured Bifidobacteriaceae bacterium | reverse complement strand
CGTATGGGGACGCGCCGTCGAGTTTGAGCGGGACGAGTTCGTCGGGCTTGCCGGTAAGCTACAGCAGTGGGAACACGGCGGTGGCGACGGTGAGTGGCAGCACGTTGACGGTGGTGGGTGCCGGGAGCGTGTTCATCACGGCGGCGCAGGCGGGGAACAGCAACTACAACGCGGCGGCGAGCGTGGTGCAGACGTTGATCGTGGACAAGGCGGCAGCGACGGTGAGTTTGAGCGGATTGAATGCGACGTATGACGGCGCGGCCAAGAGCGTGAGTGTGACGACGAGCCCGGCGAGCCTGCCGGTGAATGTGACTTACAACGGCAGCAGCAGCGCGCCGGTGAATGCGGGGAGCTACTCGGTGGTGGCGACCATCAATCATCCCAACTATGCCGGGAGTGCGAATGGGACACTTGTGATTTCGGATGCAGCGACGCCGGCGGTCTTGACGGTCGTGACCGAGGGTCTTGGCGCGGTTAGTCCGGACCTTAACGGTCAGGTGTTCACGCCCGGGACAAACGTCAGCCTTACGGCGCAGCCGGCTAGTGGTTGGAAGTTGGAAGCCTGGTTGGTGGACGGGGTCGCGGTGACAACCAATTTGGTGCTGAACCTGGCGATCAATGGCCCGGTGACCGCTACCGCCCAGTTTGCGGATGCCTCCGCGCCGTCGGTCGTGATTACGAGTTTGTCAACGAACGCCAGCCGTGGCACGACGGCGCCATCCCTGAGCTTGAGCGGTACGGCGAGCGATAACGCCGGCGTATCCCTGGTGGAGTATGCTGTCATCAGCGGTGGCGTGACGAATGAGTTTCAAGTTGCCTACGGCACGACCAACTGGACTTGTGATCTGCCCGAGCCAGCCTACGGCACAAACTTGATCCGCGTCCGCGCGCGCGATCTGCAAGGCAATTTCTCCCCGGTGGTGACGCGCGTCTTCAATTATGTGGTGCGCAGTCCGCTGAGCCTGAGCATCACGGGCAAGGGATCGGTGTCACCCGTGGTTAATGGTCAACTCTTGGAATTGGGCCGCACCTATTCGCTCAGCGCGACGCCAGGTACCGGGAATACTTTCGATCGTTGGGAAGGCGGGATTCTCTCGAGCAACCGGAATCTGAGCTTCGTGATGAGTGAAGGCTTGGTCCTCAAAGCGTTCTTCCGTGAGTCCAAGTTACCGCTGGTCAGCATCAAGACGCCAGCTGGCGGAGCTCGGTTTACAAACAACCTCGCCAACTTCACGGGCACAGCGTCGGATGCGTCCGGACTGGATCGGGTGGAATACTCGCTGAACGGCAGCACTTTCCAGTCGGTCACGGGCACAACCAACTGGAGCATGGCGGTGAATCTTACCGCCGGCACGAATGTGTTCCGCGTCCGCAGCGTGGACAAGGCGGGGAATGTTTCAAGCATTGTCACGCGCAGCGTGTTCTACTCCGTCACCAGCCAGTTGTCGCTGTGGCTTGCCGGCAAGGGAACTGTCTCCGGGGTTACCAACGGGCAACACTTGGAAATCGGTCGCGCCTACAAAGTGACCGCGACGCCGGCCGCTGGAAATCTCTTCCTCGAATGGACCGGCGACCGATACTCGATGTCGAACTCGCTTACATTCCTGATGCAAACCAATATGTACTTGCAGGCGAACTTTGTGACGAATCCGTTTGTGGTGCTGAAAGGCAATTACACGGCGCTATTTTACGAATCGAATCAAGTGCAGCACCTCCGTTCTGGATTGCTCAAGTTAACCCTGAGTTCCAGCGGCAGCTACAGCGCGAGCCTGAAACTCGGCACGAAGAGTCTTTCGCTCACGGGCAAGTTCAACGCCCGCGGGCAGTCGCTGTTGAAGGCCACGCTGAGCACGGGCAATGTCGTGACGTTCAACCTTTCGCTCGACACTGAAAATTACGCCGAGGAACTCGTTGGTGTGGCGAATGGCCTTGGCTGGACCGCGGATTGCAACGGCTACCGCACGCCGGTATACACCAATACAAAACCAGCGGCGACCGGTCGCTTTACCTTCATCATCCCGGCAGACGACAGCGCAACCAACAAGCCGGCCGGCGTGGGCGTGGGCACGTTGACCATTTCGACAAACGGCTCCAGCACCCTGGCTGGCAAACTGGCTGATGGCACTGCGTTCTCGGTGGCGGCGTCGCTTTCGCGGAGCGGCTACTTCCCGGTTTATTCGCAATTGTACTCCAGCGGCGGTTCGGTGTTGAGCTGGCTGCGCTTCACGAATCAGGCAATGAGCGACTTTGACGGGGCTTTGAGCTGGAACAAGCCGGCGAATCCGAAGAATCCGACCTATCCGGCGGGCTTCGCGGTGCAATCATTTTGCGTGGGTTCGGCATACAATGCCACCAACACGCCGTTGCTCAGCCTCACCAACGCGCCCATGGAATTCTCCGGCGGCGCACTGGGCGCCGGCTTTGCCAATGTGGTCACCTTCCAGCCGAGCGGTGTGTTGTCCAATTACTCGGCCAACAAGCTGACCTTCACGCTGACCAAATCCACCGGCCTGTTCACGGGCAGCGTCGTGAATCCGCAAACCGGGACGACGCTGAACTACTCCGGTGTGGTCTTTCCAAAGTGGAACGCGGCACTGGGTTACACCTTGCTGAGCAAGCAGAGCAGTGCCGTCAAGCTGGCCGAAGCGGAATAAGTTTGCACCGACTGGCGGGGGCGTCAGCCGGGCAAAACTACTACCTGCAATTGTCAGTAACTTTCACTTTCTTTCCCGGGGAGCTTCCCCCGATAATCCTGTTTGAATGCGCCCAGTCGGTGGTTGGTTGATGGTTGTTTTAATCGGACTTCTTTCAGCCCCTTTTCAGACTCAACTTCGTGGTGCGGCTTTGACAGACGCAAATTTCCTGTCCATGCCGCGGCCGGGGGACTATCAACTGCGCATTCTCTCGCCGAACACCCTGGAACTATTCATGGTCACGGCGAAGGATCCCGATCCAGCGCCGCTGACGAGTTGGAATTTCATCGACGCCAACGGCAATGGCAGCTTGCCCGCGCCGAGTTCATTCGCTGTTTCCGCCAACGGGCAGGCAATCGCAGTCAGTGGCGTTTCCTTTAAGCGGCGGGTGCTTTACGCGCCTTTGCGCACGCGTGATCTCCGCGTGGCAAACCAGCTTTATCTCCAGCTGGGTTCGCCAATTCCGGCCGGAGCGGTGGTCGGCGTCCAGAATCCCGGGGGAACACTTTGGTCGGCCAGTGTCAACTTCGTGGCTACCAACGACGCTTTGCGATTCAGCCCGGCGCTCCACGTAAATCAGGCTGGGTACGTGACCGGTTTTGCCAAGAAGGCGATGGTTGGATTTTATCTTGGGACATTGGGCGAACTCGCGATTCCGACTAACGCCGGATTCCAAATTGTCAATGCCGCCGGCGGCGCGACGGTTTATTCCGGAGTTTTGAATCGGCGGCCGGATGTGGGATACACCTATCAGCCCACGCCTTATCAGTCCGTTTACGAGGCGGACTTCAGCAGTTTCAATACGCCCGGTGAATACAAAGTGATGGTGCCCGGTCTGGGCACGTCCTTCCCGTTTCATCTCGATGAAGGCATGGCGGCCACCTACGCCCGCACGTATGCGCTGGGTTTGTATCACCAGCGCTGTGGCACCGACAACGCGATGCCTTTCACGCGTTTCACCCACGGCGCCTGCCATACCAACCTCGTTATGATTCCGGCCGCGCCGGGGCCGGAACAAAGTTTTGTAAATTTCATCGTCAATCAGGAATCCGCCGGGGCCGTAAGCAATCCTCGCCATACCGCACCGCGCATGACGAACGTCAATGCCAGCCTATATCCGTACGTCAACACCGCGCCCTTCGATGCCCGTGGTGGTCACCATGACGCGGGCGATTACAGCAAGTACACCACGTCGGTCGCCTCTTTGATTCATTACCTGACGCTGGCTGCCGACGCGCTGCCGGGCGTGAAGGATCTTGATAATCTCGGATTACCGGAGAGTGGCGACGGGATCAGCGATATTTTGCAGGAGGCAAAATGGGAAGCCGACTATCTGGCGAAGTTGCAGGACGCAGATGGGGGATTCTATTTCATCGTCTATCCCCGCACCCGGCAATATGAACTGGATGTGCTGCCGGACCGCGGCGACTTGCAGTTGGTGCTGCCCAAGAATACGGCGGCCACCGCGGCAGCCGTCGCGGCGCTGGCGGAAATCGCTTCTTCACCGAATTTCAAAGCCGCGTATCCCGCAGCGGCCAATGAATATCTGGCCAAGGCGGTTCTGGGGTGGCAGTTCCTCCAGAACGCGATCGCGCAACATGGTCGCGATGGCGCCTATCAAATGGTGACCTTCAGCGGCGACGTTTTCATGCACGACGATGAACTCGCGTGGGCCGCGGCGGCATTGTTCGTTGCCACGGGTGACCCGGCATACGATGCCGCGTTGCGCTCGCAAGTGCCGGATCCGAATGATCAGAGCCTGCGGCGCTGGAGTTGGTGGAGCATGTTTGGCGGCTATGGTTGCGCGTTTCGCGATTACGCCTTTGCCGTGCGCAGCGGACGGCTGTCCGCCGCCCAGCTTGATGGATCCTACCTCGCCAAGTGTGAAGCCGAGATCCGGCGTGCCGCCACCAACGTGATCAAGTGGTCGGACAAAAGCGCCTACGGCACGAGCTTCATCGAGGAGAGCAAATCTTCACGACTAGCCGGATGGTATTTTTCCGGGGAGTGGACCTTCGATCCCGCCGTAGCGTATGCGCTGGATCCGCGCCCGCAGTATTTGGACGTCATCCTCAAGAATTATAACTACGAGATGGGTTGCAATCCCGTGAATGTGACTTATCTCACGGGCCTGGGCTGGAGGCGCCAGCGTGAAATTGTTCACCAGTACGCGCTCAACGATGCGCACGTGCTGCCGCCGAATGGCATACCGTTGGGCAACATTCAGGCCGGCTATGATTATCTCCAACTGTATAAATCCGAACTGGGAAGCCTTAGTTATCCTTCAGACTCTGCGCCCAGTGGCACGTACGCCTACTACGATCGTTGGGCCGACACTTTCAATGTCTCGACGGAATTCGTCGTTTCCCAAACCGCCAAAACTTTGCCCGCGGCCGCAATGTTGATGGCTTTGACTTCTGAAAAGACGGTTCCGAGTGAGATCACCACCGGGCAGATAGTCGGCTTGCCCGCCCAAATTCCTGTTGATGGCGTTGTCACCGGAACGCTGGTCGCGGCGGGCGTGGCCCTCGGGAAGGCGCGCGTGACTTGGGACGCTTTGGATCAAGAGCCCTATCTCGGCCAGGTGTTTCGGTTTACGCCGGGCAACCTCGGCACCAACTGGGTCGAGGCGGAAGCGTTGTTGCCTGATGGCACCCGGATTCTGGCCCGGACCAATTTCTTTGTGGTGCCGGCCGGTGCCTTGCCGCGCGCCACCACGACGCTGCCGGAAATGGTGGCCTTGTATCATTTGGAAGGTGACTTCCATGACGCGACCGGTCGGTGTCCCGATCTCGCTCCGGCGGGTGGGGCCAATCTGGATCCCGTCGCCCTCCGGGTGAATGGACTTGGAGACAAAGTGCAGGTTAACATTCCCAACAGTGCCCTTTACACCGCGGGCAAAACGCGCGCCATCGCTGTCGAAGCGCGTTTGTTTGTGACCAGTTTCAAGGCATACACCATCGGTTCGGCGATGATGCTCTCGCTCTCCAAGAGCTGGGACAATCAGATGTTTTTGCAGCAGGACAAGTGGAAGCATTATCCGGACGTGAAGGCCAACGGTCAGTTGGTGCTCGACGGTGCGATGCTGACCAACGCATTGACGCTCCGGCAGTGGCATTTGCTGAATCTGACCTTGGATGAAAATAATTACGTCGTGC
>CAYWCK010000341.1:1307-5851 GCA_964456685.1 uncultured Bifidobacteriaceae bacterium | reverse complement strand
GAAAGTAATTGTCGAATGCGCGGCCGTTGACAGTGATTTTGCCACTGCCGCTGGCGAGGCGCACGCGGGCGATGGAGGTCTTGCGGCGACCGGTGCCGAGGAATTCAGGAGTCTTGGAGGCTGCCATAGGAAAATCGTTGGTTCGTTAAGCAGTTTAAGCGGCGGCTTTGCTCGCGGCTGGTTTCTGCGCCGCGTGCGGATGATTCGGGCCGGTGTAAACTTTGAGCTTGGTCAGCAACTGGCGACCGAGGCGGTTTTTGGGAATCATGCCCCGCACGGCGCGATGGATGAGTTCCGTCGGCTGGCTGGCGCGCACCTGCGCCACGGAGCGATACTTCTCGCCGCCTTTCCAACCGGAATAGGTCATGTATTCCTTGGCCGTTTCCTTGTTGCCGGTCACACGAATTTTCTCCGCGTTGATCACGACCACGAAGCCGCCCGCATCGAGGTGGGGCGTAAAGACTGGGGTATTCTTGCCGCGCAAGATGTCGGCCACCTGGACCGCCAGACGGCCCAACACGGCGCCATCGGCATCAATGACATGCCAGGGGCGCTCATTCACGTTTACTTTCGGCAAATGCGTTTTCATTTCGTTCCCGTTCAAAGGGCGCAAAAGCTACCAGACGAGGGATTGAAGTCAATAACCCATTTCGGGCTTAGAAGACGGTTGGTGCCCCCTCCTCCAGGATGCGGATATGTTGGGAAAGGTTTTGCTCGGCGGCAATGGCGCGCAACCACCGGGGCGGCTCATCCATTTCTTCAAACGACAATTTGAAAGTGCCGTAGTGCATCGGGACGAGTTGCCGGGCCTGTAGGTCCTGGAAGGCCTTCACCGCTTCATCCGGGCCCATGTGCACGTGCCGGAATGACTCCGGATGATAAGCTCCGATGGGCAGCAGCGCGATGTCCGGCGTCAGGCGCAGGCCAATTTCCTTGAAACCTTCAAAATAAGCGCTGTCGCCGGCATGGTAAATTTTGCGACCTTGGTGCTCGAGGACGAAACCGCCGTAACCCCGATGATGATCGTGCAAAGTCCGCGCGCCCCAATGCTTGCTCGGCGTCAACGTGACCTGCCAATCCTTCTGCCCGAAACTCTCCCACCATTCGAGTTCGATTATGCGGGCGAAGCCAAGATTATGCGCCAGGTCCCCGACGCCCCACGGCATGACTCCAATTTTCGGATGCGGGAGCCGGCGCAGCGTGGGCTTGTGAAAGTGATCAAAGTGTGCGTGGGTGAGCAGCACGAGATCAATGGGCGGAAGATCTTGGATTTTTAGGCCGGATCGTTTGATGCGCTTGAGAAGAAACAACCAGTTGGCGAAATTCGGGTCCACCAGGACGTTCAGATCGGTGAATTGAATCAGAAACGAAGCGTGGCCAATCCAGGTGATCGCAACCTGACCGGGACCGAGCCGCGGAAAAACCGGTTTCCGATGCTCCCCCGTGCGGCGCGTCAGCAGCGCCTTCCACACCAGCTCACGGAAAAAAGTCCGCGGGCTGAAATGGTTCGAGGGTGTCAGGTCCTTGAAGGACTTTGGCAGTTTTCGCTTCGGCACCGCCGGACGGTGCGACGCAGGTTTCGTCATAGCACGGGGCAGAACATAGCAAATTCCCAGCTTGAATAAAACGGAATCGGCTCCGTCTCACAAACAACTTTCGAACACGAAAGGAAAGAACATGAAAAAAACATTGATCGTCGCAGCCGTGATTGCCCTCGCCGGAATGCAAATGCAGACCGCCCGCGCCGGGGAAAGGGAATGGGCGACCGCAGGGAAGATTTTAACGGGCGTCGCCATTGGTGCCGCCATTGTCAGCGCCGTGGATGCACATGCGAGTTATTCGGTGACTTATTCCTCCGGGCCGGCCTATTGCCCACCGCCCGCGCGGGTGGTCTATGCCCCCGCGCCCGTCGTGTGCGCGCCGCCGCCTGTGGTAGTTGTGCCCGCGCCGGTGATGTGTGCGCCCCGGCCGGTGGTGGTTTGTCGTCCGCCGGTGGTTTGCGCGCCGCCTGTCCGCGTGGTCTATCACCAGCCGCACGGACATGGATACGGACACCGTGGTCATCGGTGATCATTTGTTGGTGGGGAACCGAAAGCAGCAAGTAATGCACTCCCGTCCCGCGTTCGTGGGACGGGATTTTTATTTTTTCCCGCGCTCGAAAAGGTTAAACAAAGGTGATGGGCGAACTCGATAAACAACTCGATACCTTTCTGCGCAAGCAACCGAAATTGGGGGAAGGCGTTTATCTCGCTCGCGGCGCCGCGGTTTTGGGCGACGTCACCATCGGCGCGCATTCCAGTATCTGGTATCAGACCACCTTGCGCGGCGACATCAATCGCATCGTGGTCGGCCATCACACCAATGTGCAGGACAACTCGGTGTTGCATGTGGCGGATGATTTTCCCTGCCTCGTGGGCAGTTGGGTGACAATTGGTCATAGCGCCGTGGTGCATGCCTGCACAGTGGGAGACGAGGTGCTAATCGGCATGGGAGCCGTCGTTCTCGACGGCGCGGTGGTGGGCGACCAATCGTTGGTCGGCGCCAAGGCGCTGGTGACTCAGGGAATGAAAATCCCGCCCGGCTCCCTCGTGCTGGGTGCCCCCGCAAAGATCGTGCGCGCCCTGACTCCCGAGGAGCGTGCCCATCTCAAGTGGTGGGCGCAAAAGTACGTGGACAACGGCGCCTATTGCTTGAAGCACGGAATCAATGTCGGCGCGCCCATGTGAAACATGCCCGGGCCGTTGAACATCTTCCAGCGGACGATGCTCCATTGGAATGACCTGCATCCATACAATGCGCTTCACGCTTTTCGCGTAACGACGCCCTTCGATCGCGAACGGCTCACCCGCGCGGTCAACGAAACGCTGGCCGCCGTGGGCCTGACCAATCTGACCTTCGATCAACGCCGCGAAACGCTGCATTATCGCGGCGGTCCAACGACCAGCGAGATCAAGCTGGTTGCTCCCGGGAATGATGCCCAGGCTGCGTTACGGGCCGAGATCGAGGCGCAGCTCAATCGCCCCTTTGAATTTAGCCAGACGTTTAATCCTTTTCGCTTTTTCGTCGTGCCTGCGGGGACGAGCTGGTTTCTTGGCGCGGTTTATTTCCACGCGGCGGCGGACGGTGAATCTTTATTGCACCTATTGCGCCGGATCCTCGCAGCTTATGCCGGTGCGCCTTTACCTGCGAATTACACCCGTGTGGAGGTGCACCCGCCGCGGCAGGATCGATTGCTGCGCCAGCACGGCCGGGTGTTGCTGCGCACGCTGGCTGATCTGCCGGCGCACATCCGGAAGCTGCGCCGCTCCTTCCGCGCGCCGCATCAAGATCCCTCCAACGGGCAGAACGCCTTCGATTGTTTCAATCTCACTCCGGCTGAGTTGCGCGGGTTGCTTGCCGCCGCAAAATCCGTCGGCGTGACGGTGAATGATCTGGTGCTCGCGCTGCTCATGAAAAGTCTGTCGCCGTTGGCCGCAGGGCGGCACACCTCGCGCAAGCGCCCGTTGCTATCGGTCGGCTGCATCTTCAACCTGCGCAACGACCTGGCGGTGGACGGCGCCCAGGTCTTCGGCCTGTTCCTGGGAGGTTTCGTGGTGCACGATGCAGCTCCAGACCAAATGGGTTTGCTGGAACTCGCTCGGGCCGTCCAGCACCAAACCGCCGCCATCAAACGCCGCCGGCTCTTTTACAGCGTGACCCTCGACCTCGCCTCGGTGCTGCGGCTGTTGCCTTTCTACTCGACGGAGCGGCAAAAAAAATTATACCTGAAGAACTATCCCCTGTGGGGTGGCATCACGAACATGAACGTAAATGCGCTTTGGCGCGAGGCGTCGCCGCCGGAAGATTATTACCGCACGGTTTCCACCGGGCCGGTTACGCCATTGGTGTTGGGTTTCACGACCGCACGGGACGCGGCGACCATCACGCTTTCGTCCCGGACCACGGTTTTTTCTCCGGCGATGATTCAACGGTTCCGGCAGGATCTGGTCGCGCTGATTCGTTCCCTTACTCCATGAATTTTCGGTTGGCTTCGCTTTTGTCCCTTGCGTTGCTGGGGGCCGTCTTGCTCGCCGGCTGCGCCACCCAGCATCGTCGCGCCTTGGACCCCGTACACGCCCGGCAGGTGGAGGAGACTTACCTCCGTCGGCCTTACACCTTTTCGCCTGAGCTGGAGGAAAAAATTCTCGCGCTCGATGCCCAGCACGTTTCCGAGCGCGATGTCCGGGGAGTGCTCGCGCACGCGCCCGCGCCTCGCATCATCAAGATTCGTGGTGGGGTGGATATCCGCGGCGGCGTCTACTCCGTTTACAAGCGGATGTGGTCGTTCAGCGAATTTCTTATGGGCATGGGCTATCCGGGTTTGAGCCTCACCAACCCGGGCGACGGCACTTACGCTTACAGTTGCTACGAAACCGGCGAGGCCATGGCTGGCTCGATAGCCTGGTTCTACGAGCGCGAGGGTTTGCGGCCAATGATCGTTGGCCACAGCCAGGGCGGAATCCAGACGGTGAAGATCCTGCACAAACTGGCAGGCCATTCGCATA
>CAYWCK010000341.1:0-1297 GCA_964456685.1 uncultured Bifidobacteriaceae bacterium | reverse complement strand
GATCCCGCTTTGGAATCCGCTCACCTGGAAGGCCGAGCCGCGGTACGAGTTCAAGGATCCGTGGACCGGACAGATGCAAGCGGTGACTAATCTCGTGATTCCCTACGCCACCGCCGTTGGCGCGGGGGGCATTACCCGGGTAATGCCGAATCAATGGGAGGTTATCGACAGGTTGCGCTCGATTCCGGATTCCGTGGAAGAGTTCACCGGTTTCTGCAAAACCCTGGATCTTCTCGGTGGCGATTACCTTGGCTACGGCCCGGCCAATCTCTACCGGCCCTACCGGCCCAATGGCCGCGCTTACGTCCGCAACGTCTGGCTGCCGGCCTCCTATTCGCACGGCAGCATGCCTGAATCGAAGCATCTGGCAAAAAGCCAGGCGATCATGGATTGGTTGAACCGTTATCAACCCTCCCCTGCGACGGAATCCGAGCCGCGTTTGGAGGAACACCTTGAAGGCGACACCACTCACATCCTGTGGGCCGCTGAGGTCTGGTACGGAATTAAAAAACATTGGGTGCTGGAATTGCAGCGAGTCATCCGTGCCCATCGTGAACAAACACATGCCCCTCGATGATTTTTTCTGGCGCCGCGCCATTGTTTTTGCTGGAGCGCTGATTTACTGGGGTGGCGTGGTGATCCTCGCCCGCCGCGTCCGCAAACGCATCGGCCGATCCCCCAACCTCAAGCCGCGCACCGCGAAGGAACGATTGCTTTGGCTCGGCTGGACGCTGGTGGTTCTGACCTGGATGCTGCAACCGTTGTTCGTCCGCGTCGGCCATGGCTGGCCGGGCTTCCAAATCCACTCCGCCTGCCTTGTGCCGGGCGGTTTTCTGGGTGGCGTTGCGCTGACTCTCATCGGTTACGCCGCCACGCTTTGGTGCTACGTCGTCATGGGCCACGCCTGGCGCGTCGGCGTCAATCGCGAGGAGCGAAACGCCCTCATCACCGCGGGGCCGTTTCGCTGGATTCGTCATCCCATCTACGCCCTCCAGACGCTCATGCTCCTCGGGGCTTTGCTGCTCTTGCCCACGGCGGCATCGGCGGTCGCCGTGACGCTTCACGTCGTGTGCGCGCTCCTCAAAGCCCGCGATGAAGAGGCCTACCTGATCTCCGTTCACGGCGACGCCTATCGGGCCCTGATGGGCAGGACCTGGCGGCTATTACCGAAATTTTGGTGAGGCTGCCGCATCCTCCGGCTTGAATTTTCCTCCTTGGACCGCTATAAACTCTCCCTCTAATCTCCGGTTCGCCGGGATAAAATGAAGGAGATTTTGAATTACTTTGAGGAAAAATG
>CAYWCK010000340.1:1821-5883 GCA_964456685.1 uncultured Bifidobacteriaceae bacterium | reverse complement strand
ACTGAAGGCGCGGGTGACAGTTCCGAGGTTCGATGCCCCATCCTGCAATTGGAGAACGGCGGTGAGCGCGCCGCCGCAAGAACCCGTCGCCGTAAAACTGAAAGCCTGCGTCACGGCAGCACCACCGGCGACCAGCTGACCATAAATTTGCGGGCCGCTCGGCAGCGTGACACCGTTGGTGACGAGCAATGTCGCCGTCAAATTGGTCGTGTTCCCCGATCCGGTGTTCCGCAAGGCGACATTGACCGTGACCGTTTCACCGGGATCAATTGCATTGTTTGCCAGCGCACAGTTCTCAGCCACAAGCGCAGTGGAGTCCCATCCGACCAGGGGCATCGGAGACGGTGCCGGCTGAACGGTGAAGTTGGAATTCACCAGATCGAAGAAAATGTTCCCCACCGCTTCAATCTGCAGGCGCGCAACGTTGTTGGACAAATCAGGAAATACCACCGTTTGCGAACCGTCGTTCGGCGTATTGGCCGAGAGCACGATGGGAAACGTCTGCCCGCCGTTGGTCGAGAGTAGAATGTTGACATTCGCCGCGCTGACCGGCGCGTTCGTTGTGCCAGCCACGTTCCACGTCACGGTCTGCAATCCGAAAAAGGTTCCGCCACTGTTGTGCGAAGTGATCACAAACGGCCCGGCCGCGGCCGTCACGTTGACTTGCATGTCCGCCGTGTTTACGCCACCGCCACCGGCGCGATTATCGCGCGCGGTCACCCGGAAATTCAGCGTGCGCGTCGTGGTCGGCATGACCTCACCGATGGGCAGCGTATTGTTCAGCAAGTTTTGCAGCCGAGGAAAAGTACGTGATGGGCTCACGGTCGGATTCCAGGACCGAAACAACGGGCTGCTGCCATTGTCCGGCGCGGTCACCGTGGTGGATGCGCCCAAGTCGCGCTCCTCCCAACAGTAAGTCAGCGGGTCGCCATTGGGATCGCTGCCGGAGGCGGTGAGCGTGAACGGTGTGTTTTGGGGAATGGTATAATTCGGTCCGGCGCTGACCGTAGGCGCAGTGTTGCCAGTCGAAGTAACCACCGCGCAACCGTTGCCGGAGCCAACGGTGCTGTAGTTCACAATTTCATCAAAGCTGACGAAATTAAAATACGGGTCGCTGTGCGGCTGCAAATCGTCACTGCCGCAAATGCCGGCATAAGCCATGATGGTTGAGCCGCTGCCTTGCTCGTAAGCCGTGGAGGCATTGCGGTTGCCGCCGCCGCAATTACTGGTCGAACTGTTGAAGGTGTGATTGCCACCGAACTGATGCCCCATTTCATGAGCGACGTAATCAATGTAAAAGGCGTCCCCGATGGGCGCCGTCATGCCGGTTTCACCGCGGGCCTTCTGTCCGGTGAGGCACACCACCCCCAACCCGGCCAAGCCGCCGCCCGCCGTGCTGAACACGTGACCGATATCATAGTTGGCGCTCCCGATGAGGTTGTCCAACGTGCTCTGATTTTGCGTGAGCAAGGAAGATGGACTGCTGTTGGAATAGGGATCGGTGGCGCTGTTGGTGTAAACCACCAGATCGTTGTTCCCAACGAGGACCAGGCGAATGGCGAGTTCAGTTTCGTAAACACCCGTGACACGATTAACGGCTGTGACGATCGCGGCCAAACCGGCGGAAACAGTGCCGCCGTGATACGCCGTATATTCACCCGTCGCCGCGACCGCGAGGCGATACGTGCGCAGGTTGCCGCCCGAGCGGGCAAGATCCAGCGGCGTGACGGCATTACCTGTGGTGGTCCCGGCACCGCCACGGCTGGCCGCAATGGTCTTTTCGTCAAGCCAACAACGGAAGTCATCGGAGGCCCGAACGAGATCACGCTTGAAATAACTCGTGTGGAAACCGCTTTCGCCGCGAAAAGCAGGATCGATATACACCGTGCCTTCAGGTGAGAGAATCTGCGCGTGAAACCCGGCAGGTGTCAGATCGAACCGCACACTGGCCCGCGGGTCATCCACTCCTTCCCCCAGATAGGTTTTGATTTCAGGAAATTTCGCCGCCAATTCCGCTGCCATCACCGGCGCCTCGACGAAGCGGAAGCGGGCGAAAGAACCGTCCGGCATGGGCAGGGAGATTACCGCTGCCGAACTACGGAGCGCTTGGCGGTCCTGATGTGCCGCGCCCCCGAGCAGTTGTCGCAATCGTCCTTGGTTTAGCTCGAGCGCTTTGAATTTGTGCGCCCTTATGCCATGGGCAACTGCCGGCCGATCGGTCGGCAAACTTTCCCGTACGACCCAAGCGGCTGGCTCGTTCGGAGCCGAGTTGGCGTTCTGTGCCCGCGCCAGAGTGGTCGCGTGGAGTCCGAGAAAGGCGGCCAAGAAGGTTGAGACGAACCAGCGCGAAATGGAAACCACCAATGGAGTTGGCCCGCGACTGCTTGCAGCCGGTCGATCAGGCACAATGTCTAGATGCATCGATTGAACGGCCACACTATGCTAAGCCTTAGGAGCAAGGTCAAACCCGGGGTAACCTGCACCGTTCCATTCACCTCGACCGGCGGCATAAGACGGAGGGGACACTTGCCAGCGAAGCTGCCGAGCCAAAGAATTGCGGTGTTAAGAGGGCTATTGGAGATCCGCCGAATAAAAGCGGTCTAGGAATGCCCGGCCCGTGCCGTTTTGACAGTTTTTGTTTGCGCTGATGCCGATTACGCAGCGAGCGTCGATTGCTTCGCCTTCCGATAAACCGCGAGACATTTTACCCGCTGCACCTCGTGCTTCACCACTCGCCCAGGATATCGCGTCGCGCTCAAAGCCAGCGGGTCGTTCCAAGGTTCGTGAATCAATTCCGCGGGCCAGGCAGCCAGTTCCGGCACCCAGCGCCGAACGAATTCCCCTTGCGGATCAAATTTCAACCCTTGCGCCACCGGATTGAAGATGCGGAAGTACGGGGCGGCATCGGTGCCCGTACCGGCGCTCCATTGCCAGCCGCCGTTGTTTGCCGCCATGTCGCCGTCCACAAGTTGCTTCATGAAATAGCGCTCGCCGCGCTGCCAGTTGATCAGCAGATCTTTCGTCAAAAACATCGCCACGATCATGCGCAACCGGTTGTGCATATTGCCGGTCGCGTTCAAGCAACGCATCGCGGCGTCCACAATGGGGTAACCCGTCATGCCGGCGCACCAAGCTTGGAAATGATCTTCGTTGTCGCTCCATTCCAGCGCATCGTATTCCGGACGAAAGGCGCCTTTGGTGACGTGCGGAAAGTTGTGCAGCACCTGCAAATAGAACTCGCGCCAGATGAGCTCGTTCAGGAATACCTCGCAACTTTGATTTTGGCCGGGTGACGCTTTAACCCGGGCGTTGGCCAGCGCGGCCAAGATCGTCCGGGGGCCAATCGTCCCGCACCGCAAGTGCGGAGACAGCTGCGATGTGCCGGCCACCGCCGGGAGATTGCGGTTCGCAGCGTAAGAGTACACCGGTCCCGCCATGAATTGCTTCAGCCGTTCCAGCGCCGCCCGTTCCCCCGCCGGCGTGAACTCCTGCTTAATCGCGTGCCCGAGGTCGCTTGCACCAACCGGCAACGAATCCGACCGGTACGGCACTTTGGAGAGGGAACACTTCGACAGTTTCGCCCTCGGTGGTGGAATCGATTTGAGCTTCCATGCGCGGGAATACGGCGTGTAAACCGTGAACGGCTTGCCTGCTTGCGTGAGAATTTCTGCCTCCTCCCAGATGACCGCGTCCTTGAATAACTCGAAGCCAAACCCGGCACTGTTGAGTTGGTTGAAGACCCGCGCATCGCGCGCCTGCGCGTACGGCTCGTAGCGTTTGTTGGCGAAGACCGCTTGCGCGCCAACTTCGGCGCACAGCTTGGGCAGGACTTCCTCGGATTTTCCCGATCGAATGATCAGCGGGTAGCCCAACTCGGCGAGATTCTTTCGCAGCGATTCGAGCGACTCCAAGAGGAAGGCCAGTCGCGCCGCACCCACATCCGGCCCGGTGCGAAACGCATCTTCGAGGATGAAAACGGGAACAACCACCTCGGCCCGGCGCGCTGCTTCGCTCAAGGCGGTGTTGTCCGTGACGCGCAAATCGCGTCGAAACCAGTGGATG
>CAYWCK010000340.1:0-1811 GCA_964456685.1 uncultured Bifidobacteriaceae bacterium | reverse complement strand
CGCGCGGAGATTAGATCAGTTCCGCAGCGTTTGCAAAAACACGTCTCGCTGCGACCGCTCACCTGCTGGATTGACACGCGACGCCCGCAGCGACGTCGCGTGCCGATCAAAGATTGACTGCCCCGCCGGATCAGGACCGGTTAATCGTCGTGCGAATGTTCGCTTCTCGGCAACCGGCCGCGGCGAACCGCGACGCTGCCACTCTGGCTGCTGCCGTAAAAGCACCCGAACGCGTTGGTCGTCTTCTGCAGCACCACGCCGCTGAACGCCACCGCTCCGAGATCGTCTTCCAGTTTGAAAGTTCCTTTGAACAGCCCGTTCGCGGACGTGAACGTGGCCGTCAACTCATTGGGATAAGTCTTGGTGACCAGGTTGTCCGGCCCGAGAACAATGGCGTTGGTAAAACTTTCCGGCAAACCGCCGCCACTCAAGCACGCAAGGGCATTGGTGAGATTGAGCACGCGATCACCCGCAACCACCGGCGGCGTGTACCGCGAACCAATAAGCGTCTGCGCCTGTACAAATCCCGCCGGGTAATACGTCGCTTTGGCCAACGGCGGCAGAATCCACGCCGCCAACCCGCTAAAATCATCCGTCGGGCGATCCTCGAAGCTGAGCCACGACAGTAACGCGCCTTTTCGGGAAGACAGCGGAACATAAAGCGGCCAGTCTCCATGCTTCGACAACGGCACCGTCTGGGTGACGGTGGTCTTGTCCGCCAGATTACCCCTCAAGGTTGCAACGCCGTTGGAACTGATGGAAACCGTGCCGAAACTGTTCCCTTCGGGAGTGAGGGTTGATCCCGGAGTGCCGGGAAGAACGAAGGTGTACTTTCCAGCATAAGGACAGGGATTGGTTGCGGCGTTGAAGACGGCCCGATCCCCGACCAGGTCCGCAACCCAGTTGCCGTCTCGGATTGTTCCGGTGACTTGATCGGAGCCATGAAAATCCAACGACCAAACCACGTTGAGGCTGTTCGTGCCGGAGCGTGCCACCGAATTCGTGGCCCGACCGCCGAGGTCGAACTTCCCGGTTACCGAAGCCCGACCCCTATCCGTGAGAATGGTCCCGGAATAGCTCCCGCGATCGGTCAATTTGAGGGAGAAAAATCCCGCGGTGCCGAGTTTCACTCCGTTGGTTTCGGAAAACAAACCGTTGAACTGGCCGGCGATGGGTTTGAATGGATTCGGCACAAAGTTGGCCGTGATTTCCAGCTTGGGGACCATCGGCACCGTCAAGGAAGGCGAACTGCTTAAGTAGGTCAGCGCGCCGTCAATGGTGCCGACCCAATTCGAGAACACACTCCCGGTCGCCGGCACCGCCTTCAACTTCAAGATGCGTCCCGATTGAATCCATTGGCCATTGGTTGCGCCCGTTACCCGACCGTCTCCGTTCACAAGCAACGCCAGGTCATCCGACTCGACATAGGTAAACGTGCGCGAATTTGTGGGTGAGAAATTACCGGCCAGGTCCTCGCTGAATGCGCGCACCAGATTCGTGCCGAGCGACAGCAACAGCGGATCGGGCGAGCCCCACACCGCCCAGTTGACTGACCCGGTGGCATTGAGGAACGCGCCTCCATTGAGCGAATACCAGACGGTTTTGATCCCGATGTTATCAGACGCCGTACCGCGAATCGTGACCGTTGGATTTAGAATTACACCAGCCACCGGCGCGCTCAAAGTTACCTTCGGCTTAGTGGTGTCCGTCGAGGGCTTGGGGTCAACCACCGCGTTTACGGTCAACGTCGCCGCGCTGCTCGTGCCCGCATTCACACTGTTGCTCACCACCACCGTGTAGCTGCCAGCCTG
>CAYWCK010000339.1:0-5889 GCA_964456685.1 uncultured Bifidobacteriaceae bacterium | reverse complement strand
CGAAGGAGGGCACGAAGCAGACACATCGCAAACTTCGCGTTCGGCGCGGCGACAGAAACCGCCAATTGTCGTTCCCAGTTCATCTGACCCTGTCCGGCTCGCGCGACGCGAAACCGGCGACCAGTTCTGATGCCGACTGTTTCTGAGCGGGCGGAGACTGGCTTGCCCGCGATGAGCTGCATCCGGTTTTGCCGAGGGCGGGAGACGTGAACTTCGTAACGGCGACCCGGTGGAGATGACCATCGGTCCGGGACGAGGTGAACGTCATCCAACCTGACACTGCATCATCTAACTCAACGCTAAGGGGAATGCCGATCGCAGGCTGCTCTCATTTTGCCAATCTCTTGACGTTTTTTGATTAGAATAACTTCAGGCGGGAAAACGCCACGGCGAGACCGCAATCACCCACTCGTTTGGAACGGTTGTGGAAACTTACTCGAAATCCATTTGGAAACTGACGACTCCGGTGCCGACGGTGCTGCGGACTTTGGTGTTGGATTTGTTGATGACCGCTTGCATCGGTTTGTTCTCAACCAGCACTTCTGCGGTGAAACCGCGGATGCCGTTGCGCCGCGCGATACGACCGAGGTGTTTCAGCAGAAAGGTGCCGATGCCGTGATTCTGCCACTTGTCCGATACCGTGAAGGCAACTTCCGCGAGATTGGTTTTTTGATCCAGATAATAGCTGCCGACGGCGATGATCTCTTCGCCGTACGATTCCGGCAGAGTGCCGACGATGGTAACGTCGTTGCGGTGATCGATGTAAACAAAGTCCTGAATCTGATGCCGGGACACGCGCTTCTGATGGCTCATGAAGCGATAGTAGATCGTCGCTTCGGAGAGTTTATAAAACAGATCCCGCATGCGTGGCTCATCCGTCGGATGGATCGGTCGGAAGTTAAGTTGGGTGCCATCGTTGAGCAGATACGTGGTCCGTAGCTCTTTCGGGCCCACGAGAATCTTACCTTCTTTGTCGGCCATTTCCGCGGAGAGGTATTTGGCTTCGATGGCTTCCTTGAGCAGATCGGCGCGGAATTTTGGATGCGCAATGCTGATCAGGGCCAGGGCGCGTTCCTGCACACTTTTGCCATGCAGGTAGGCCACGCCGTACTCGGTGACGACGTAAGACACGCCCGCACGAGTTGTGACCACGCCCGCGCCCGGGCTAAGCCGCGTCATGATACGCGAGACACTGCCGCCCTTGGCGGTGGAGGGCAGGGCAATGATGGCCTTGCCGCCGGGAGCTTTGGCGGCCCCGCGATTGAAATCCACCTGTCCGCCAACGCCCGAGAAAAATTTTGAGCCGATCGAATCAGCGCAAACCTGACCGGTGAGATCCACTTCCAGCGCGGTGTTGATCGCCACCATTTTGTGCTGCTGATTAATCACGAACGAATTGTTCACGTACTCCGTCGGGTGAAACGCGAAGATCGGATTGTCGTCGATGAAGTCGTAGAGTTTCTGCGTGCCGAGACAGAAGCTGGTTACGACCTTGCCGCGGTCCACCGTCTTGCGCGCGCCGGTGATGGCGCCCGCTTCGATCAGTTCCATGATGTCGTCGGAAATCATCTCGGTATGAATGCCGAGGTCCTTCTTGTCCTTCAGAAATCCGACCAGCGCTTGCGGAATGCGGCCGATGCCAATCTCGAGCGTCGAGCCATCATCAATCAATGCGGACAGATTCTCCGCGATTTGGCGGGTCGTTTCTGTCACCGCCGGCGGATGCACTTCCAGGATGGGCGTCTCGGCGGGCACCAGCACGTCGAGGTCGTACACATGGATGAAAGAGTTGCCGTGCGTGCGCGGCATGCAGGGATTTACCTGCGCGATAACCAGAGAGGCATTTTCCACGGCGCTCTTTACGATGTCCACCGAGACGCCAAAGCTGCACATGCCGTCGGCGTCAGGCGGAGTGACTTGGATCAACGCCACATCGAGCGGGAGCTGGCCGGAGTCGAACAGGCGCGGCACGTCCGAGAGGTGGATCGGCGTGTAATCGCCAAGCCCTTCCTGAATGATATCGCGCACGTTTTCGGCAATGAAGAAGCTGTTGACGCGGAAATAGTTTGCCAGCTCGCGATGGGCGTATGGCGCATCGCCGAAGGTCAGGAGGTGGACGATTTCCGTGTCCGGCAGTTCCGTGGCGCGCTTGCTCAGAGCGGCGACGAGTTCGAGCGGTTCGCCGCAGCCGGTGCCGATGAAGATGCGCTGGCCGGGGCGGATGCGTTTGACGGCCTGTTCCGCGGTGAGAACTTGAGCGGAAAATTTCTCCCGCCAATTGCGGTCGTAACTGATTTTCGAAGTGCTCATGGTCTGGAAATCCTCAGTGCGCCGGCGTCTCGCTGTTGTGCGCGCCGGCCAGCGTCATGCGCGCGTCGGCGACATAGGCATCCGTGCCGACCGGACCGACGATGAATGGGTTGATGTCGAGTTCCATGATCTCCGGATAATCCGTCGCCAGCTGGCTGATGCGTTGCAGCGCGCCGGCGATGGCATCGAGGTCCACGGGCGACTGGCCGCGTGCGCCCTTGAGCAGCGCGTACGAGCGCGTGCCTTTGAGCATCTGCATGGCCTCGTCCGCCGTGATCGGTGCGAGATGAAACGTCACGTCTTTCATCACTTCGACGAAAATACCACCGAGACCGAACATCAGCATTGGGCCGAATTGCGGGTCACGCGTCATGCCGAGAATCACTTCGCGTCCGCGCGTGCCCATTTTCTCCACGAACCCGCCACGGATGAAAGCGTTGGGTGCGCGTCGCTGGATGCGCAACATCATCAGGTCAAAGGCGTCGCGCACCTGCTCGGCGTTCGCCAGGTTGATGCGCACGCCGCCGAAATCGGATTTGTGAATGATATCCGGCGAGGAAATTTTCAACACCACCGGATAACCGATTCGCTCGGCGATATCCACGGCCTCGTCCGCCGAGCGCGCGAGCTGTCCCGAAAGAATATTGAACTCGTAGGCGCGCAGGATTTCCTTCGCCTCAACTTCGCCGATCTGGGGTTGCCCGCTGCGGGAATGCACCTGCAGCACGCGATCCACGCGGCGGCGGTTGACCGGGAAGCGGGTCACAACCCGCGGTGGGCGGCGGCGCCACGCGGCGTAATCACACATCGCCTTGAGGGAATGCATCGCGCGGTCGGGTGAGGCGTAATTGGGAATACCCGCGGCCATTAACTTCGCCTTGGCGTCGGCGACCGCTTCGCCACCCATGAACGCCGTGAGCAACGGCTTCTTGCCGTTGTGCGTGGCGGCGAGTTGCTCGGCCAACAGCGACGGTTCCGTCATATTCTGCGGCGTGACCACGACGACGATGGCGTCAATGTCCTCTTCCTCCTGCAAAACCTTGAGCGATTCGATGTAGAGCGCGGGCGGCGCATCGCCGATGACATCCACCGGATTACCGACGGAGGCCGCGGCGGGCAGGAATTTGCGCATCAAGGCCTGTGCCTCGGGCCGCGGGGTGACCATCTTAAGCCCGAGCGATTCCGCGGCATCGGCGGCCATGATGCCCGGGCCACCGGCGTTGGTTATGACCGCCACGCGACTTCCCTTCGGCAACGGTTGAGAGGAAAACGCGAGCGCGTAGTCGAACAACGCTTCGACGTTCTCCGCCCGCACGACGCCTGAGCGCCGGAAGGCCGCGCCATAAGCGATGTCCGCGCCGGCGAGGCTTCCCGTGTGCGAAGAGGCTGCCTTTGCACCGGCCTGGGTAATCCCGACTTTCAGAATCACCACCGGTTTGACGGCGGCGGCTTCTTCTGCGATCCGCAGAAACTTGTTTCCGTCCTTGATGCTTTCGAGATAACTCGCCACGACCGTGGTCTGCTTGTCCTCGGCGAGCGCTTGCAGGAAGTCGGCTTCGTTCAAATCGGCTTTGTTGCCGATGCTGATTACTTTGCCCATGCCGAGCTTTTGCTGCGCCGCCCAGTCGAGGATTGCCACGCACAACGCGCCCGATTGCGAAATCACTGAAATCTTGCCCGGAGGCGGCACGGAGGGCGCGAACGTCGCGTTCATCTGATGATGCGCGTTCAGGATGCCCAGGCAGTTCGGGCCTTGGAGGCGGACGCCGTTGCGTTGGCACAGTTCCACCAATTCCTGTTCGGCCGCAGCGCCGGCCGCGTTCACTTCTTTGAAACCCGCGGTAATGACGGTCACCACTTTGGCGCCGGCATCGATGCAGTCCTGGATGGATTGCTTGACGAACTTGGGCGGCACGACGATCACGCCGAGGTCAATCTTGCCGCCGTAGGCGCGCAGGTCGCGATAGCACCGCACGCCCAGCACGTCTTTGGCCTCCGGATTGACGGGGACGATGGTCCCTTTGTAGCCGCTGGCGAGCAGGTTGGCGACGAACGCATGGCCAACCTTGCCGGGATTGCGGGAGGCACCGAGGATCGCGACCGCTTGCGGCGAGAAGAGTTGCTCTAGCATAAAATCAGCATGATTAGAATGCCCATGTATGCACCCGCCCGACTCCCCAGCGATTGGCGAGGCTGCACCGGAAATTGCACTTTGGTTGTAAACAAAGTTGATGGTCGGCCGGCGGCTTCCCCCAAACTGCTCTGGCCGCTGCGCGCGTCCGTTGAAAAATACGCGGCCGGTCGCAGCGGTCGGCGCTGGCTTACTTTATGTCCGAATAGTCGGTTGCCCCGAGGAACACCGACTCCACCCGCTCCGTGAGTTTGCCATTCTTCTCGGATTCATCCCTGGCTTTCTTCCAGTCCGGATCGTTGACGAAGTCTGCCCACGACTTCTTGGCGGCATCGCGGCTCTTGTGCGCCAGCAGATAGATGAGCGTGTTCTCGGAACCTTTTTCCTTGTCGGTCGGAATCCAAAAACCAATGAGCTCCATGCCGTGCTTCTTGAACAACTTGCAGGTGTGGTCCCGGAAACGTTTGTTCAAATCCTCGAACTTTCCGGGGGCCGCGACATAAGTGCGCAACTCGAAGCAGCGGGAATCCTTGGCGATCGACGGGCTGACGGCCGTCGGGTTCTTATCCGCGGCGAAACCGGTGACGGCCACGGCGGCAAACAGGAGGGAGGCGATAAGTATTTTCATGAGGTTTGGTTGTGTGGTTTTGCAAAGTAGCCGCTCGGCCACTCTTCCGGACCACAATCCCAATCCAACTCACCAAAATCAAGACTGCGCGTGCCCTTGAAATGAAGATTCATTGTGGCTTCAACCGCGGGAACAGGAAGTCTTCGCCCAGCACGTCGTTGGGCGAAGGGGAAGCGAGTAGCATGAGTTAATTTGGCCGATGGGTGAGGCCGATCGGTCAATCGTGAACGAGTTCGCAAGTTTCAACGCAACCTGACTTATCAAAACGAAACACCAGCCATTCGGAATCGCCCACCGCATCTCCGTAGCGTCCTGGCCCTAAATAATAAACCAAATCCCAGTCGCTGAAGTATTCAGTTTTTGTCTTTGGGCCGAGTAGTTCTTCAACCTTGTCCCGGTTCATTCCCCTGAAATCATGATGCGCCAGGAGATCGTCCACCATCCGTACGCGAACCGGCAGCAAGGTGGTGTGTGGCCACTCATTGGTGGAACGTGGAAATGCTTTCCAGGTTGTGGAGTCGAAACTGATCCGATTCCTGTGTTCCTGGCGAGTGTAGGCCAGCCCACCCGGCATTTTTGGATCGAAAAGGAATTGGACACACAATTTCCAAAACGGGTAGGAAACGACAAGTGCTGCAAACCACAAAAGCAACAGCCACGGTTTGTATTTGGTGGGCTTTGCTTTTGGGGAAAAGAGATTCACATGCTCTCTATTTTGGCTTCAGCTGTGGGAACAGGATGACGTCGCGGATGCTTTCCTGACCAAGGAGCATCATGCAGAGGCGGTCAATGCCGATGCCGATGCCGCCTGCCGGGGGCA
>CAYWCK010000338.1:0-5891 GCA_964456685.1 uncultured Bifidobacteriaceae bacterium | reverse complement strand
CGCTGGTGGGACATTTTACAGAAGTCCGGGATTCATTGGCGAACGGCAACACTTGGGTGAACTGGCGCACTGGATCGCGCACCACCGTGCCGGATGCGTTCCTGATGTGCTCGCTGGCAAAATCCCGGTCACAGCCACGGGCCGGAAATTTTCTTGGCCGATTTTTGGCGGCGGTGCTGATGCTCGCCACGGCTCCCGTGGCGATGCTTTTTGTTCTCACCGCCAAGTTGCGTAATCAGCCCTCGTTGCGCGAAATGCGGGCGGTGCGGCCGCCTGGTGCAGCCACGGTTTCGCCACCTGAAATGGTTTGCTATTACGAACTGGCGAATGCCCGCGGCTGGTTCCGGTTGTGGCCGCAGCTGTGGAATATTGTGCGCGGTGACTTTGCCTGGGTCGGCAATCGTCCATTGGGGCCGGCAGAGGTGGCCCAGTTGGAGAGTGAGTTTGACCGGTTATGGCTCGCTGCGCCCATTGGATTGATCTCGCTCGCCGATGCGGAAGGCGTGGCCGAATCATTTACGGATGATGCCCGCGCCTGTGCCAGCTTTTACGCGGTGCGGGCCAACTGGCGGTTGGACTTGTCCATTCTAGCCCGCACCATCCTGTCGTGAAGTGCCCTCCCGGGGAAATCATTGGGCGCATAACAGAGTAATCCCGGTTTGAAGCGCGGCCGGCTTTGTGCTTTATATTCTTCGCCGCCAAGATTAGAATCTTGGGACGGCAAAACGGTAACCAATTATTGGCCGGGCAGAAGTTCGGCCAATGAAGTTTCGGAAACAAGCTGTATGAAAATCCAAGTCCAAGGCGATACGTTGCACATCACCGATGTGCGGGAATTGGGGGCTGCAAACTCGAATACCTTCCGCGATCAGGCCCGCTCGGCGATGAGCGACACCCAGAAGAACATTGAAATTGATTTGTCGCAGACATCCTTTGTGGACAGCTGTGGTCTTGGGACCTTGATTGCCCTGCACAAAACCGCCTGTAGCCGACGCGGCATGGTCCGGCTTCTGAACCCAACCCCGCCGGTGCAACAGATTCTCGAACTGACCCGGATGCACCGCATCTTCGAGATCGTGAAGCCGTAATGGCATGGCCCAACCTCCGGTTCGCTCGCGACCTGTCACGCTGAGATTGACCCAGATCTGTGATCTCGGCGCCGTGCGTGCCACTGCCGGGATCATTCGTCAATTTTTGGCCGAGCAGGGCTGTGATGAAGCCGAACTGAACGCCTGCGAACTTGCCCTCGTGGAAGCTTGCAATAACGCGGTGAAATACGCCCCTCCAGCAGCGACCACTCTTCCCATCGTGGTGGACTGTCATTGCGATGCCAGTCGCATCGAACTGCGCGTGAAGGATCACACGGCGGGATTTGACTGGCCGGAACAACCGACGCTGCCCGATTCCGAAAGCGAGAGCGGGCGCGGCATCTTTCTGATGCGCGCGTTGATGGACGAGGCCAACTATTACCGCGCCAAGGGAGAAAACGAGCTTGTGCTTGCCAAGCAGCGCGTTTCGATCCCGTCCCCTGCCGCCAGTGCGTCGGACAATGACCGCATCATCAACGAAATGGTTGAGGAACTCAGTTCGTGCTACGAGAGCCTCTCCGCGATTTTTCGCTACAGCACCGCTCAGCCGAACATCGGCAACCTGAATGAGTTTGCCCAACGTTTGCTGACGGACCTGCTCCACATCACGGGCGCCGATTGGTATCTGCTGCGGTTGGCCCCTCGTGGGGAGTCGCGCCTGGAGACCTTCGCCGTTTCCGAACCCGGAGTTGTCGCGGCGCCGCTTTTCGTGGATGGGACGAGTGGCTTCTCCGTGGAGCGGGAAGCTGCCAAATCGCGCCATGTGGTTTGGTTCGACGCCCAGCATCCCTTGCGGCCGGAAGATCCACTCGCCTCGCTTCGACCTGGGGCGAGCGGTTTGGTGCATCCGATTTTTACGGGTGAGAATCTGATCGGCACGCTCACGCTGACCAAGCCCGTTGCGAACCCAGCGAATTCCTCATTACCTGCGGACCTCGTCTTCACAGCGGGACAAACCAATGTCGTCGGCACGTTCGCGGAGTTTTTTGCCATCCAGGTGGTCAACGCGCGGTTTCAAGAGGAGCGCGTGGCGAGCCGGTTGGTCGCGCATGAGCTGGAAATCGCCAACAACATTCAGCAATCGCTCCTGCCGCGGGAACTTCCGTCTGTACCGGGCTTTCACTTGGCGGCCGCCTGCCGCAGCGCCCATCAAGTCGGTGGCGATTTTTACGACGTTTTACGCGTGAGCGAACACGAGCTCTTGCTCGTCATCGCCGACGTGATGGGGAAGGGAGTTCCGGCCGCGATGTTTGCCGCGATTTTGCGCACGATGGTTCGTGCCGCGCCGGAACTGGCGCATCAACCCGCCGCCCTGCTGGCCCGCGTGAATCGGTTGCTCTTCGATGAACTTTCCGGAGTCGACATGTTCATCACCGCCCAACTCGGTTATTTTAATGCGCTGCACTCGCAATTGACCGTGGCCAGCGCCGGCCACTGCCCAATGCTCGTGGCCTCGGGATTGGAGGCCGAGGTGCGTCCGGTTTCACCCGAGGGAATGCCGCTCGGCATTCTTCCGGATACGACTTTTGCCAATGAACTGGTGCAATTGGGGCCGCAATGTCGGGTGATCTTTTACACGGATGGCCTGCCCGAAGCGCTGGATGCTCAGGGCGAACGTTTCGGTCAGGATCGTTTGGTCGAATGGTTTCAGGCGGCGGCGCGCGATCGTTTGCGCGCCGAGCAACTCAAACAATCGCTCACTGCCACTCTCAGCCGGTTTCAAAGCAATATGGTCTTGAATGACGACCAGACGTTTTTGATCATGTCCGAGTAACCCCTTAAACCCGTATGGCCTGCAAAGTTCTAGTCGTGGATGATGAGCCCTATATGCACCGGCTGCTCCAGCACCATTTCGAGCGCGCGGGCTTTCAATTGCTCAACGCCCGCAATGGTCGGGAAGCCATCCAGGTGGCCGAGCAAAATCTCCCCAATCTCATTGTCATGGACGTGATGATGGCCGAGATGGACGGCTTGACCGCGTTGAAGCAACTCAAGAAGGCGGATCAGACCAAGGGTATTCCTGTGATCATGATTACCGCCAGCGCGCATCATGTGACGCGCCAGGAAGCGGAGTCCTCCGGTGCGGCGCTGTTTTTGACCAAGCCGTTCAGCCCGACCCAACTCCTCATGGCCGTCCGCACGCTGTTGCCGGAGTCGCCCCGCGCTTGAAATTCCGCCGCCAAGGATTCGAGGTCCTTTACTGATGAAAGCCGTTTTGCCGTTATTTGTGTTTGTGGACGCCTGCGGATGGGAAATCATCCGCCAGGATCCCTTCGCCCGCGAGTTTGCGCCGCTGCGCAAGCAGCTCGCGTCCGTCTTCGGCTATAGTTCCACCTGCGTGCCCTCGATTCTCTCCGGACGCTGGCCGGACGAGCATCGCAACTGGTCCTATTTCGTTTACGATCCGAAAAATTCTCCGTTCAAGTCACTGCGGGCGCTCCGCTGGCTGCCCAATGCCATGACCAGTCGGCGCATTTTTCGTCGCTGGCTGTCGAAGTTTGTCAAAGTTCAGCTCAGTTTCCGGGGCTATTTCGACCTCTACAACATCCCTTTCAAATACATCTCGCTCTACGATTTCACCGAAAAGAAGAGCCCGCTCCAGCCGCGCGGCATGAATCGCGGCCCCAACATTTTCGATTTCCTCGAGGAGAAAAAAATCCGTTATCACGTCAGCCAGCCGGAGAATCCCGAAGCGCAGAATCTCGACGCGCTCATCGCCGACATCGGGAAGGACGAGATTGATTTTGCCTTTCTGTATTGGCCGGGTTTGGATGGCTTGCTCCACATGGTGGGCAATCAATCGCCGGAAGTTCCCGCGAAGCTGCGCATTTATGAGCAGTGGATTGAAAAGCTGATGGCGGCAGCGAAACAGCATTACGCTGAAGTCCGCCTCTACATTTTCAGCGACCACGGCATGGCCAATTGCGATGAGTTGCTGGACCTGAAGGCCAAAATTGAACCGTTGCCGCTGCGTTTCGGTGAGGATTACGTCGTGGTTTACGATTCCACCATGGCCCGATTCTGGTTTTTCAATGACCGCGCCCGCACAGAAATCACGCGGGTGCTGCAGGGCGTTCCGCAGGGCCGCATCGTTCCCGATGCTGAGCTGAAGCAGATGCGAACCTTGTTTGAGGATCGGTATTTTGGCGAATTGATCTTTCTCGTGAAGGAAGGGGTGCTGATCGTTCCCAGTCACATGGGCGAGCGGCCAATTCGCGGCATGCACGGCTACCATCCGACGGATCCCCAGAGTTACGCGATGCTGTGCACGAATCAGCCGGAAATTCCGGACGAAGTGAACGCCATTCCCGACATCTACAAACTGATGACCCGCGACGCCGAGGCCGCCAAGCTCGCCAACCAAGCTCCGAAGCAATGAATCTTCCGCTCTATTTCTATCTTCTGAAGAATTTCCGCAACGGCTGGAGTTTGATTCAAAACCTCCGCCACGGCGGCTGGCTGGCGGATGGTCCGCCGTGCGCCGAAATCATTTTGCGCGACGGCTGCAAACTCACCCACCCACCGCACATGGGCGGCTTCGCCGGCTCGCTGGTCGAGCTCTGGTTCGAGCAATGTTACACGAAGGACGGTTTCTACGAGCCCAAGGATGGCGACGTGATTATTGATTGCGGTGCGCACGTTGGCCTATTTTCCATCTTCATCGCCCGGCGCAACCCGAACTGCCGCGTGATCTCCTTTGAGCCCTCAGAAAACTTCGATTACCTGCAGCGTAACGTCGCGGCGGTTGGCGTGAAGAACATCCAGATCAACCGCCTCGCCGTCGGCAAGGAGCACGGTTGGGTGCACATGGTTCACTCAACGGGGCGTTCGATTGATAATCGTGCCGAGACCGCCAGTGAAAAGGATTCCACTGCGGTGAAGCTCATTCCGCTCACCGAAGTCCTTGCGATGGCAAATAAGGACCGGATTGATTTCTTCAAGATGGACATTGAAGGCAGTGAACTGGATGTTCTGAACGACGTCACCGCCGCGACCTTGCAGCGCATCCAACGCTTCGGCATTGAATACCACGACAATCTCGTCCCGGGCACGTTGAAACGTTTGCAGGAAATTCTCGCGCCCACTCATCACATGCGTGTCGAGCCGACGCCGCACGGTCACGGGTTGCTGGCCGCCTGGTTGAAGTAGCCGCTGCGCGTCGTTATCCGCCAACACAATTACCCGCGCGCCGACTCCGCCTCCGGCAGCGGGTGTTTCTGTCGCCAGTGCAGGGCCGCCAGCACGCCCAGCAGGATGTGGAAGATGAACATGATCGGCGTCTGCCGGTATTCCCATTCCGTGAGACTCTGGAAAAAGGCGGCGCACACGGCAAAGAATAATCCCGCGCCGATCCGCAGCATCGGGTCTGATCTTCGTTTCCACAGAAAGCTGACGCCCATTTGGAACCAACGGAGCCAAACCACGGCGAACACCATCACTCCCGGCCAGCCCAGTTCGCCCGCGGTCAACGCGCCCAAGTTGTGCGCGGGCGGGGCCTGCGCCGTCTCCAAGCCCTTCGGATTCGTCATGTCCGGCGCGTCGCTCGTGCCAATGTACGGTTTGAACGGGCTGCCATCCATCGGGCCGTATTTGTTGCTGACCCAGTAGGACCAGTTGCCGAGGCCAACACCGAAGAAGCGATCCGCCACAATCAACTTGGCCAGCCGGATGTATTCGCCGCGGCCCTTCTCCTTTTCATCCTCGATGCTGGCGCCTTCAAATCGCGCCATCATGGTTTTCCACGAGTACGCCACGCCCAGCACCAGCGCACAGATCACGCCGCCCGTGATGAGAATATTTCGC
>CAYWCK010000337.1:0-5924 GCA_964456685.1 uncultured Bifidobacteriaceae bacterium | reverse complement strand
CAACTGACCGCGCAGCCCGCGCTGAACGAATTCCTCGAACTTCGGCCGGCTGCCCACCGCGACGTAGCGGTCCGACTTGGATTGCAGCAAATCCTGGTTGATCTCGATGATCACCGGCATGGCGAAGTCGTTCGTCTTCTGGTTGTGCGCGATCAGCACATCCACCACCGAACCGATCGTGACCCCGCGCAACTTGACCGGCGCGCCCGGATTCAATCCTTTGAGCGACGCGTCGAAGTAGAGGATGAAGCGCTGTTGCTTGCTGAACCACTTGCCGGAGCTGAACACCACCAAGGCGGTCACGCCGAGCACCAGCCCGAGGACGATGAACAGTCCGATGGCGGTGGGATTGGCTTTTTTGCTCATAATTGCGCCGGCGGGGATGAAGGTTGGAGCGTGCTTGTGGGTGGGGTGGTCGCGATCCCGGGCAAAGGCATGGTCGCTTCGCCTCGGCTCAGGAACGCTCGCAATGTCGGGTCGGGGGAATGTTGCAACAGTTCACGCGGGTTGCCCGTGGCGCGAACAGTTTTCGTCTCCGCATCCAGGAAGATCGAGTCGTCGGCAATGGTCATGATGCTGGCAAGTTCGTGGCTCACCACCACAATGGTGGCGCCGAGGTTGTCGCGCAATTCCAGGATGAGCTGGTCGAGGTTGCGCGAGCTGATCGGGTCGAGCCCGGCGGACGGTTCGTCGAAGAAAAGGATTTCCGGATCGAGCGCCATGGCGCGCGCGAGGCCCGCGCGCTTGCACATGCCGCCGGAAATTTCCGCCGGATAAAAATCCTCGAATCCTTTCAGACCCACCAGCGCCAGCTTCAGCCGCGCGATCTCGGCAATGTCCGCGGCCGCCAGATCCGTGTATTCGCTCAAGGGCAGGGCGACATTTTCCGCCAGGGTCATCGAACTCCACAGCGCCCCGCTTTGGAACAGGACGCCGAACCGGCGCACCTCGGTCTGGCGTTCCGCCTCGTCCAGCGCCCAGAAACTGCGGCCATCGTAAAGCACCTCACCCGCAGCCGGCGCTTTCATGCCGATCAAATGGCGCAGCAACGTGCTCTTGCCGCAGCCGCTGCCGCCCATGATCACGAAAATTGAACCGCGTTTCACCCGCGCGTTGATGTCCTGCATCACCACGTACGACCCGTACGCCATCGTGAGACCCTTGATCTCGATCTTCGTTTCGTTCGTGGCCGGGTTCATATCTTCAAGGCGTTGCAGATCACCGCAAACAAGCCGTCGGAAGCAATGATGGCGGTTATGCCGGCAACCACGGCGCGCGTGGTGGCTTCGCCGACGGCAGCCGCGTTGCTGCCGCATTGCATTCCGCGCAGGCAACCGGTGTACGCCACAAGGAAACCGAAGAACGATCCCTTGCCCACACCCAGCAGGAAACTCGTGAGGCTGATCGCATTCAAAGTTCGCGTCAGGTATTCCGTCGCGGTGAGGTCCAGCATCAGCACCGACACGGTGAATCCGCCCGCGATGCTGATCACATCGGCAAACAGGCAGAGCAGGGGCATCATCAGCACCAGGGCCATGATCCGCGGCAACACGAGAAACTCGATCGGCGAGATGCCGAAGGTCCGGAAGGCATTGATCTCCTCGTTGACCTTCATCGTGCCGAGTTGCGCCGCGAACGCCGCGCCGGTCCGGCCGCACAGGATGATGCCCGTCATCAGGCAACCCATTTCCCGGACCGTGCCGATCGCCACCATGTCGGCTACAAACACCGACGCCCCAAACTGCAGCAGCCCCACCGCGCCGACAAAGGCGATGATCAAACCGACGAGAAAATTGATCAGCGCCACGATGCCGAGCGCTTCCGGGCCGCACTGCTGCATCACGAGAAATGCATCCGCCCAACGAAACTGGGCCCGGCCACGCAGCAACCGGCCGAAAGCCAGCACGGTTTCGCCCAGGAACGCCAGCATTTCGCGCGCGGCTTCCCCGCTGCGCAGCGCAGCTTCGCCAACCCGCGCGAGCCAGGGCGATCTGGCGGTTTCGCGCCGGGCATCCTTCTTTTCCGGCACGGCGGCGGCGAGGCGCAGCAACCGGCGGACGCCTTCGGGCAAGTGTTCATCGCGAAACTCCAGTCCGCGCTCGCGGCAAAGATCCTGGCACTGGCTGACGAACGCGAGGCAGCGCGAATCCCAACCTTCCAACGCTGAACCATCCAGTTCCATTGCCCGCGGCGGCGAATCGGTGGCCAACGCCTGCTCGACGGCGGCGCGCTTCGGCAGCGGGCCCGATTGCCGCCAGTTGCCCGCGAGTGCGACCCGCAGGACATCCGCTGGCTTTCGCTCCACGGTCAGGCTGGGTGGCGTTGTGCGCTCGGGCGGCATTGGCTACCGGCGCAGGCTAATCGCTGGCCGCGCGCGTGCAAAGGATGCTCTTCCGGAAACCAATGCCAGCAGAGCCCGCAGGATGGTTGGGGAAGTTTGCTTTTGCCTTTTGCAGTCGTGTTCGCCAATTTCTCGCCGCGCGGATGTTGAATCAACTCACCATTTCTGAACTCACGGCGAAACTCGCACGACGCGAGGTGTCGTCGCGCGCCGTCACGCAGGCGTGCTTGGATCAAATTGGCCGCGTGGACGGCCGCGTGCACGCGTTCCTTCATCACGATGCCGCTGATGCGCTCGCGCAGGCGGACGCTGCGGACCAGGCGCTGGCCGCTGGCGTGACGGCTGCGCAGCAACCCTTGCTCGGCGTCCCCATTGCGCTGAAGGACGTCATCGCGGTGAAAGGCCAGCCGCTCACCTGCGGCTCGAAAATTCTGGGCAAGTTCGTTTCGCCGTACGACGCGACGGTGGTGGAGAAACTCAAAGCCGCCGGTGCGGTGCTCTTGGGTCGCCTCAACATGGACGAGTTTGCGATGGGCAGCTCGACGGAAAACTCCGCGTTCGGGGTCACGCGCAATCCGTGGGACACGACGCGAATTCCAGGCGGCTCATCCGGTGGTTCAGCGGCGGCGGTGGCGGCGGATGAAATCATCGCCACGCTCGGTTCGGACACCGGCGGCAGTGTGCGCCAACCCGCAGCGTTGTGCGGTTGCGTAGGATTGAAGCCAAGCTACGGTCGGGTTTCGCGTTACGGACTCGTGGCGTTCGCGTCGTCGCTCGATCAGGTCGGTCCGCTCACGAAGGACGTGCGTGATGCGGCGACGATGCTCAACGTCATCGCCGGCCACGACCCGCGTGACTCGACGAGCATTCCGGAGCCGACGCCAGATTATTCCGCCGCGCTCGGCCAGAGTATCAAAGGGCTGAAGCTCGGCCTGCCGAAAGAATACCTGATCGGCGGCCTCGATCCCGAGGTGAAACAGGCGATTGACGCCGCGGTCGCGCAGCTAACGAAGCTCGGTGCGGAGATCGTGGAGATTTCCCTGCCGCACACCAGCTACGCGGTGGCGACCTACTACATTATCGCCACGGCGGAGGCCTCGGCGAACCTGGCGCGTTTCGATGGCATCCGTTACGGCGCACGCGTGGATGGCGCTGATCCGATTGAACTCTATTCCAAAACGCGCGGCGCCGGTTTTGGCGCGGAAGTGAAGCGGCGGATCATTCTCGGCACTTACGTGCTCAGCAGCGGCTACTACGACGCCTACTATCTCCGTGCCCAGAAAGTCCGCACGCTCATCCGCCAGGATTTTCTGAAAGCATTTGAGCAGGTGGATGCCGTGGTGGCCCCGACCACCCCGACGGCGGCTTACAAACTGGGCGAAAAGTCCGAAGACCCGCTGCAAATGTACTTGGGCGATATCTTCACGCTTTCGTGCAATCTCGCCGGCATTTGCGGCATCAGCGTGCCCTGCGGGTTTACGGGCTCACCGAAGCTGCCGATTGGTTTGCAATTGCTCGGCAAACCATTCGGCGAGGCCACGCTCTTGCGCGTGGCGCATGCCTACGAGCAGAGCACACGCTGGCATCTGGAAAAGCCAGGTTGCTTGTGATGCCGGAGCCGGTTGGTGGCTGAACTTTAGCCGCGTAATCGCGAAGGTCCGGCTATTTGGAAAAGGAGAAGAGCAACCACAAGAGCAGCGCGGCGAGGCTGGACCCCAGCAGTATGGTCCAGACTTTCATCTCAATGGCTGCCGCTTCCAAATGATGGTCCTGGGCACATTTGCAGAGCGCACGCAAATGGCAGCCTTCACACGGTTCCGACGGGCGGTTGTCGGGACAGACGCGCAGGATTATTCGCCCCAAAAATATCCCCAGCCAACGGGGTAAGAAGCTTTGGCCAACCATCGGCTCACTTGGGCAGGCTTTGGATGCGGTGGAGGATTCTTGGTTGTCGCAAGATCCTTCTTTGTCCGGTGGCTGAATACGAACTGGCGGTTTGTCCCTCATAACCCATCTGATTAGCGACCCGAGTGAACCCAGTTTCCCTTTTCCAGGAAACCGAACTGCGGGGAATTTACCAGCAACTAACTTGGGCTATTGATCACTGTTCATAGTCAGTAGTCAATCAACTTGTGCGCCGCGTTTGGGAATTTGGCGACTCCCGCTCCCTCCAGGGTGGGCGAGTTTCATGTTTCGATCGAGGCTGATCACTTGCCGATGGGTTTGCCTTGCTCGGCAAACCATTTGGCGAGGCCACCCTTCTCCGCGTGGCGCAGGCGTACGAAAGAGCACCGACTGGCACAAAGCCAAGCCGGTGCTCTGAGGCCCAACCCGAAGAATTTATCTTACCTGTCGCACGCGGAAGAAGCGTGCTTTCACATTGGGATCAACCGTCAGGCTGAAACTCCCGCCGCCGCCCGTCGGCACACCCGGCACCGGCAGCCAGCTCGCCAGCGCATCGAGCGAACCGCTTTCTTCGAGCACGACATCACCGGCTGCGGCTGGCCATGTCAACGTGATGCCATTGCCCGTCCGCTGGCCACTGACCAGCATGGTGCTGGTGACCAGCATGGTGCCGGAATTCGTCGCGCTCACCGAACTCAGGCCGTCAGTGATTCGCGAGATCACCCGCCAGGCATAGTTTCCTGGCGCGTTGTAGGCGTGCGCCGTGGATGCGTTGGTGGCATGCGGAGAGCCATCACCGAAATCCCAATCAATCGTCACCGCACCCGCAAAATTCACCGCCCTGGGTACTACGGTAAAGGCCGCGGGCCACGCGGTCGGGGCACTCGGTGGCACCAGGGCCTTGGCGGTGATGGTGAACGGCCCCTGCGCCACGGTGACTGTTCCCGTCGCGAGCGTGGAATTCTTCGATCCGTTCCACGCCGCGAAGGTAAACTTGTCGGTGCCAACAAAGCCGGCCTCAGGGAAATAAGTCGCCACGCCGTTGCTCAGGCCGACGGAGCCATGGGCTGGTTGTGCGGTGATGTGTGCATTGGCCCCGACGCCGCTGACCGGCAGCACAAAGACAACCGGCACGGAGTTGAGCGTGTTGGTGGAAATGCTGAGCGCGATCGGATTTGCGTTCGTGTTGGCGCTGCTTCGCGTCGGGCCGTTGTGACAATTATAGCAGCCAACTTCGGCACCTTTGTAGGTCGGGAAGTTGATGACCGTTCCGTCGCGACTGACGCTAATCGGCTTGTTGCTTTGCATGCGTGACAACGGGGTGCCGCGATAGTCCAAGCCGTGGCAAACGCGACACTGGGCAGTTTGAGACTCGCTGATGACGTCGTGGTGGCCGTCCACCCAAGCTTGACCGATCGGATGCATGCCGTGTGGACCATTGGTGTAAGTGGCGCTGCTCGCGGTCATGCTCACGTGACAGGCGGTGCATTCCACCATCACGCCCGCGTGGCCCTGGATTTTTTCGTTGCGCACGTTGTCGTTGTGGTGCGTCGCCGGAAACTCGGCATGAGTCGATCCATGACAAGCCGAGCACTGGAGTCCGCCATGGCCGGACGAGAAGCGATAGAGGGACAGCCCGGGAGCTGGAGTGTCCGGCTGTGTGGCGAATATCTGGTTG
>CAYWCK010000336.1:0-5931 GCA_964456685.1 uncultured Bifidobacteriaceae bacterium | reverse complement strand
CCGCTGATTGCGCTCGTGCGATAATAATTCGTTCCCGACAGCGTGGCTCCAGAAAGGACCACCCATGGCAGGCCGCCGGGCAAGGCATTCGTGGTTTCCAAGGAGTAATCGCTGGCCCACGAGGGCCAGGAGAGCACGGCTTGGTCGCCAAGGAGGGCAATGCTCAGTTTCGGCCCCAACACCGCAGGCACAACCAACTCGCCCATGCGGATGGAATTATTGTCGCCCATGAAAATCCGGCCGGCACCGTCCACCACCAGGCTGTTCGGTCCGTAGAAGAGCGCGTTCGTGCCGACGCCGTCGGCGTTCCCGTAGATTCCGGGCGCACCGCCAATGGTGGTGACGACCCAGTTCGTCCCGACCGGCGTGGCTTTGCGCAACAAGGCATTGCCACGATCGGAAATGTAAAGGTTGCCACCAGCATCCATCGCCAGTCCTGCCGGCCCGGCAAACCGGGCGGCTGAATTCGTACCGTCCACACTCGCAAAGCTGCCCGCCTCCCCCGCGATGGTCGTCACGATCCAGTTGGTCCCTTGCGGCGTCAGTTTGCGCAACGTGTTGTTGCCGGTGTCGGTGACATAGAGCACGCCGCCGGCGCCTGCCACGATTCCCTGGGGACTCATGAATCGAGCGCTGGTGTTCGTGCCATCGACACTCCCGCTGTTGCCGAAGCCGGCCAGCCCCGCGAGGGTGGTGGTAACCCAGCTGGAGCCGTTGAAAGTGAGCTTGCGAATCTTGTTATTGCTCGTGTCCGCCACCAGGACGTTGCCGGCGGCGTCGGCGGCTATCCCAAACGGCGCGTTGAATCGGGCGTCGGTATTCGTGCCATCGCTGTCGCCTGCGCCCCCAAATCCGCCGACGCCGGCAAGGGTCGAGACCACCCAATCGCTTCCGATTAGTGACGCTTTCCGAATGGTGCTGTTGTACGTGTCGGCAATGTAAAGATTGCCGCTCGGATCCGCGGTCAGCGCATACGGATAACGGAAATGAGCCAGCGAATTTGTCCCGTCATCCGCGCCCTGCGCATACGGAAAGCCGGCAATGGTGGTCACCACCCAATCGGTGCCGACAGAAGCCAGCTTGCGGATGGTGGAGCTGCCGCTATCGGCGATGTAAAGATTTCCGGCGTTATCAAACGCTCCCGGATACGGATCGCTGAACCGCGCCGCGGCATTGGTTCCGTCCACCGCGCTGCCCCCACCCGCCAAACCGGCGATGGTTGTGACCACCCAGTCCGCGCCCACGGGCGTGATCTTGCGGATCAGGTTGTTCGCGGTGTCCGCCACGTAAAGGATGCCGTTGGTGCTAACGACCACGGCGTACGGCTGAAAGAATTTGGCTGCGTTATTCGTGCCGTCTGCGAATCCCGGAAATGATCCGGCGACCCGGCTGACCACCCAATTGGTTCCGCTTGGCACAATTTTGCGAATCAAACTTGAGCCCCACTCGGTGACGAAAACATTGCCGGCAGCATCGACCGCAATTCCCGTCGGGCTGGAGAAGCGCGCGCCGGCATTCGTTCCGTCAACCGCACCGGGAGAACCCGGGAGCCCGGCGATGGTGCTGACCACGCAATTGCTGCCGGAGAAAGTGAGCTTGCGGATGATATGATTGCCGCTATCGGCCACAAAAGCGTCTCCACTCGTCGCGACCGCAATTCCCAAGGGACCGGAGAACTGGGCAGTTGCATTGGTACCATTGGCATCGCCCGCGGTTTCGGGTTCCCCAGCAATCGTGGTTACCACCCAGTTCGTGCCTTCGGGAGCGAGTCTGCGAATCACGTGATTGCCCGCATCGGTGACCAGTAAATTTCCGTTGGCGTCAACGGCGGCGCCCAGCGGATAGCTGAAGCGCGCAGAGCCGTTTGTGCCGTTGTTCGTCCCGCTGTTGCCACCGCTGCCGGCAATTGTGGTCACCACCCAATCCGGGCCGATTGGGGCGAGTTTGCGCACCGTGTTATTGTTCGCATCCGCCACGAAGACTGCACCGCCCGAGCCAGTCGCCACGCCAAAAGGATTGTTGAATCGGGCCGCTCTGTTGGTGCCGTCCACCGTGCCGGCGTCTCCCGCCCGCCCGGCGAGCGTGCTGACCAACCAGTTGGTGCCCACCGGAGCAAGCTTTCGGATCGTTCCGTTATAAGTGTCACCGACGAATAGATTTCCCGCGGCGTCAATCGCCAATCCGGAGGGTTGGTAAAATCGCGCGGCACTACCCATACCATCCATGCTTCCAAACCCGGCATTGCCCGCCAGCGTGGTAAAGGTGTAATCCTGCGCGAAGAGCCGGACGGCCGCCATCACGGTCACGAAGGTTAACGGTGTTTTCCAAAAGTTGCGGTGGCGCATAACAAACGATCAATATCCGTTTTGGGAATCTCTGATTGGGTGAACTGACGAGAGGTTTTTAGCAAAGTAGCGCGGTCTCACAACACGAGATAACCGCGCCAAAACATCCGGAAAATTACGGCGGAGAAACGCACGCCTCGTTGCAAAATGAAAATTGGCAGGAGCTTTGGCGCAAAAAATTTCTCCGAATTTGCGGGTTGACGAAGTCGTCAGAACGCGGAGCATTACCGCAGCATCAGCACTGTGTCATGAGCGCGCCGCATCATCTGCCCCGACTCGCCGACCGGTTTCTTACCCGGCGCGATTTCCTCGGTCGTTGCGGCATGGGCTTCGGGATGCTCGGCCTGGCCAATCTGCTCGGTCCGACGCTGGCGCACGGCGAAGCGGCGGTGAATTCTCCACTCGCACCGAAGTCACCGCATTTTCCGGCGAAAGCCAAGCGCGTCATCCATATCTTCGCGAATGGCGGGCCGTCGCACGTGGACACGTTCGATCCGAAGCCGATGCTGAACAAACTGCACGGCCAGCAACTGCCCACGGCAAACCTGCCCACGGAACGCAAAACGGGCGCGGCGTTTCAATCGCCGTTCAAGTTTCAGAAATACGGTCGGAGCGGCATCGAAGTCAGCGAACTTTTCTCCCATGTCGCGGAGCACATTGATGACATCGCGGTCATCCGCTCCATGCGCGCGGACGTGCCGAATCACGAGCCGTCGTTGCTGCTGATGAATTGCGGCGAATCCCGCCTGCCGCGGCCGAGCATGGGTTCGTGGATCACCTACGGCCTCGGCACGGAGAATCAAAATCTCCCCGGTTTCATCGCCATGTGTCCGGGTTATCCGATCCAGGAATCGCAGAACTGGCAGAGCGCGTTTCTGCCGGGAATTTTTCAGGGCACGCACATCAACACCAAGCACGAGGAAATCGAGAAGCTGATCGAGAACGTCAAAAACAAATTCGTGACGACCGACGAGCAACGCGCGCAACTCGCCTTGCTGCGGCAACTCAACGAGCGGCACGCCAAGCGCCGCGCGCACGACGCGCAGATGGAAGCGCGCGTGCAATCCTTCGAGCTGGCGTTCCGCATGCAGGCGGACGCGACGGATGCGTTCGACATTTCCAAAGAGCCGGAGTCCGTCCGCAAACTTTACGGCACCGGCGTGCAGGCGCGGCAATTGTTGACCGCGCGTCGGCTGCTCGAACGCGGCGTGCGTTTCGTGCAAGTCTGGCATGGCGATGGCCAGCCGTGGGATAATCACGACGACATCGAGGAGGGCCATCGCAAGCTCGCACGCGAATCGGATCAGCCCATCGGCGCGCTGCTCACGGATTTGAAGCAACGCGGCATGTTGCAGGACACACTCGTGATCTGGGGCGGTGAATTCGGCCGCACGCCGACGGTCGAGCTGCCCACGCCCGGCGCGAACGCAGGCAAGATCAACGGGCGCGACCATAATCACCACGGGTTCAGCATGTGGCTGGCCGGCGGCGGTGTGCGTGGCGGCTACGTTCACGGCGCGACGGATGAATTTGGATTCAAAGCCGTCGAGAGTCCGGTGCACGTCCACGATCTGCACGCGACGCTGCTCCAACTCCTCGGCTTCGATCACACCAAGCTCACCTTCCGCCACGCCGGCCGCGATTTCCGGCTGACGGATGTGCACGGCAATGTGGTGAAGGAGTTGATTGTGTGAGAGTGAACTCGGAACCCAAGCTGCGGGCATGACGGATTATCCGAACGCAATTGAGCCTGGAAAAGTTGGCAGCTATCCAGCCGTGGCAGCTGCGGGTGGTGGTTATGTTTGGGATGAGGTACTTGAGTATCGCGTTTGGCGTCATCCTGAGCGAGGAGCGTCTGACGATCACTCCGGCAACGACTACTACTTTGCTTTTGCAACTTACGCTGAGGCGTCAGACTGTTCACGCACCACGCGTGGAGCCGAACAACCGCTTGCTTTGATTTTGCAGCGTGAATACATCGACGAGCCCGCGCCCGGTCGCTATGTCCACGTTGCCAAAGAGCGGCTTGTGGAGTGGCCGGTTGAGTTCCTCTCCCGGCCTCGAAGGACTAAAGCAACTATTCCAGACTTCTTAGCACCAGATGCACCACCGAACCGCCTCGATATCATTCGAGGCCTTGCTTCACTAAACAAATGAGGTCGCAGCTACGGAAGATTCCTTCGGTGAATGGCAGGCTCGCGTGTCTTTTTTGTTCTTCATTTCTAATTTCACATTTGACGGCTCAGGTCACCGAGCCGCCAACCGAATTCTTCGAATCCAAAATCCGCCCGATCCTCGTTGACCACTGTTACTCCTGCCACAGCGAGAAATCGGAAAAGGTGAAGGGCGGGCTGAAGCTCGACACGCGCGAGGCCACGCTCAAGGGCGGCACGACGGGCGCAGCCCTTGTGCCAGGCGATCCAGACGCGAGCTTGCTGATCAAGGGGGTGCGTTACACCGACCCGGATTTGCAGATGCCGCCCAAGGACAAGAAGCTATCCGCCGAACAAATCGCCGCTCTCGAAGCGTGGGTGAAAATGGGCGCGCCCGATCCGCGCGCGGACAAAGGGCCGAAGCCGCTCACGGACATCGCCGAGGCGCGTGCGCGACACTGGGCCTTTCAACCAGTGACGCAACCGGCAACGCCGCGCGTGAAGAATTCGCGCTGGGTCAAAACGCCGGTGGACAATTTTGTCCTCGCCAAGTTGGAGGCGCAAAAACTCAAGCCGGCCCCGGCTGCGGATCGGCGCACGCTGATCCGGCGCGTGAGCTATGACCTGTTGGGTTTGCCGCCGACGCTGCAGGAGGTCGAAGCATTCGCCAAGGACAAATCGCCGGCGGCGTACGCCAAGCTCGTGGATCGTTTGCTCGCGTCGCCGCAATACGGCGAACGTTGGGCGCGGCATTGGCTCGACGTCGCGCGTTACGCGGACACCAAAGGTTACCTCGCGGGCGGCGAGGAGCGGCGCTATCCGTTCTCGTTCACGTATCGCGATTGGGTCGTGCGCGCGTTCAACGAGGACAAACCCTACGATCAGTTTATCATCGAACAGCTCGCCGCGGATCGTTTGCCGCTGGGCGAGGACAAGAGTTCGCTCGCGGCGCTGGGTTTCCTCACGCTGGGCCGGCGCTTTCTCAATAACCAGCATGACATCATTGACGACCGCATTGATCTCGTCACGCGCGGCACGATGGGGCTGACGGTGGCCTGCGCGCGTTGTCACGATCACAAGTTTGATCCCGTGCCGATGCGCGACTATTACGCGCTGCATGGCATGTTCGCGAGCAGCGAGGAGCCGGGTGAAAAGCCCCTGCTGGGTCCGTTGCGCGACTCGCCCGAATACCAGGATTATCTGAAGAAGATCAAAGAGATCGAAGCGGAGATGGAGGATTTCAAGGACAAGGAAGTCGCCAAGTTCATCGCCGGCTTCCGCGAAAACGTGGGCGATTATCTGCTCGGCGCGCGCGACGCGAAGGCGTTGGTGGATCAGTCGAAATTCGACACGTTTGCCGGCGAGCGGAAGTTGAACCCGACCGTGCTCCGCCGGTGGATCAAGGACCTCGACGAGCGCGTAACGAAAGCTGA
>CAYWCK010000335.1:0-5963 GCA_964456685.1 uncultured Bifidobacteriaceae bacterium | reverse complement strand
GACAGCGCCGACTGGGCCGCGGGCGAGGTCGGCGCGGCGGAACGCACAATGCCACGGACTTCCACCCATCGCGAATCGTACTGCCCCGTCGCCAACGCCGTCGCGGTCACCTGTACCGGTTTGGGCAGTTCACCATGCCCCAAGTTTTCCATCCGACGCGAGCGGATGACCGGCGCGTACGCACCCGCCTCGCTCTCCCCTTCGATTCGTACCCGGTCCCCTACTCTTACGGCCGGCTCACGTCTGGTAAGCCGGACATAAATTCCGTCTGTCTCATCTTGGAAGAAAAGTCCGCCGGAGCCCTGATTGAAATGCGTAATCACTCCTTCGAGGCGTACGGGCAGGCTTTGCTCGGCCATTTCCGGCGTCAACGCATGAACCGAAGCCGCGTTGGTCAGCGGCGCTAGGGAATTTGTCGGTGCTTCAGCTGCGGACAGCGACTGCGCCGCGCTCAAGCACAACAGGACGCCGGCCCCCAGCGTCAGGCTGCGGCACCCACCGACGGTAAGAGTCACTTCAACCCGCATATTCACCGACCGCTTTGCGCGGTCCTGACCAGGAATTTATCCACCTCGCCACGGCCTGGGAACTAGCCAAAAGGACAACCGCTCAGGCTCGTGACTCGCCGGACTTCACTTCTGCAATGTCCCTTCGATGGCGAGCAGGTTCTTGATGTGGCCGTCGGCGTAAAGATAATTCACCGCGCGCTTTGGCCCGCGCGCTTTGTGGAAATCCTCCTTGTCGAAAAAAACCGGAATGGCGTGTGGATCAAAGTGCAGGCCGAACACATTCAACTGATCCGCCCGCTGACCGTTCAGTAGGCTGTTCCACGAATAGCTCGACCCGGTCTGCATGAACAAATCTTCGCGATCCGACGGACAGCGCATGACATTCGTATTGCCGAGTTCGCTCGCCAGCACCTGCTCGGGACTCGGCAGGCTATTCGTCGCCGGCAGATTCGTATCCACGAGGCTGGCGCGGTCGCGCATGGCGGGCAGGCGGTTGTTGTTACTGTCCACATAGACCTGCAACGCGATCCCAATCTGATGCAGGTTGCTCAAGCACGCCGTGGATTTGCCGGCCTCCTTCGCCCGCGTCACCGCCGGCAGCAACAGCGCCGCCAGCGTGGCGATGATGGCGATGACCACGAGCAATTCGATTAGCGTAAAGGCCAATCGCTTTTTTAGCCCCGCCCTCACCCTGCCCCTCTCCCCCGGGGAGAGGGAACAGCAATGATCCCGCCGATGCTGTTCCACCATTGACCGCGCGAATCCAGTCGCGACGTTTTCTGCTCCGGCGGCAAACGATTCACCCTCTCCCCGAGGCAGAGGGCCGGGGTGAGGGTGAGCGTTCCGCAAACTTCTCACAATAATTTCGTAAATTGCGGCTATCTCCCCCGCATCATCCGCCCCGACTCCATCGCCTTCTGTAACTCTTCCAGCAGCGGCGCCATCTCCGCTTTCGTCTGCGCCGAACTCTGGCTGTAAAACGTCTTCAACCCGATCGTGCGCACTTTGGCTTCAAGTTCCGGACTCAGGCGCGGCGGCCGATTCGTCGCCGGCCCGCCCTCCTGGAGTTGCGCCGTGTTGATTCGATCACTGGTCGAGCGCAACCGCTTCACCGCATCCGCGATGGCGATACGCCGCTTTTCTTCCGGCATTTCTTCAAACGCCGAAATCATCTGCTTGAAACCCGTTGGCATGGTCGCCTCGAGGAATTGCCCCTTCTCTTCCTCCGTCATCAACTCGAACCAGCGATACGCGGTGCGGTCCATGCGGAGCCGCTGGCGTTCATCAAGGGAAAGCTTGTTCAGCATATCGGCCAGCCGTTGAATCGCCTTGGCGCGATCGGCGGCGGAAAGTTTGCTCAGGTCCGTGCCGTCCACGTAGGCCGTCACTTTTTCCGGCGTGATCTTGAGGTTGCTGGTAATCCACCAGCCAGCAAGAGCCACCACCCAGATGCCCACCAGGGCAAGGGCTGCCCAAATGATGATTCGTTGCCGGTGGTTCGCCATGACAAAAGTCTAGCCTCGGGTTGGGCAATGGCGACGAAAAAGAGATTCTCTGATTCGCCAGCAAGAAAAAAGTTGAAGCGTTGCCAAAATGGGTAAAACTCAGGTCGTTCGCGCCGAAACAGCAACTTGGAATGAACCTCCGGGATTAGGACAAAGGCGATTGTATGCCGCGGCCAAAAGACGCTTCGAACCTCAAGCCTCACAAAAGGAAGTCTCCCCTTCAAGCCAGCACGAGTGATGACAAGTCGAAAGCCACACCACAATACGTGGTTGGCTTGGGCGCCTCCGCTGGCGGCCTTGAGGCATTGGAGCGTTTTTTCAAAGCCATGCCCGAGGGCAGCGGCATGGCGTTCGTGGTAATTCAGCATCTCTCCCCGGATTTCAAGAGCCTGATGGATGAGTTGCTGGCGCGCTTCACCAAGATGCGCATCCAGAGGGTGACGGAAACCGCCGCGGTGCTGCCCAACACGGTCTATCTCCTGCCGCCGCGGAAAGAGATGACGATTGTGGGTGGGCAACTGCTGGTGCAGGACAAGCCCACGGATCAGCCGTTGAACATGCCGATCAATGTCTTCTTCCGTTCGCTTGCTCGTGATCAGGGTGACAAAGCGATCGCCATCGTGTTGTCCGGCACGGGCACCGATGCGAGCGCCGGGCTGTTGGACATCCACGATCTGGGCGGACTGATCCTCGTGCAGAGCACCGAGTCGGCGAAGTTCGACGGCATGCCGCGCAGCGCCGTCGCCACCGGCCTGGCGGATGCCGTGCTTGCCCCCGAGGACATGCCGGCCGCGCTCATGGCTTACGCGAAGAACCCGCGTTTGCCGCTTGCGGGCGCAGAAACGGCCAAGTCTCCCGCGGAACTGCTGGCGGGTATTCCCGCCGTCGTGGAAAAATTGCGCGAGGTCTACGACGTGGACTTCAACTTCTACAAGCCCGGCACGATCTCGCGGCGGCTGGACCGGCGCGTTTCTTTCGGCCACTCGGCCAGCATCGAGGAGTATTCGCAACGCGTGCTCCAGGATCCGGCGGAGCTGGATGCCCTCTACAAAGATTTGCTGATCGGTGTCACCCGCTTCTTCCGCGACCCGGAGGCGTATGAGCTGATCGAAAAGAAAATCATTCCGCAAATTCTCGACGCGATTCCCCCGGAGGAGGAAATCCGCGTCTGGGTGGCCGGTTGCGCCACCGGCGAGGAAGCGTACTCGCTCGGCATCCTGTTCCTCGAAGCCTGCGCGGCGCGGCAACGGGAGCCGAACTTGAAAATCTTTGCGTCGGACGTGCACCGGGAGTCGCTGCACTTCGCCGCGGAAGGTTGTTATCCGGAAGCCAGCTTGGTGGACATGCCCAAACCTCGCATCGAAACATTCTTTGCGGAAGAAGTCGGACCGGCCGGAGAAAAGCTTTTCCGCGTGGTTGCGCGGCTCCGGAAGCTGCTCATTTTCTCCCCGCACAACCTGATCAAAGATCCGCCGTTCACCCGCATCGATCTGGTCAGTTGTCGCAACCTCCTCATTTACTTCCAGCCGATTGCCCAAACGAAAGCCCTCGCTTCGTTTCATTTCGCCCTCAAGTTGAAAGCATTCCTTCTCCTCGGCCCCAGCGAGGGAACGGCCGAATTGCAGAATGAGTTCGAAGCGATTGACCGCCATTGGAAACTTTTCCGGAAGGTGCACGACACGCGTTTGCCCATGGAGTTGCGGCTGAATCTTTCGCCGACCGTGGGCCGCAACCTGCGCACGGGCATGCCCGGCGATCTCCGGCTCGCGCGCGCTTACGAGGCCCTGCTCAATCGTTACGTGCCCACCGGCGTGCTCGTCAACGACCGCCGCGAAATTCTCCATGTCTTCGGCGAGGCTGATCGCTACCTCCGCCCGACTCCGGGCCGCATGAATAATGATGTGGTCAACATGGCGCGCGGCGATTTGCGCATCGCCCTTTCCTCGGCGATTCAGAACGCGCTCAAGAAAGCGCAACGCGTGGCCTTCAAAGGCGTAGAGGTTGGCGAGGAGGGCAATTCGGCGAAGGTGGATGTCATCGCGGAGCCGATCAGCGACAAAGTGACCAGCGCCACGTATCTGTTGGTTCTCTTCGAACAGGAGAAACCCAGCGATCAACCCGTGGCCGCGGAAGTTCAAACCTTCGAAATCAACCACGAGGCCCGCGTCCGCATCCAGCAACTCGAAGCTGAACTGCAACACACCAAGGAATCGCTCCAGACCACGGTCGAGGAATTGGAAACGAGCAACGAAGAGCTGCAAGCCAGCAACGAAGAGTTGCTCGCCAGTAACGAGGAACTGCAGAGCACGAATGAGGAACTCCACTCGGTCAACGAGGAGCTTTACAGCGTCAATGCTGAGCACGAGCAAAAGATCCGCGAACTCGACGAGGCCACCAGCGACCTCAAGAATCTCGTTCAGTCCACTGACATCGGCATCATTTTCACCGATGAACAGCACCGCATCCGCCTGTTTACTCCCCGGGCCGCCGAGGTTCTGAATCTGATGACGCAGGACGTCGGGCGCGACATCAAGCACATCACCTCCCGCATCAAGGATGACGACTTGTTCACCGAGATTGACGAAGCCACGCGTATTGGAAAACCGCGCGAAAAAAAGATCGTGCTGCCGAACGGACATTCTTACCTCCGTCGGATTCGGCCTTATCTCGATGTCAACAAAGCCGCCAGCGGATTGATCCTGTCCTTCGTGGACGTCACCGAAATGGATGCGGCTGAGCGCCAGTTCCGGCTCATGGTGGAAGGCGCGCCGCAAGCCGTGGTCATGTGTTCGGCCGAGGGCCGGATCGTCCACTTCAATCCGGCAGCGGAAAAGTCGTTCGGGTATTCGCGATCGGAGATCATCGGCCAGAAGCTGGAGACTCTCCTGCCCGAGCGGTTGCGCACTGGTCATCGGCAGATGCGCGACGCCTTCGCCAAACACCCCACCGCTCGCCCCATGGCTGGCCGGCAATTGTTGGGCCGCCGCAAAGACGGCGCCGAATTTCCCATCGAGATCGGCATCAGCCCGGTGCACTTGCAGGACCAACTTTTCGTTGTGGCGTTCATCACCGACATCACTTTGCGGCGGCAGATGGAAGACGAACGGGACCGGATCGAACGCAAGATGACGGAAACGCAGAAGCTCGAGAGCCTCGGCGTGCTGGCCGGTGGCATCGCGCATGATTTCAACAATCTCCTCGCCGGTATCATCGGGAACAACAGCCTTGCGTTGATGGATTTGCCGGCGGAGTCACCGGCCCGCGATTGCCTACTTAGTATCCGCGAGACCGCCCAGCGCGCGGCCGAGTTGTGCAAACAGATGCTCGCCTACTCCGGCCGCGGCCGCTTCGTCGTCGAGCAATGCGATCTCAGCCGTCTCGTCGAGGAAACAACCCAGCTCCTCCAGGTTTCCATCAGCAAGAAAGTCGTCCTGCGCTTCAATCTCAGTCACGATCTGCCGCCGGTCATGGCCGATCTGGTCCAGATCCGCCAGGTCATCATGAATCTCGTCATCAACGCCTCCGAGGCCATCGGCGACGTTCCCGGCGTGATCAACATCACCACCCAAAAAATTCAGGCGGATGGCGCGTTACTCGCCCAGGCAACTCATCCCGCCGAAGTCACCGAGGGCGAATACGTCCTGCTCGAAATTCAGGACAGCGGCTGCGGAATCAAACCGGAAGACCTGCCCCGCATTTTCGAACCGTTCTTCAGCACCAAATTTACCGGGCGCGGCCTCGGTTTGGCGGCGGTCCTTGGGATCGTCCGCGGACATAAAGGCACCATCATTTGCCAATCACAGCCGGGTCGCGGCACGAGCTTCAAACTGCTGCTGCCCCCCAGCGCTCCCGGCGAAACCCCGCCCACGCATCAATCGCGTCTCGAAGAGCGGAACTGGCGCGGCACGGGCACCGTCCTGCTGGTGGAGGACGAGGACGCGGTGCGGGA
>CAYWCK010000334.1:3989-5992 GCA_964456685.1 uncultured Bifidobacteriaceae bacterium | reverse complement strand
CGACGATTCATAGAGTTTGGATTACGGGTTGATTATTGGAATTTGAGCGAGCAGCGACACGACGCTGAGCGAAATCTCCTTCACGACAATCCACGCACTTCCCAGCCGGCGCGGTAGTCGCGGCGCAGAAACCCCGGCGCGAGAAGCGATGTTTCATGGGTACGGGCAGGGCGTTACCAGCGCTATTTTCACATGAGACTGACGGATCGACCCGCCAGTCCCGCCACGCCAACCATGCCACCGAGAATTCGGACCAACAATCTCGAAAGCTCGAGCTGGAAGAAAAATCCTCCAGTTATCATGAAGGCAGCAGCAAGCACGATGTTGGCGGTGCTGACTGCCTTCATGATACGGCGCCGGCCATCACTTCGCCGGCAACTCGCGGATGTAAACATTCTTGAACCAGAGCGCGTCGCCATGGTTCTGCAATTCGATCTGGCCGCTCGGGAAAATTGGCTGTGCGCGATCCCAATAATTCTCCAGCACCGTGTCGCGGGTGACCAGTTCGCCGTTCAGATAAACGTGCGCGCGTTCACCCACCATGATGATGCGGAAACGATTCCACTCGCCAGTGGGTTTGTCCGCGACCTTGAGCGGCTTGCTGGGATTCTTCTGGTTGTTGTAGAACGCGCCCGAGCCCACTTCACTGCCGTGCTTGGTCGGCTGCGTGTACGGATCCCAGATCTGCACCTGCGGCGAACCGCGCAGATAAATGCCGCTGTCGCCATGCGCGGGCAGCTTCCAATCCACGAGCAATTCGAAGTTTGCGTAATCCTTCCCGGTGCACAGGCTGCGGCCTTTGCCATCGAAAACAATTTCCCCATTCTCCACCTTCCAATGCTCACGCATGTTGTCGTCGGCTTCCTTCTGGGCGGCGGCACGATCCGCATCGTTGAGCGCAGCGCGCTTGATCGGATTGTCGAGCGGTCCTTTCAGCAGACCTTTCCAGCCCTCGAGATTCTTGCCGTTGAACAGCGCGGTGAAACCAGCTGGCGCGGTGTTGTCCTTTTCCGCCCGCGGCAGGGCCTTCACCCGGATGTTGCGGAACTCGAGGTAATCGCCGTGTCCCAAAAAACCGATGTGCCCGCGCTCGCGGAACAGGCCGGGATGTTTCCGCACCTTCTCCGGATCGGTGACGCTGTTGAGATCCGCGTCCACAATCGTCTGGCCGTTGACCACGACCTTGATGTGGCGGCCTTGGGCGGTGATCTCCTCGGTGTTCCATTCGCCGGGTTTCTTGAGCGCCCCGCGCTTGGCCGCGATGCAATCGTAAACCGAACCGTGATACTGCTCATCGCGCAGTTTGCCCCACTTGCCGCGCAACGCCGCGCCCTCTTCGAGGATCTGAATTTCCATGCCCGCATAAGCCGCGTCGCCATCGAGCGGCGCGCGGATGCCGATGCCGTTGTTCGAGCCGTCCTCCAGTTTGAAATCGAAGCGCAGCACGAAGTCATCGAATTCCTTTTCATGAAACAGATTGCCCCCGCCGCCGCGGGCGCAATAGATCACGCCATTGGTGACGCCGTAACCTGCGCCATGGCCTCCCTTCAGCGTCCAGCCGTTCAGGGTCTGGCCGTCAAAGAGGCTGATGAAATCGGATTCCGATTTCAGCGAAGCGCAGCCGACAAACAAGGTGGCGGCCGACGCGACCGCAATCATGGTTTTCATGGTGGAGAAAATGGCCCGGGAAACGAATGGTTGTTGGTTCATGTTTACGAACTTGCTCTGTTAGGTGGCGCGAGCGTTTGCGAATTCGCCAGACGTGTCAAGCGGCCGTTTCGGCCGGCGTACGGGTGTCAGCAGTTTTTTTCAAAACCTCCTTGATGAGAGGGGGCATATTGTGCTGAAGTCAGCGCACGGGAATCGAAACCAGTCAAGGGTCAGTCCGAACTTCTCTTTTCTCGTCGTGATTCTCAGTGGGGATTGGTGAATGCGAAAGGGCGCATCCAATTTTTGCTGTGACGCCGCCCAGGCGGGCGACAAGGGAACCGCCTGTACAGCCA
>CAYWCK010000334.1:0-3889 GCA_964456685.1 uncultured Bifidobacteriaceae bacterium | reverse complement strand
CGGCTCACGGCTCACGGCTCACGGCTCACGGCTCACGGCTCACGGCTCACGGCTCACGGCTCGGGGCTCACGGCTCGGGGCTCGGGGCATAGCGCCGGTCAGGCCACTCCTTCTTTCTCTCCTCTTGCAACTGTCGGGCTCATTCTGCCTATGAAAGCTCCTGCCCTCCTTCAGTTCTTGTCATTTCTATGTCTGGTGCCCGCGGTGGTGGCGCAGGCTTCTACCGGGGTGACCAACGCGCCTGCGGGGCATGCGCTGATGAAGTTGCAGCGCGTCGCTACGGCGCGTTCGGCTGCGGTGACCGCGCCCCCTTTGCAGGCGCTGGCGGCCCGCTCGAATCAAACCCAGCGCGTAACCTTCCGGCCGGAGATTCGATCCGTGCCCGGCGGGGCGCGCGCGGACTTCGGGCTGCAAAGAGTTTTCTTTCCCGCCAATATCAATGGTGCGCGTCCTATTTCCGTCACGACTCCCGACGGACAGGCATTGGCATTTCGTCCGCGCCTGCTGACCTTGTGTAACATGAGCACCGGGCAGCGCTGGTTGCTCGGCCAAGTGACCAACCGCCTCGGGATCGTCGCCGGAGCGGATCGCGTGGTATACACGAACGCGTTTGCGGGGCTGCGAGCGGATGTACGCTACCGCTATTCGCCGCAGGGTCACCGGTTCGAACAGGACGTTATCTTGCGTGAACGGCCCGCTTTGCCGGCGGACCTGAGCGCGGACAGCCTGCAAATCGAGGTGTGGACCGAGTGGTTCGATTCCGTACCTACGGCACGGTTGCCGCAATGGGTAAACCTGCGCGGTGGCAGCGGGCTGACGAATTTGGCCGGGGCATGGACGCCCGATGAGGGCCTGAGCTTTGGACTGGCACGTGTCGGCGTCGGACATGCCTTCACGCTCGGGGCGGCTGGCAGTCGCGTGCCTGTGGCGAAGCAATGGGTGCGCGTGCAGGAACGTGACTGGCTGATTGAAAAGGCGGATTTCCGAGCGCTGTACGTAAAACTGGATGCCTTGGGGCCGGCGCTGACCAACACCATGGCGCGGACGGGGATCACCGCAGATGTGCTGATCCGAGGCCTGGCTGGCCATGCGCCCGCCTTGGAAACAGACGGCGAACTGATGCTGCGGGAGCCTGTGGCTGGGGCCGGGCGTGGGCTTCTGGCCGCCAATAACGCCCCCGGCGTGGTGCTGGATTTTGCGATCCTGTGCGCGGTGCCCGTGCCACCAGGCATCGTAAGTTGGTGGCCAGGCAACGGGAATGCGCAGGATGCCATCGCCACCAGCGGTAATCACGGAACCTTCAATTACAATACCGCGATTGGGGCCGGTGAAGTTGGCCAAGGTTTCCTGTTCGATGGCGCCAACAGCACCGATTACCTCCAAATCAATGACGCACCCGCGCTGAATCCCACCCATGGGCTGAGCATTGAGGGGTGGGTCTATTTCACAGCGGATATGGTGGATGTGAACATTCCCATCGTGAGCAAGGATGGCCAAGGGCCGGATCGACAGTATCTCCTGACGAAAGCTTGGGGCGACGTGCTACGCGCCCACGTCGGGGTGACCAATGGAAACTTCTATTACTTCGACGGCCAGGTGCCGTTGGCACCGGAAACATGGACTCATGTGGCGATGACTTACAGCGTGGCGAACAGCAATCTGTCCCTTTACGTCAATGGTGAATTGGATACCGCGATGGAAGTCGCTGGCGCGCTGACAGCCAGCGCCGAACCTGTCTTCATCGGTGGCGTGGATCCGAGCTACCCCTACGGTTACTGGTGGGCCGGTGGCATTGACGAGTTGGCCATCTTCGAGCGCGCCTTGTCGCCTGCGGAAATCAAAACGATTTACGAGGCGGGTACGGCCGGAAAGATCAATCCCAACTGTCTCCCCGCACCGGCTAACCTTGCCGCGTGGTATCCAGGCGATGCGCACGGCTACGACATCGTGGGCACCAACCGGGCAACGCTCGGTAATGGCGCGGCGTACGCGGCGGCGGTAGCGGCGCACGGCTTCCGCTTCGATGGCGCGGATGACCAAGTCACGGTACCGGAGGAGCCAGCTTTGAACTTTGCCGCAGGCCAGGATTTTTCCGTTGAATTGTGGTTTAACGCGCCGCTATCGGAAACCCCTTACGATTACGGCGTGCAAACTCTCGTGAGCAAACGCCAGGTAGCCAACGCGGTTACCGTCCTGGGGTGGGAGCTTTTCCTTGTTGACGGCCGGCCTGGCTTGCAAATCGCGGATGCGCCGTTGCGGCCTTGGAACTGGGCGAACTATATTACGGACGGTCAGGACTTACGCGACGGCGGCTGGCATCATCTGGCGGTAACGGTGGACCGCGACAATGGAGTGGGCGGCCGTCTGTATGTGGACGGAGCGGTGGGCATGGAGTTTGACCCGACCGGAATGCCGGGCGCCCTTACGAACGCCTTGCCGTTGTTACTTGGGCGCCACCCGGATTCCGGCGCCAATTGCTACTTTGGCGGCATCCTGGACGAAGTGAGCGTGTACCACCGCGCGTTGAGCGGGACGGAAATAGCGCAACTTTACGAAGCTGGCGGCGCGGGGAAATGCAAGGCGGATGTGGACAACGACCAGATGCAGGACTGGTGGGAGATGAAACATTTCGGGAGCCTGGAGCGGGACGGTACCGCGGATTATGATTCAGATGGCGTGCTGGATCAGACAGAGTTTTCCAATCACACGGATCCGAACAAGGTGGACTTCCGCGGCTACTTTACCAACCGCCACGTCAATATCCTGGTCGCTCACGGAACGATTGAAGTTGCCTCCGGCGTGCCTGCAATGATGGCGGTCATGACGAATCGCAACTTTGCCTCGGCGCAATGGCAAAACTACAATTCAAATTTTAGCGCCACCCTCGGACCGGGCGACGGCGTCTATGAGGTCTGGGTCGGACTGCGCGGGCGGGCCGCAGATTCCCAACAGAAGTGGGTGTGTGCCCGGCTGGACTTGGACCGGGCCGCGCCACAGTTGGTGCTGACGAATCCCGTGGCTGGAACGGGTTCCGTGCCGCTGTTGCAAGTGCAAGGTTACACACGTGAACCGTTGCGGAGCCTGTGGCTTGGAGTGACCAATGGGAATTTCGTGAAGCCTTTCGTGCAGGGCTTCACCAAACACCAGACGTACGCGCCCGCCACCCACAAGTTTACCACAAACTTTTTCCAATTTTACGATCTCGAACTGCCCCTGGGCGTGAACACCCTGACCCTGCACGCCGTCGACCTTGCGGGCAATGTGACGGTGCTGAGCACCAATCTTACAGTGGCATTGACCACCAATGCGCCTGCGCTGAGCCTGATTTGGCCCCGCGCTGGAATGAAACTCTGCGGTTCGAGTTTTACGCTGGAGGGGTGGACGGACCATGCTGCGGCCAAAATAACGGCCACCGTGACCGGCAGCAGTGGCTTCCCCTCGGTGGCGTCTGGGGTGGTGGAAAGATACGGTCGTGTTTTGGTAGAGCAACAGCCGCGGCAAGAGGGCGACAAAAAGGTGGTGGGGAAAGCGGGGGGTGGGGGGGCCCAACACACATATAAGGGATTCACGGTCCACAGCAGTCCGATCACTTTGACCGCCGACCCACCATCTGCGGACCACTTGCACCACGCGTTGGTTGAGCTCAGCGGCACCGTGAGTGATTCGAGCCGACGGGTTTGGGTAAACGGCGTCGCGGCCGGCGTGACCAATGGCGAATGGCGGGCTTACGATGTGCCCGTGTCCGGGAGCGCCACCGCTACTTTCGAAATCCGCGCCTACCCCGCGGACGAAAATCCGGCTTCCCACCCGGACTCCACTAATGCCGTAAACCTCCGGCTTGCCGGCGAAAAACCCCTGCGGGTCTGGGTGGACTTTGACAACCAGATCC
>CAYWCK010000333.1:5733-6018 GCA_964456685.1 uncultured Bifidobacteriaceae bacterium | reverse complement strand
CGGAAGGCACGCCGTTGACAATCACCGGCACGAGCACGACCAACGGCACGGCGCAAATCAGCGGCACGAACGTCGTGTTCACACCCGCCACGAACATCAACGGCACGGTGGTCTTCACCTACACCATCAGCGACGGCACGAACTCCGCCTCGGCTTCTGTGACCGTCACCGTCAATGCCGTCAACGACGCGCCCGTCACGGTTGCCGATGCCTACAGCACATTCAAGAATGTCGCGTTGAGCATCAGCGCGCCGGGCGTCCTGGCGAACGACACGGACGTGGAAA
>CAYWCK010000333.1:0-5723 GCA_964456685.1 uncultured Bifidobacteriaceae bacterium | reverse complement strand
GGGTCGCTCACCTTAAACGCCAACGGCAGCTTTGTTTACACGCCCACGACCAATTACGTCGGCAGCGACAGTTTCAGTTATCGCGCCTACGATAGCGGCGCGACGGGCAACGTGGCGCTCGTTACGATCTCCGTTCTCTTCACGAACATCGCGCCCGTCGCCAATGCGCAATCGGTCAGCACGACGGAAAGCACGCCGAAATCCATCACGCTCACCGGCAGCGATCCGGAAGGCGATGCGCTCACGTTCAATCTCGCGAGCAATCCGGCCAACGGCGCGTTGAGCGGTTTCAACACGAACACCGGCGCGATCACCTACACGCCCAATGCGAACTTCGTCGGCACGGACAGCTTCACGTTCCGCGTCAATGACGGCACGACCAACAGCGCCGCCGCCACGGTGACCATCACGGTCGGGGCGCTGGCGGATGTTGCGCTCTTCAAGAACGGCAGCGGCGTGGCGGGTGTGGGCACGAATCTGAGCTTCTCGATCACGGTCACCAACTCCGGCCCGTCCACCGCGACGAATGTGACGGTGTTCGATCAATTGCCCGCGAGCTACACGTTCGTCAGCGCCGTGCCCGCGCCGGCTTCGGTGAGTGGCGGCTTGGTGACCTGGCCCACCTTCAACCTTGCGGCGGCGGCGAGCAGCAACTTCTCGCTCGTGGTGATTCCCTCGGCCGACGGCGTTTACACGAACATCGCGTATTCGACCAACAGCACGCCCGATCCCGATCCGACCAACAACAACGGCACGTCCACGAATTCGCGCGTCACCACCGCGGTGCAGGCGCTCGCCGATCTCGCAGTGTTCAAATCCGGTCCGGCCAGCGTGTTCTCCGGCGGCAGCGCCACCTACACGATCACCGTCACGAATCGCGGCCCGTCCATCGCCACGAACGCGATCGCCATTGACACCTTGCCAGCCGGCGCGACCCTCTCGTCCGCCTCCGGCAGTTTCACTCCGAGCAACAACGTCGTGAGCTGGACGCTCGGCAATCTCGCCGTTGGCGCCAGCACCAACGTCACCATCACGCTCATCGCACCGGTCACCGGCACGATGACCAACGTGGCTACGGGCACGTCCACGACGCCCGATCCCGATCCCACGAACAGCAACGGATCTTCGCCGACCGCGCGTGCGGTCACGACCGTCACGCCGCTCGCGGACGTCGCGATCTTCAAGACCGGCCCGACCAGCGTCAGCGCCGGCCAGAGTGTTGCGTTCGTCATCACGGTCACGAACCTCGGCCCGGCCGCCGCGGCCAATGTGATCGCGCAGGATTTGTTGCCGACGAATCTCACATTCGTCAGCGCCTCGGCGGGCGGCACCGTCGTCAGCAACGTTGTCACCTGGCCGGCCATTTCGCTCAACGCCGGTGCGACGACGAATTTCACCGTGAATGCCACCGCGCCCGCCGCGGGCAGCTTCACCAACATCGCGCTCGGCACCGCGACGACCTCCGATCCGAATCCGACCAATAACAACGGCACGGCTTCGAGTTCGCGGGTCATCAGCGCCGTGGCGCTGCCGCAGTTCGGCGTACTGAAGTCCACCCCGACATTGAATCCGCAAACCGGCCTCTATGAAGAGCGCGTCACCGTGACCAACACCGGCGCCGCCACCGTGGCCGCCCTCCGCGTGCTCGTCGGAAATATCAACGGCACGAACGGCGTGCCGCGCACCAACGTCACACTCGTCAACGCCACCGGCACGAACGTGGATTCACGGCCCTACGTCCAATACAACTCCGCGCTCAACCCCGGCAGCAACGTCACGCTCATTCTCGAGTTCTTCGTGCCCGACCGTAAGCCGTTCACGAACTCGCTCGAAGTCGTCGCCACCTTGCCGGCGAGCACCGGGACAAATGGCACCGCCGGGGTGGTGATTGACCGCGCGTTCATGGATTCGCGATTCACCCCCGCCCGCTTCGTCCTCGAATGGACCAGCATTCCGGGTCGCAATTACACGGTCATCTACAGTGACAGCAGCCCGACCGGTCCGTGGCTAATCGCCACCCCGACCGTAACCGCGCCGAACAACCGCGTTCAGTGGTACGACGACGGCCCGCCGAAAACGATTAGCAAACCGACCTCCGTCAACAGCCGCTATTATCGGGTGATCGCCAACCCATAATTGAACGAGGAATTCACGACCATGAAAACTACACGTCTGATCTGGGTGGCGCTGGCCGCCGCAATGTGCACCACCGCCGTGCGCGCCGAGGAAATTGTCACCAATCGCCTCTCCGCCTCGTTGCGGTTCGGGCTGAATATCTCCGCCCGGTTCAAAGGCAACGCTGCGTTCCTGCCCGCACTGGCCAACGCGCGCACGACGCCCGGAGGCGATGCCTACAATTACCATGACGGTTACGTACTCACCGACGGAACCGGCAACGAGGGCGGGCAGACGTGGTATTGGGGATACGACAACAGTGCGACCTACCCCGCCGGGCAAATCTCCAGCGGATCATCGTTCCCGGCGAACACGATTCTGTTCAGCCGCTCCGCGCCGAGTGGAGAGTTTGCTTCGCCCGATACAAGTGACTCGCCGCAAATGGGCGTTGAAATAACTTATGATCGTTACCTGACCACGCGGAACGGGACCACCTATGGCGTCGAGTTCGCCGCAAATTTTCTGAATCTCTCGCTGCGGGATGATCGCGCCTACAGCGGCAACGCGCTGCGAACGACCGATGCCTATCCCTACACGCCCGGAACCACGCCGCCGGCGGCTTCGTCCGGGAGTCCGTACCAGGGCAGTTATGATGGCTATGGCTTCCTGCTGGGCTCTTCGCCGGTCGCCTCGACCACGGCCGTGGTGCCCGGTGGCGTCACCATTTCCGGAAACCGCAAACTGGACGCCAACCTCTGGGGCATCCGGCTCGGGCCCTACATGGACATTCCGGTCGAGGACAAGTGGAACGTGTGGTTCACCGCTGGTCTGGCGGTGGGCGTGCTGGTCGCGGACGCCGCCTGGTCGGAGACATTCACCGTGCCCGGTCCGATTAGCGTGTCCAGCGCCGGAAACGGGAGCGACACCCAAGTGCTTTGGGGTTGGTATGCTGGCGCGCATATTTCTTACGACATCAACGAACGGTGGAGTGCGTTGGCCGGAGTGCAATACCAGGACTTGGGTAAATACTCGCACGACTTCGGCGGCCGCACGGTGGAACTGGATTTGAGCCAGTCCATCTTCGTAACCCTTGGCGTAAGCTATCGGTTCTGATCTTGGCGTGTTGACCTCGGATCGACGGCATCCTTGCCGGCTTCCGTTTCACAAATAATCAGTGCCTGCGATCGTCGGGTGACGAAGCGGTGGTCAATTGCGGTCGGGAGTTTTGACACCCGCGCGCGAATCGCTACGATGCGCGCGTGAAACCCAAGCGCCGCCAGATCCGTCTCACGTATCCTGCCACCGGCGAATCCGTCCTCGCTGAACTTCTCGACGACGAAGCGCCGAATGTCTGCCAGCTCGTCTGGGAAATGTTGCCCGTGGAGACCAAAGCCATCCACGGCATGTATTCCGGTGCGGAAGTGTTCGCGATGGTGGACAAACCCCAACCCGCGCCTTCGGAGAATCTCGTCCAACTCCCACTGCCCGGCGAAATTCTCTACTTCTACGATCCGAGTGTCGGTGCGGTTGGGGCGAAGAAACCCGTTGGCGAAATTGTTGTCGTCTATGGCCGCGGCGTGACGCTGCGTGCCCACGAAGGCGTGCCGACGCATTGCGCGTTGTTCGCGCGCATCCCCGGCGATTGGAAATACGACTGGCCGAAGTTCGTCGCCGAGTGTCGCAAGTGCCGCTGGGAAGGCCCACAGGTTTTGAGAATTGAACGCGTCGAAAGGTGACGATGGCACGCGCAACCAGTTTGGTAGCAGCCGACGTGAGGAGGCTCATTCTCATTTTGTTCCTCGCGCTGTTTACATCCGCCCACGCCGCGCCGCGCAAACCCAACCTCGTTTTCATTCTCAGCGACAATCACGGCGCGTGGACGCTCGGCTGTTACGGCAACAAGGAAATCCGCACGCCGAACATTGATCGACTGGCCGCCGAGGGCACGCTCTTCACGCGCGCCTATTGCGCGAACCCGGTCTGCTCGCCGAGCCGCGCGACGTTTCTCACAGGACTCATGCCGTCGCAACACGGTGTGCACAGTTATCTCGGCGCGGAGAAACAAAATTCTCCGAGCGGTCCGGAGGCGTGCGTCATCAACGAGTTCGAGAACCTCCCCAAAATTCTTTCGCGCGCCGGCTACACGTGCGGCCTCGTCGGCAAATGGCATCTCGGCGGCAGTCTGCAACCGCAACAGGGCTTCGGCTATTGGCTCACCAAACCGAGCGGCCACACGACGACGTTTTACGGCGATGACTTGATCTGGCAGGGAAAAATCTATCGCGAAACTAATTACACGACCGAGGTGATCGCGAACCACGCGGTGGAATTCCTCGAACAGAATCGCGACAAACCTTTCTTCCTCTATCTGCCGTTCAACGCGCCTTACGGCCTCGGCAGCGTGGTGGTGAACCCGCACACGAATCGCCACACGGCCTATTACGCCGACAAGAACATGGATTCCTTTCCGCGCCCGGCGGCGGTGCATCCGTCGCAGACCGGGGGTCGCGCGGCTATTAACAACCTCGCCGCGATGCGGAGCTACGCCGCGGCGGTGAGCGGGCTCGATGACGGCATCGGTCGCGTGCTCGAAACACTGGGCCGCCTGAATCTTGAAACCAACACGCTCGTGGTCTTCGCCGCGGACCAGGGTTTGAGCGGCGGCCACAGCGGCTTCTGGGGCATCGGCGATCACGCGCGCCCGGTGAACGTGCGCGACGAAGTGATGCGCATCCCGCTGATCTTTCGCTGGCCGGGAAAGATTGCGGCGAACAAAACCGCGGACTTGATGGTGAGCAGCTACGACTTTCTCCCTACCGCGTTGAAATTGCTCAACCTGAAAGAAACGCGAGCCGCAAGCCCGCGCCGCCCCGGAAATAGTTTTGCTCCGGTGCTTGGAGGCAAGTCGATTGCCTGGGGCGATGCGGTTTTTCACGAATACGAGAACACGCGTGTCATCCGCACGGCAGATTGGAAATTGATCGCGCGTCTCCCGGCCAGTGAAAGCGAACTTTACGACCTGAAGTGCGACCCGGGCGAGACGCGCAATTTGATCGCCGAAGAAAACTCAGCGGAGGTCAGAAAGAATTTGGAGCAACGGTTGAAAGAATTCTTCGCGCGTTACCCCGATGCGAAATACGACCTGTGGCATGGCGGCATTTCCAAGGCGCATCGCGTCACGAAGACTCTGACCGAATGATCAGCGCACTCGGTAGCGCTCGACTTTCTCGTCGTCCAGTTCCACGCCAAGGCCCGGCTTGGCATTCGCGCGCGCTTCGCCCGGCTTGATCGTCAACGGTTCGCGCACAATGTCGTCCTCGTAAAACAGCGGGCCGATGATGTCGCACGGAAATTCCTCCGCCGCCACGCCGCGCGACGCGAGCGCGAGATGCACCATCGCCGCGCTGCCCACGCCAAGTTCGAGATTGCTGCCGACGGTGCATTTCAAATTCTGCGTCTGCGCGAACTGCGCAATCTTCATCGCCTCCGCAATGCCGCCAGCCTTGCCGACGTAGATCGAGAGAACGTCCGCGGCTTTCAGTGAAGCGACCACTCGCGCATCCCGCAACGTGAACACGCTTTCGTCCGCGATCACCGGAATCGAAATC
>CAYWCK010000332.1:0-6021 GCA_964456685.1 uncultured Bifidobacteriaceae bacterium | reverse complement strand
CGAGCGCAACGGGGACAATTTGCCGAACCCGAATCCGGCCTGGGAACCCAAGAACGTCACGTGGACGCATTTTTACGGCAAAGAGGATACCTACTCGCGAATTGATTACATCCTCCTCAGTCCCGGCATGGCGAAGGAATGGTGCAAGGAAGGCACGTATATCCCCACGCTCGCGAACTGGGGACTTGGCTCGGATCACCGGCCGCTGGTCGCGGAGTTTGAAGCGGCGGATAAATGAAACTCAGTCACGAACGCCGGACTGCAGCCATTCAAACCACTGCCCCAATCCGTCACCTCGTGTAGCGGACAATTGGAAAACCTTTACCGTCGGTTTCAACTCTCGTGCTGCCCGCTCAAAGGCGAAGACATCGAAATTCACGTACGGCAACAGGTCCACCTTGTTCAAAACGATGACATCCGCCGCGCGGAACATGTGAGGATACTTCAGCGGCTTGTCCTCGCCCTCGGTTACCGAAGCCACCACGACCTTGAGCTTCTCGCCCAGGTCGAACATCGCCGGGCACACCAGATTTCCCACGTTCTCAATCAGCAACAGCGAACCCGTCGGCGGATCAAGCTGCGGCAAAGCGCGCTCAATCATCGTCGCGTCCAGGTGGCACGCCGCACCCGTATTGATCTGGATGACCTTCGCGCCCGCCGCCCTGACGCGCTCCGCATCGCGCAACGTCGCTTGATCGCCTTCGATCACGTGGATCGCGAGTTGCGCTCCCAGCTCTCGAATCGTTCGCTCCAGCAGCGTGGTCTTTCCCGCCCCGGGTGAACTCATCATGTTTAGCGCAAAAATCCGCCGTCCCGCCAGCCAGCCGCGATTCCGTTCCGCGATCAGGTTGTTCTTCGACAACAAATCCAATTCCAGCCGCAAGACATGGCGATGATCGTGCCCATGGCTGTGGCCATGCGCATGTTCGTGCTCGTATGCCTTCCCATCCGGACCGATGTGAGTATGCCGGCCCGTTTGCAGATTCGTGATCGTCGTCCCCTCGCCCTTGCCACAGCCACATGTCGCACACATATCAATCCACCTCCATCTCAGTGATTCGCAATTCCTGTCCGCTCAACCATTTGATGCTGGCGCTACCACAGGCGCAAAGTGCCAGCGGATCCGTTAGCTCGAATTCAATGCCACAACTCCGGCAACGCCCGCGCCCGGGCTGATGCTGAATCTCCAGTTCCGCCGATTCAGCCAGCGTACCCGTTTTGCCGGCATCAAAGCTAAATCGCATCGCCTCCGGCACCACGCACGCCAATGCGCCGATTTGCAGCACCACGCGCCGGACCCGTCGTCCAGCCGCATGCTCCAGAATCGTCGCCAGCATTTCCTGCATGATTCCAAACTCGTGCATCGCGTCCGCCTCAGCAAATTCGCGGCAACTGCTCTCCGGCCAGCAAAGCCACGACGCGCTCGCCACCCGTCGCGGCTTTCAATGTGACCACGCCCGGCGTGCGGGCTATCACTTCCCCAATAATCATCGCGTCACGCCCCAGCGGATGGGTGCGCATGGCCGCAAGCAAATCCATCGCTCCCGCCGCCGGAACGATCGCGACCAGCTTGCCTTCGTTGGCCACATACAGCGGATCGAACCCGAGCAGCTCACACGCCCCGCGCACTTCCCGCCGCACTGGCAAATCAGTTTCCCGGATGCGAATGCCCACGCGCGCGGCCACCGCAATTTCGTTCAACGTGCTGGACAGCCCGCCGCGCGTGGGATCGCGCATGCAGCGAATCGCCGGGCACTGGCGCAACATCAGTTCCACCAGCATGTGCAACGGCGCTGTGTCACTCTTCAATTCGGTCTCGAACTCCAATCCTTCGCGCACAGACATCACCGCCATGCCGTGATCCCCCAACGTACCGGAGACAATCACGACATCGCCCGGTCGCGCATTCGCGATCGACAGCGATATTCCTTCCGGAACCATGCCAATCCCGGAAGTTGTGATGAACAACTTGTCGCCCTTGCCACGATCCACGACTTTCGTGTCGCCCGTCACCAGTTTCACGCCGGCCTCACGACAGGCGTCGCTCATGGATTCGACCACCCGACGCAGCTCGGCGATTTCCAATCCCTCTTCGATGATGAACGCGGCCGAGAGATAAAGCGGTTTGGCGCCACCCACGGCCAGATCATTGATCGTCCCATTCACGGCCAGCCGGCCAATGTCGCCGCCGGGAAAGAACAAGGGGCGAACGACAAATGAATCCGTCGTGAACGCGATGCGTCCGGCCGGCACTGGCAACGTCGCCTGATCTTCCAACGCGGCCAGCACCTCGTTTTGAAACGCGGGCAGAAAAACCTGCTTCAGCAAATCGCCGCTCAACCTTCCGCCGCTGCCATGCCCCAGCACCACACGCTCGTACTGACCGATGGGTAGCGGACAACCAGCCATCTGCGCAAAAAATTCAGGCGCACTCATTTCGCCGCCTCCATCATCCGGCCGTAGTTGAAGTAGGCAGCGCACGCGCCTTCGTTGGAAACCATCGTCGCGCCCAACGGACTCTGTGGCGTGCACCGCTTGCCAAAAGCCGGGCATTCCAACGGCTTCTTGAGCCCTTTCAAGATTTCACCGCTGACGCATTCGGCGGACTCGTTCGTCCGAATCTCGCCCACGGAAAAGCGCTTCTCCGCATCAAACTCCACGAAGTCCTGGCGCAATCCGTATCCGCTGCGCGGGATCAATCCGATCCCGCGCCACTTGCGGTCGCAGGGTTCAAATACTTCCGCAACGAGTTTCTGCGACGCGGCATTGCCCGCCCGGCTGACGACCCGAGCGTATTGATTTTCCACTTCCGCCCGGCCGGACTCCAGTTGACGGACAATTAGCAGAATGCCTTCGAGCAAATCCACCGGCTCGAAACCGGTGACGACAATCGGCACGCGGAACTCGCGCGCGATCGGTTCGTATTCCGCAAAACCCATGATGGTGCAAACGTGACCCGGCCCGAGAAAACCCTGCACGCGATTGTCCCGGGCGCGCAGCAACGCCGTGAGCACCGGCGGCACCGTAACGTGGGACACCAGCACGCTGAAATTCTTCAGGCCCCGCCGCCGCGCTTGCCAAACAGCCATGGCATTTGCCGGCGCGGTGGTTTCGAAGCCGATCGCAAAAAACACGACCTCGCGATCGGGGAATTTTTCAGCCAATTGGACCGCATCCAGTGGCGAGTAAACGACGCGGATGTCCGCACCCTGCGACTTGAGCGAGAGCAAATCGCCCTGCGAGCCCGGCACGCGGAGCATGTCGCCAAAGGAACAGAAAATCACGCCCGGCCGGCTGGCGATTGCATGCGCGCGGTCGATGGTCTCGAGCGGCGTCACGCACACGGGACAACCCGGACCGTGCAATAATTCGATCTGCCGCGGGAGGAGTTGATCCACCCCATGCTTGACGATCGAGTGCGTCTGTCCGCCGCACACCTCCATGACCCGCCAAGGGCGCGTGACGGTGCGCGCGATCGCATCCGCCAGTTTTCTAACCGCGGCCGCATCGCGATATTCGTCGAGGAACTTCATGCGGAATCCAGTTCGTCGAGTTCTTTCATTTGGCGCAGGTAATCGAATATGCGCATCGCCTCCGCTTCATCGATGGCGGACAGCGCGAAGCCGGCGTGGACGATCACATACTCACCGACTTTCACCTGCGGCACGAATTCGAGGCAGGCGCGCTTGGCCACGCCGCTGAAATCAATCTTGCCCATGAGCAGGTCGGCCTCGCGGTAAGTCTCCAACACTTTTCCGGGAACGGCGAGACACATCTCACACACTCCTTTCCTGCGCGGCGGCGACGGCGAGTTGGCCGAGGCAGAGACCGCCATCATTGGGCGGGACCAGCGAATGTTGCAGGACTTTGAATCCCGCCGCTGTCAACCGGGTGACCGCCTCGTCCAATAACAGCGCATTCATAAACACGCCGCCGCTGAGCGCGACAGTTTGCAACCCGTAGCGCTCGCGAAGCGCGCAGCAAACCTTCGCGATGATCGCCGCGATGGTGGAATGGAATCGCCGGGCGATGCTGGCTGCGCTCACGCCGTTGGTCAAATCGCGCACCACCGCCGCGATGACGGGCCGCGTATCAATGACCATCGGTTGCCCGTCAGGATCAAACGTGAATGGATACTCACCGTTGAGGCGCTCCGTTGCGGCGAGCCATTCCATTTCGATTGCGGCCTGCCCTTCGTAACTGACGACGCGGCGAACGCCCAGCAACGCCGCCACCGCGTCGAACAGCCGCCCGCAACTTGAGGTGAGCGGCGAATTGATCTGGTTCGCCATCATCCGCTGTAAAACTGCCACATCGGCGGGCGGAATGTCTTTGCATAGGTTGTCAAAAGCTTCTCCCGCATCCCGCAGGTGCGCCAACGCCATCCGCCACGGCGCGCGAATCGCCGCTTCGCCGCCCGGCATCGGCACATAACGCAAATGCGCCGCGCGCTCGAAGGACTGGCAATCCGCGATCAAAAACTCACCGCCCCAAACCGCGCCATCCGGACCGTAACCCGTGCCATCAAACGCCACGCCTATCACGCGCTCGTTCAGTCCGTTTTCCGCCAGACAACTTGCGACGTGCGCGTGGTGATGCTGGACTGCGAAACCGGGCAAGCCTTCCACGAGAATTCGCTGCCGGGCGTATTCCGTCGAGGCGTAAGCAGGATGCAGATCGTGCACGAGCATTTCGGGTCGGAAATCGTAAAGCCGTTCAAAACCCGCCACAGCTTCCTGAAAACCGCGATACGCTTCCGCATCGTCCAGGTCGCCGAGATGATGACTCAGCATCGCGTGACGGCCGCGGCCAAGAGCAAAGGTGTTCTTCTGCTGCCCACCCAACGCCAGTAACGGACACGGGCAACTCACTGGCAATTGGATCGGGGTCGGCGCATAACCGCGCGAACGTCGTAGCGGCAAAAGGCGTTTGCCGACCGTGCGCATCACCGAGTCCTCACAGCGCGAGTGAATCGGTCGATTGTGGGTCAGGAAGAAATCCGCGATGCCCCCAAGCTGGTTCACGAGTTCATGGTCCCGGTAAACGATTGGTGTATCGGAGCGGTTGCCGCTGGTCATCACCAACGGAACTCCGTCCAGTTCGCGCAGCAGCAAATGATGCAAGGGGGTATAGGGCAAAACGAGGCCGAGCGATGGATTGCCCGGCGCGACGACGTCGGCGACGTGAACTCCCGCACGGCGGCGCAGCAGGACGATCGGGCGTTGAGGCGAGCAGAGCGTCCGCTCCTCTTCCGTCCCGATTTCGCAGAGAACTTGCGCTGCAGCCAGGTCGGCGACCATGAGCGCGAAAGGCCGTTCGTCCCGCTGTTTTCGTTGGCGCAGGTGAGCGACAGCGCTCGCATTCCGCGCATCGCACATCAGATGAAACCCGCCGAGCCCCTTCAACGCGCCAATGCGCCCCACCTTCAAATCATGCACCGCCCAGCGAAGCGGATCATTGATTTCCACAAGCATCCCCTGCCCGTCCAGCAGCGCGAGTTGCGGCCCGCAAACGGGACAGGCGATCGGCTCGGCGTGAAACCGACGGTCAGCTGGATTCTCGTACTCAGCGCGACACGCCGGGCACATGGCGAAGCTTGCCATCGTCGTGCGGGAGCGGTCATAGGGCACACCATCAATAATGGTCAGGCGCGGACCGCAATTCGTGCAATTGATGAAAGCGTAGCGATGACGCCGGTTGGCGGGATCAAACATTTCGGCGAGGCATTCGTTACAGGTCGCCACGTCCGGAGAAACAAAGTCCTCCGCCAGCAAGCTGCCCTCGCTGGGGAGAATCCGAAAATCCTTGTCCGCCGCCAGCGGCACGGTCGCATTTTGAACCGCCGCAATTTTCGCCAGCGGAGGAGCGGCACTGACCAACTCAACGGCGAACTCCTGCAGGCGTGCCGGCAACCCCTGAACCTCGATGCGCACGCCGCCGATTTCATTCCGGACGAAGCCATGAAGTTGAAACTTCGTCGCCAGCCGAAAAACGTGCGGGCGGAAACCGACCCCTTGAACC
>CAYWCK010000331.1:0-6043 GCA_964456685.1 uncultured Bifidobacteriaceae bacterium | reverse complement strand
CCCCCCCCCCCCCCCCCCCCCCCCCCCCCCCCCCCCCCCCCCCCCCCCCCCTTCCGAGTTGAGGCAGAGGAAGAGGACGTCGCGATAAACGAAGTGGTAATACGGCCGGCCGTAACGGGTGTTCCATTCCTCGGCCATGACTTCGTTGCTGACGTCGTGGTTGCCCGGCACGAAGAAGAACGGCATTTGCAGCTGGTCCACAAACGAGCGGAACTCCAGCCACTGCATGTTGATGAGATGCCGGTCGGTCGTGCCGCCTTGGATGAGGTCGCCCACGCTCATGACGAACTCGGGTTGGAGCAAGTTGATCTTGCGGACGCCGTCCTCGAAGATTCCCGGCCGCGCGCCGCCGGTGCGGTCCGTGACGATGACGAACTGGAAGTTGTTTGGGTTGTCGTTGAACTTGAGATGGGTCCACGGTTTCTGCGTCGTGTCCACGTGCACGCGCGTGCTGGCGGATCTGGACTTCGGCGCGGCGCAACCGTTCCAGAGGATTACCAGCGCCAGGCCGACGAGCGCGGCCGGAATGCCCAGCAACAACTTGGCGGAAATTTTTCCATGCATGCGCGCCACGCTAAACCAAGTCGAAGGTTTGGCAACCGAAACCATTGGGTTGGATCGAAGCGGAATGAAGTCGTGGCGGGAGGAGACTCCGCGTGCGCCGCGGCAACTGTTCAATCCTTGCTCGTCAGCAACATCGCTCCACCAAACAACTTTGCCTGCCGGACTGAGGGAGCATTGAGCACGGCGTTGGTGTCGCGTTTTTCACGATGCGACGCAAAATCGCCAACCGCTCCGGCGGATGAATTTTTCTCGCCTCAATGCGGACGCGGGTTTCCGCATCATCGGCCTTCGGCATCGGAATTGCATGAAGCGCGGCTGTGGAATTACGAGTATTGCGGATGTTCAGCGCCGTGGCGCGTCATGGAAGCGTAGCGGCAGCGGCGCAGGAAGTCAGTTTGACGCCTTCCGCCTTGAGCCACGCGCTGCGTGGGCTGGAAACGGAAGTGGGCTGCCGGTTATTTGACCGGAAGGGCAAACGGATGGTGCTTAACCCGGCGGGAGAGGAGTTGCTGGCACGTGTGGAGGAGCCGATGGCGGCGTTGAGTGTCGCTGCCGATGCCGTGCGCAACCTCGGCCGCTGGGGCCAAACCCGTTTGCGTTTGGGCGCCGCCGCCACTTTTTGCCAGATCCTGCTGCCGCCGGTGATCCGGGAATTGAAGAAGCTTCATCCCGGCCTGCACCTGCAAGTGGAGTCGGGCGACATGCCGGAGCTGTTGGAATCCTTGCGGGCGCGGCGGATCGATCTCGCGGTGGGCGTGGCGCCGGAGCCGATGCGGGGATTGGAGCAACGCCCTTTGTTTGAGGACGAGATGTTGTTGGTGTTTGGCGCGAGCCATCCGTGGTCCGCCGGGCAACCGTTGACACGCGAGGATTTGCGGTCGCAGCCGATCATTCTTTACCAGCGCAACTCACTGACCGGCGGCGTGGTGGACGATCACTTCGCGCAGCTGGGCGTTTCCCCCAGCGCCGTGATGGAAATCGGCAGCATCACGGCCATCAAGGAAATGGTGAAGCTCGGGCTGGGCGTCTCGGTGCTCGCACCCTGGGTGGCGGAGCGCGAACTCGCGCGTGGTTTGCTCAAGATGCGGCCCTTGGGCACGCGCGTGCTGCGACGGAACTGGGTGCTGGCGCATTGGTCGTCCCATCGGCTCGGGTTGGCAGAGGAGACATTCTGCCGGTTGTGCCGCAGCCAGGCGGCGACTTTGCCGTTGGACCGAAAGGATCTCCCGCAGCGCGGCCGGGTGAAGTAACCGCCGCGGTTCGTTCAAGCCGCCGGGGCGAGTAAATCCGGTTGCGCTTCCGTTTCCGGCTTTGCTTCGAGGAGGTCGGCGATTGAATCCAGGATGCGCGTAGGTTGGTAAGGATAGCGGGCCACGTCCTCGGCTTTCGTTGAGCCGGTCAGAACGAGGTAGGATTGCAATTCCAGTTCGGTGGCGCCGCGGATGTCGGTTTCCATGGTGTCTCCGATCATGATGGTTTCGCCCGTGCGCAACCCGAGGCGTTTGCGGGCGGTGACGAACATGAAGGGGTTGGGTTTGCCGAGGTAGTAGGCGTTTTGTCCCGTGGCGCTTTCCAACAACGCCGCCACCGCGCCGGTGCCGGGGCGCGGGCCGTTATCCGTGGGACACCAGGTGTCGGGATTCGTCGCCACGAGCCGACTGCCTTTGTCGAGAAAACGCATCGCCTTTTCCAGCACTTCAAAGTTCAACAACCGTCCTTCGCCCACGACGACAAAGTCGGGATGGATGGAGTCGAACGCGATGCCGGCTTCCTGCAGCGCGACGATGAGTCCGCCTTCGCCAATGACAAACGCGCTGGCGTTCGGCTTTTGCCGAATCAGAAAATCGGCGGTGCAATGCGCGGCGGTGTAGAAGTTCTTCCACGAAACCTTCAAGCCGAGCGCGCGCAGTTTGGTGACCAGGTCCTTGGCGGAGCGTTCGGAGTTGTTGGTCAGAAACAGGAACGGAGTCCCGTTGCGTTGCAGTTGCTGGATGAATTCCGCGGCGCCGGGGATCAGGGTTGAACCCCGGTAAATCACGCCGTCCATGTCAATCAGGTAACCTTTGGCCATGCGATTTGAAACTGGTTGCGCCCCTCTCGAGGGAGTCATGCGGGCGCCAGATGGGGGAGGAGCGCTGACTTCTCCCGGGTGGATGATCTGGTCGAGGCTGGCGGCCGAAACTTCTGGCTCAGCCAGCGTTGGGAGCGCTCAAAAATATCGGGACGGAAAATGAAATTGAGCTTCGGCCGACGCGCGGATTTCCCGCCCGCGGGCAGAAGCACCGTGGCCAGATTATCCGCGACCCATTCGGATTTCGCCGCCGAGGGTTCGTTGGCGTGGTGCTGGCAAAACACGTTGAGCGCGGGCGGCGTTCGCGCCGAGCGGACGGGCGCGAGCAACGCGCCGCCGAATCCGGCGCGGATACATTCGACTGGAGCGTTGACATATTTCGGTTGGGCGAGCATCGCGCAGATCAATTCCCGGTTTCCGGGTTGTTCGCAGAACGCGCACGCCTCGCGCAAGACGCTGATCAGGCACTCATGTTCATCCGCACGATCGCCTGCAAAATCTTCCCGCACCAGCAGCGCCTTTTCCGGATGCAACGGCGCAAGTTGTGCGCTGGTGGCCAGGATCACGCCGGCGCCGGCCTCGGCGGCGACGGAATTCCACGGTTCCCCGGCGCAATAGCCGTCGAGATAGCCGAGCTCGAGGGTGGGGAACATTTGCTCGGGCGGAACCACCACGATGCGCGCATGCTGGTGCGGCACGATTCCGGCGGAGCGCAGCCATTGGCAAAGCAGGAAGTATTGAGCGGAGTAGGGGAAGGGCACGCCAAAGGTGTACGTGCGCCGACCCCACTCCGCGAAAATCCGGCGGCGCAACGTGTCGGCATCGCAAACCCCTTCCTTCCGCAGCCGCTGGGAGATCGTGAGGGCGTTGCCCTGAAGGCTCAGGACCATTCCGCTGATGCAGTTCGCCTGCTCGAAATCCAGGCCGAGCGTCAGCACGAAGGGCAAGGTCGCCGGCGCATGTGCGGCTTCGAGTTGTCCCTGCAGGATGCGATCGCGCAGCGAAGCGCAGCTCGACTCCCGCGAGAGTTCCACGTGCAGGTTCTGCTCGGCGAACCAACCAAGTTCGTGCGCCACCACCAGCGAGGCGCAGTCGTTTTCCGGCAGGAAGCCCAGGCGCAGGACCTTGCGAGACTTGGATTTCTTAGTCATGTCAGGGATGGTTGTTTGTTTTTAGGCGGCGAGTTTGCGCAGAGGTTGGGCGGCCGGCCGGTTGCTGACTTCCTGGGCGAGTTCGTGTTCCAGTTCGCGCAAAGCGTTCTCCGCCCGGCTGCGTTCGAGCGTTTGCAGCTTTTTGGCACAAGCCATCTGGCACCAGGCGCCGCTAAAGAATGCGCTGCGCACGGCGGCGATTTGTTCGGGCGGTGGTGGTTGACTCCCAAATTCCGTCCGCCGGTATTCTTCCCAAAGTTTGGTGAACGAATTCATGCGGGCATCAGCGCGCTTCCGTTTCGCCCACCGCCGCGCGGAACGCGGTCGCAACCGAATCCGGGTTGGTGCGGTCAATCAGGAAGACAATCGGCGGCGTCGCCCGAGGCTCCGCGGGTAAAGAGTGAAGGTAGCCCAGAGCCAGCAGCATCACGATGTTGGCGCCGAGCGAGAGGATCAACATGGTTTTGGTTTTCATTTTGCAGCAGACGAGAGTTTCTCCGGGAAAGGCGCGGCCGGTTCCGCTCCCGGCGAAAGGGCGGTCACCTTCCGGGGCGGTTCAAGGTTTTCCAGTGGCGCGGACTTAATTATCACGATGCGATCCAGTTAGCGCCGCCGGTGCCAGTCTGGCCGCGGCGCGGTGAATTGTTTTCAGCCACTTGGTGAGGCAGGCATGGGGGCGCTCAAATGAGCCTTGAAACCGGCCTGATTTGTTGCTGAATGCGCGCGGTTACGAGTCGGTCAATCAAGTTGGCGCTGAATGGATCCGGGCTAATTGCGCGTTGCGGCTGTTGCGCTTTGGGCAGCTTGGGTAAAATCGCGCCAGACGCGGCTTGACCTTTCGCGGCGAATCCGCAGACTACGCGGCCCGGCAAATGGGTTTGCTTCGCTGTCGCTGGTATTTGCCAGCGTTTCCCGGTCGCGTTTGATGGTGGCGATTGGTATTTTTTCGGCGTGGACGAGCCGGTCATTTACGATATGCAACACATTCGAAACATCGCGATCATCGCGCACGTTGATCATGGCAAGACCACGCTCGTGGACTGCCTGCTCAAACAATCCGGCACCTTCCGCGCCAACCAGCACGAGTCCCAGGAAGAGCGCTTGATGGATTCGATGGACCTCGAAAAGGAAAAGGGCATCACCATCCGCGCCAAGAACGCCGCGTTCAAATACAAGAATTACCACATCAACATCGTGGATACTCCCGGCCACGCGGATTTCGGCGGCGAAGTGGAGCGCATCATGAACATGATCGACGGCGTGCTTCTCGTCGTGGATGCCGCGGAAGGTCCGCAGGCGCAAACGCGCTTCGTGCTCCGCAAGGCCCTCGAAGCCGGCGCGAAGCCCATCGTCGTCATCAACAAGATCGACCGCGACAACGCAAATCCAAAAAAGGTTTTGGATGAAGTGTTCGAGTTATTCATGTCGCTCAACGCGACGGATGAGCAGCTCGATTTCCCGTTCATTTACTGCTCGGCCAAGGCGGGTTACGCCAAAGAGCAGCTCGATCACGTCAGCGGCACGATGGAGCCGCTTTTCGATGCCATCGTGAAACACATCCCGCCGCCGCGTGCCAAAGCGGGTGAAGGCTTTCAAGTGCTCGTCGCGAACCTCGATTACTCCGACTACCTCGGCCGTATTGCTTTCGGCAAAATCTACGAAGGCAAGGTCAAGGTCGGCGACGCGGCCATCTGTCGCCACGGCGATGGCAAGATCACCAAGGGCAAGATCACGATGCTTTACCACTTCGAAGGCATGAAGCGCATTGAGATCACCGAGGCGCATGCCGGCGACATCGTGGGCATTACTGGTTTCGAGGAAGTGTTCATTGGCGAAACGATTTGCGACAGCGAAGCGCGCCCGGCTCTGCCTTACATCCCGATTGATCCGCCGACGATTCAGATGGAATTCGCCGTGAACGACGGCCCGCTCGCTGGTCAGGACGGTAAGCTCGTCACCGCGCGCCACATTTGGGATCGTTTGGTAAAGGAAATCCGCACGAACGTCGCGCTCCGCATCGCGCAGACCCCGGATCCGAAAATCTTTGCCGTGAGCGGACGTGGCGAAATGCAGATCGCCATTCTTGTAGAGCAAATGCGCCGCGAAGGTTACGAAGTTCTCGTGTCCCGTCCGGAAGTGCTCTGGAAGAAGGATGCCGCCGGCAACCCGCTCGAACCCATCGAAAAGTTGTTCGTCGAAATCCCGAACGAAAACATGGGGACGATCATGGAGAATCTCTCCTTCCGCAAAGCCGAGA
>CAYWCK010000330.1:0-6071 GCA_964456685.1 uncultured Bifidobacteriaceae bacterium | reverse complement strand
ACGCGGCGTTCGCGCTGAAGGAAGATGGTTTTGAAACCATCATGGTGAACTCGAATCCCGAAACCGTCTCCACCGACTACGACACGAGCGACAAACTGTTTTTCGAACCGCTCACGCTGGAGGACGTGCTGCACATTTACGAACGGGAGAAGTGCTGGGGGGCGATTGCGCAGTTCGGCGGGCAGACGCCGCTGAATCTCGCGCTCGGCCTGCAGAAGAACGGCGTGAACATCATCGGCACTTCGCCGCAGAGCATTGAGATCGCCGAAGACCGGAAGCTTTTCGCCGCGATGCTCGACCGGCTCCAGATACCGCAGCCGCCCAACGGCATCGCCACGAACGAACACGAAGCGCTCGAAGTAGCGAAGCGGCTGACTTATCCCGTGCTGGTGCGGCCGAGCTTCGTGCTGGGCGGCCGCGCGATGCAGATCGTTTATTCCGATGCCGAGTTGCAGCACTACATGCGCTTCGCGGTCGAGGCTTCCCCCGAGCGCCCGGTGCTGGTGGACAAATTCCTCGAAGACGCGACCGAGGTGGATGTGGATTGCATCGCTGATGTCGGCCACGCCAACGGCAGCACGATTGTCATCGGCGGCATGCTGGAGCACATCGAGTTTGCGGGCGTTCATTCCGGAGACGCCGCCATGGTGCTGCCCCCGCACACGCTTTCGGAATCCGTGATCAAAACCATCCGCGAGTACACGCATGCGATGGCCAGGGAACTCAAGGTCATCGGCCTGATGAACGTGCAGTACGCGGTGAAGGGCGAAACCGTTTACGTTCTCGAAGTGAACCCGCGCGCCTCGCGCACGGTGCCGTTCGTGAGCAAGGCCATCGGTTTTCCCCTCGCCAAACTGGCGGCGAAAGTAATGGCGGGGAAGACGCTCAAGGAACTCGGCTTCACCGCGGAAGTCTGGCCGAAATACTGGGCGGTGAAGGAATCAGTGTTTCCCTTCAACCGCTTTCACGGACAGGACATTCTGCTCTCACCCGAGATGCGTTCGACGGGTGAAGTGATGGGTTTGGACAGCGACCTCGGAGTGGCCTACGCGAAATCCCAGATGGCGGCCATTGCGCCACTCCCGCTCACCGGCAAGGTGTTCATCAGCGTCAATGACCGCGACAAGCAGAAGGTGGCTGAAATCGCCCGCGCGTACGTGGACCTGGGCTTTGAATTGATCGCCACGGGGGGCACGGCGGCGGTTCTGCAACAGGCCGGTTTGAAGGTCGAACGCATCCACAAGATCTCCGAAGGTCGCCCGAACGCGGTGGACTTCATGAAGAACAAGGAACTGCAGCTCATCATCAACACGCCCGCCGGCCAGACGCCGCGCGCCGACGAGGTGAAGATTCGCACGACCGCGGTTTACACCGGCACGCCGATCATGACGACCCTCAGCGGGGCAAAGGCGGCGGCGCTAGGCATCGCAGCCTTGAAGAAGTCGGGCTATGCGGTGAAGACCGTGCAGGAGTACCACTGAAACAGCCGCGCCGCTGGGCCGTTGGCCTATTGCGCGGCGCGGATTTTCCAACTCTTAGACCCGATTGGCCGTTCGCTGCTGCCGGCGGATCGCACGCAAGTGGGCGTAGCCAACCAGCTTGTGCTGTTGCTCATCCCATAGCCGGAAGGTGAAGGACTTCAAGCTCCCGAGCAGCGTGACGGGTTTGACGGCCTGGAACAGCGGCTCCGACTTGTGGCATTTCTCCAGGTGGTAATTCGGAATCCGCGGACTGAGGTGATGAATATGGTGGTAGCCGATGTTACCGGAGAACCATTGCAGCACCTTGGGCAACTTGTAGAAGGAACTGCCCTTGAGCGCCGCCATCGCATAATCCCACTTATCAGCGCGCTCCCAGTAAACGTCCTCGAATTGGTGCTGCACGTAAAACAGCCAGACGCCCGTCGAGCCCGCCACCATGAGGATGGTCAACTGAATGATGAGAAACGCCTTCAGGCCGAATATCCAGATCAACCCGGCGACCATGCCGCCGAGAACCAGATTGGTCAGGTAAACGGAATATCGCTCCCGTGCCGGCGCCCGGAGCTTGGGAATTCGGTTCAGCACCAAAAAGAGAAACAGCGGCGCCAGGACGAAGAGAATGAAGGGATTCCGCGCCAGCCGATAAGAGAACCGACGCCAGCGGGACGATTCCAGGTACTCCTGAACGGTCAGCGTCCAGATGTCGCCCAACCCACGCCGATCCAAGTCCCCGGCGCTGGAGTGATGAATGGCATGCTCCCAGCGCCAATGATAGTACGGGGTGAACGTCAACAGGCCGGTGATTTCGCCCACGATGTGATTCGCCGTCCCGGACTTGAAAAAGGAGCCGTGCCCGCAATCGTGGAAAATGATGAAGATCCGCACCACCAACGCGCCCGCCAGCATCGCCAACGGCACCGTGAGCCACCAGGAGACGTTCAGCGTGAAATACATGATGAACCATAGCCCCACATACGGGACCACCGTGTTCAAGATCTGCCAGACGCCCCGGCTGATCGAGGGCGTTTGATAACGCGCCACGATTTCTTTCCAAGATGCGTTCCCCGCCGCTGCGCCACTGCCCGCCGGCTGCGTGTTTTCCGCCGCCGGGCTGGATGAAAGATTAGGAGATTCCTTTTGCCCCATAGCTGTGACTGGTTGCTTTGTTGTCTTCACGTCTGAATCAATTATCGCGATTGCTGCCTTTGGACCGCAATCACTTTCGGTTGCTCAATGTAAATTTTGCTGGGCTGTGGCGGGCGGGGCAAGGGCGGCGCTTTCAGCTTGTTGAAAAATTGCCAGTCGTCCCAAGCGGGTTACCCGAAATCTGTAACCGCTTCCGGTTGTCCTTTCATCCGGAGCTGTTTGATGCGTCAAGCGCGGTGTTGTCCGCGCCAATATCGCGAAATGAAAACCCCATCCGCCGGATGACGGATGGGGTTGAGGAGAGCTTTTCGGCTTACTTGTTCTCGGGAATCCGCATCCCGTAGAACGAGCGATAGACGAAGATCAGTGCCACGATGAAGAAGAACACGCCAATGCCGGTCTTGGTGCTCTGATCTTTCATGGTCACGGCGATTTCCACCGCCAACAGACCGAACAGGGTAGTGAACTTGATCACCGGGTTCATCGCCACGGAGCTGGTGTCCTTGAACGGATCGCCCACGGTGTCGCCGACGACGGTGGCGGCATGGAGGTCCGTGCCTTTCTGGCGGAGATCAACTTCGACAATCTTCTTGGCGTTGTCCCACGCACCACCGGCGTTCGCCATGAAGATGGCCTGGAACAGACCAAAGAACGCAATGCCGATGAGGTAGCCGATGAAGAAGTAGGGATTAAAGAACGGCAACGCCAGCGCGAAGCAGAACACGACGATGAAGATGTTCCACATGCCCTTCTGCGCGTACTCTGTGCAGATGCGGACGACTTCCTTCGAGTCCTTGTCGCTCGCCGTGGTGGCGTCGAGCTTCATGTTTTCCTTAATGTAAACCACTGCGCGATACGCACCCGTCACGACCGCCTGGCAGCTTGCGCCGGTGAACCAATAGATCACGCCGCCGCCCATGATGAGGCCGAGGATGATTTCCGGTTGCACGATCGAGAGCGCGTCCACCACGGGCTTGAACGGCCCAGTTCCGCCGGCGGCGACCTGCGCTTCATACATTCCCTGCAAGAGCATGATGATGCCGAACACCATTGTGGTCGCACCGACGACCGCCGTGCCGATGAGCACGGGCTTGGCGGTGGCTTTGAAGGTGTTGCCGGCGCCGTCGCCCTTTTCGAGCTGGTGCTTGGCGTTGTCCCAATCGGCGTCGAAACCGAACTGGCTTTTGATCTCGGCCTTGATGTTCGGGCGGCTTTCGATCTGCGAGAGTTCGTAAACGGATTGGGCGTTGTCGGTGACCGGACCGTAGCTGTCCACGGCAATCGTCACCGGCCCCATGCCGAGGAAGCCGAACGCCACGAGACCGAACGCGAAGATCGGCGCGGCGAAAGCGAACTTGCCCGGCATCAGGGCGAGGAGCGCCGGATTCTGCGAGAAATAATACGAGGTGAACATCAGCACCATGATGCACAAGCCCATCCAGAACGCTGAGTAATTGCCCGCCACGAAGCCGGAGAGGATGTTCAACGACGCGCCGCCGTGCTTGGAGCAATTTGTGACTTCCTTGACGTGCTTGCAACTCGTGCTGACGAAGATTTTGGTGAATTCGGGGATCAACGCACCGGCCACCGTGCCGCAACTGATGATGACCGAGAGCACCCACCAAAGATTGGCGGTGACCGCTGGGTCAACGCCCTCGATTTTGAAATCGCCCAGCAGCAGCTTGCTGGCGATGAAGGTGATGGCAATGGAAACCGCCGAAGTGATCCAAACGAGATGGGTCAGGGGTGCTTCGAAATCGAAGTCTTTTTGCGAACCGTATTTGGCCTTGCTGAAAATTTCGTTGCCGAAATAGGAAACCAGCGAGGTCACGATCATCAACGCGCGCATGACGAACAGCCAGATGATCAACGTGGCGCAAATGGCCGGATTGGCCGCGAGGGCCAGTGCGAGGAACGCGATCAGCGCCACGCCCGTGACGCCGTAGGTTTCAAAACCGTCCGCCGTCGGACCAACCGAGTCGCCGGCGTTGTCACCCGTGCAGTCCGCGATGACGCCCGGATTCTTCGGATCGTCTTCGGGCAGCTTGAACACGATCTTCATCAGGTCCGAGCCGATGTCGGCGATCTTCGTAAAGATACCGCCGCAGATACGGAGCACCGACGCGCCGAGCGATTCACCGATGGCGAAACCGATGAAGCACGGGCCAACGAGTTCGCGCGGCAGAAACATCAGGATGCAAATCATGAAGAACAATTCGACCGCGACGAGCAGCAGACCGACGCTCATGCCCGAGCGCAACGGGATGCACAGCGTGGCGAAGGGATTTCCCTTAAGCGCGGAGAAAGCAGCGCGGGAATTGGAGACAGTGTTGATACGGATGCCGAACCACGCGACGCCGTAGCTGCCGAGAATTCCGAGGATGGACGCGAGCAGAATGACGATGACGTGCGCCGCGGAGTTGTGCTGCAACACGCCGAAGTAATACACCATGCACGCTGCGATGAGCACCCAAAGGATGGCGAGGAACTTGCCCTGGGTGAACAGGTAAGTTTTGCAAGTCTCCCAGATCGTATTGGAGACCTTCGCCATGCTGTCGTGCACGGGAAGGGCTTTCGTCTGCAGGTATTGCACGATGCCGAAGACGGCACCGATGGCACAAATTACGATGCCGATGTACATCAAGGCCGAGCCACTCATGCCGCCCAAACCGGCGAACTTCACGGTATCAAGCGGCGGGATTTTGATGTCGGCTTCGCTGGCGAATGCGGCGTTGGCCAGCCCGAGAGTTAGGAGAGGGGTCCAGAATCTGACTGATTTCATAGCCATAATTGCGCGAAAGCTATTCGGAACAACTTATGGACGCCAACCATTTTTTGGCCAACACCACATCAGGAATTGAACATGAACATTGAGGTCACTTTACGGCGAAGAGCCGAAGGAGCGCTTTTCCGCGAACGCCAACATGATGCGTTGAAATTGACCCCGTTTCCGGCCACTCTTCGAGGGTGAACGCACCCAGTTTTGTGGAGGAAGCCAACTCATGCCGCCTGGACGACGCCCGCAAGCCCGTCGAACCCGGCACCATTGTAATTTTTGGCGCCAGCGGCGATCTGACCGCCCGCAAGCTGATTCCCGCGCTCTACCATTTGTTCAAGGACAAGCAATTACCTTCACCGTTCCGCGTGGTCGGCTTCGCCCGGCGAGAAAAAACTGATGACTCGTGGCGCGGCGAACTCCGCACGGCGCTGGATCAATTTTCGCGCACCAAACCGGTGGACGAGGCGGTCTGGACCGAGTTTTCCAAAAACGTTGTTTATTGCCTGGGCGATCTCACAGATGCGAGCGCCTACGTCCGGCTGGAGCAATTATTGAATAGTTTTGGCGATCCTCGCTTGCGGAAGAACCTGCTGTTTTATCTGGCTACCTCACCCAGCCAGTTTGGCGAGGTGGCCGAGCATTTGCACAACGCCGGACTGCTGCAT